>CAZQFQ010000017.1:0-27700 GCA_964592725.1 uncultured Candidatus Saccharibacteria bacterium | reverse complement strand
CGCCTTTGGCCACGGCTTCCATCGGGTCGATGCCGCCTTCCACCTGCTTGCCAATGTAATCTTCCACAAATTTTTTAACACTCGGCATGCGCGTGGGCCCGCCGATTAAAATAATTTTGTCTATTTGCGACGGGTTCAGCTTGGCGTCGGAAATGGCCTGCTCCACCGGCTTTCTCATTTTTTCAATGAGGGGCTTTATCAGCTCTTCCAATTTCGCGCGCGTAACTTTAAGCGCAAAATGTTTTGGCCCGTTTGCGTCCGCGGTTATAAAAGGAAGATTGATGTCGGTTTCCATTGTCGTGGAAAGTTCAATTTTCGCTTTTTCCGCGGCCTCGCGCACGCGGTTCATTGCCATTTTATCCGATGATATATCCACGCCGCTTTCCGCTTTAAACGCGGCGACCAAATAATCAATCAAGACCTTGTCCATATCCTTGCCGCCCAAGGCCGTGTCGCCGCTGGTTGATTTTACTTCGAACGTCGCCTGGTTATCAACCTCGCTAAAATCCATTATGGTAACGTCCAAAGTTCCGCCGCCAAGGTCAAATACTAATATTTTTTGATCTTTAGATGAACTTTTGTCCAGCCCGTAAGCAAAGGCCGCGGCCGTGGGCTCGTTAATTACGCGCACAACTTCCAGCCCGGCGATTTCGCCGGCATTTTTGGTCGCCTGCCTTTGCGCGTCGTCAAAATAAGCCGGCACCGTGACCACGGCTTTGCTCACCGGAGCGCCCAAAAAAGTTTCCGCGTCCTTTTTGATTTTTTGCAAAATGAACGCGGAAATCTGCTCCGGCGTATATTCCTTGCCGTTGATTTTGTATTTAAACGACGTGCCCATTTTCCTTTTTGCCTCAAACACCGTGCCGTCCGGATTCGTGACAGCCTGCCTCCGCGCCGGCTCACCCACTAACAATTGGCCTTCCTTGGTAAAAGCCACATAAGACGGAAAAGCCTTCCCGCCCAAGCTCGCTCCTTCAGCCGAAGGAATAATCACCGGCTTCCCTGCCTCCATAACGCTCGCGGCGCTATTGCTCGTCCCCAAATCTATCCCTATAATTTTTGACATATGATTGTTCTCCTTATTAAATTAAATGTTAATTTATACCTTCGTCGTTTTCCAAAGGTTGGTTTACGACATCTGAAATGGCCGATAAAAGTCTTAAATGATCAACCAAAACCCATTTCTTAATATTTTTTGGACCGGCATCTATTAATACTTTCTGTTCTTGCTCTTTGACATCCTCTATTAATAGAGTTATTCCAAAAGGATAATCATCAGAAATACAACATACCCACTTCCCTTTTAAGTCTGGCGTTACTTTTTCAATTTTTCCAATAGTACCAGACCTAAGAGCCTCTTTGGCTAACCTAGCCCTTTCATTCAAGCGCTCTTGCTGTTCGGGATCGTTGCTTCTTTGTAAAAAAAGTTCTTCTTTATTTTTATCACTCATACGATTATTTCTTTTTACCAATAATAGCCTGGCTCGGACTAATAACCTTCCCATTCAATCAAACCAGATTTGTAGTTCGCTCAATTCTTAATTCTTTTTACTTCCCTGATCTTCGGTAAAAAATTCTGTCCGCTGACGACTTTTTTGCCGGTTTGTTTTTCCAGTGCTCTGCGGGCGTTGCCGGAAATTTCAACTGTCCCATTTTGTAGGACACTTCAACCGGTTACAATTTGTAACCAGTCCAATCGGTGACAAAGTGACACCGGTTCAGTTGGTGACATTTTGACACCAACTGATTGTGTCATCCCGGCCGAGTGCATCCGAGAGCCGGGATCCAGATTTCGGCAACACTGGGATAACCCTCATTTCTGGATCCCGAATATTTTTCACAGCCCTGAAAAATTCCGGGATGACACACCTTAATTCATAATTCCTACTTCCTAATTCTTCTTCTTTGAAATCACAACCTGGCTCGGCCTTATAACTTTCCCATTCAATTCAAACCCGGTTTGTAATTCATCGACGATAATTCCATCGTCAGCTTCCGACTCTACTTCGCGCACGGCTTCGTGGAGGTGAGGGTTGAATTTTTTGCCGAGGGCTTCTATTTTTTTGACGCCGAGTTCTTCCAGGGTTTTATCCAGTTGCGCGATAATGCCGTTTACGCCCGTTTGCCAGTTTTGGTATTTTTTTGCAAAGGGTAAATCAGCTGATCTGCCAATCAGCTGATCAGCAGACTCACTGTCCGGCTGATTCGCTGATTCGCTGATTCGCTGATCAGCTAACTGCGGCATATGCCTAAGCGCCTGTTCCAAACTATCCAGCGTCGGCAAAAGTTTTACCACCGTAACTTCGCGCGCGAATTCTACAAGTTCTTTGTTTTCCGATTCCTTGCGGCGTTTGTAATTTTCAAAATCCGCGGCCGTGCGCTTCCATCCGGACATTGCGCTTTCAAAATCGGTTTGGAGCTTTTCCAGGGTTATTTCTTCGGGCTGGTTTTGGTCATCTTGCTGGTTGTTTCCCATAAATCGTCTACTAAATACGAAAGTGACGAAAAATACTAAACCTTAAATTCGCCGCTTTCGTATTTTTAGTTATTTTAGTATTTAGTAGAAGCCGCAATCATCAGCAACATCACGGCGGCACCCCCGCCCAATAACTTCGCAATATATTCCATCAACGTTAAATTCTTTTCGTATTTCATACTCTTGGGGCCGACCAGGCCGATGACGCCTTTTTTACCGGAGGGTAGTTGCAAACCGGAAACTATCATTGAATAGTCCGATTTTTTGCTAAGCTGAATTTCTTTGCCGATGAATGTCAGCGGTTTGCCTTCACTGCCGTAATCCTGCATCATTTTTTCCGCGTGCTCGTCTATGTTGTCAAAAAACTGCGCGATTTCTTTGGCGTCTTCGGCGGGTAGCGCCGGGTTGTCTAATATATTGGATAGGCCGATAGTGGAAACTTCTTCCGGAAAAATGGCAAAGCTGGCCTGGTTGGAATGCTCCGATAATAACTTAGCCAATCGCCTGCCCATTTCCATATGCGCCATTTGCAATTTTACCAGTTCTCGCTTTAAAAAATCCTGCTCTTTTACGGAAAGCTTAACGCGATCCATAAGCTGATTTACAAAATAACGAAAACCCTTGTCGGTTGGCACGCGGCCGGACGACGTGTGCGGCTGGGAAATGTAGCCCATTTTTTCCAGAGCCTGCATTTCGTTGCGGATAGTCGGACTGCTGATATTAAAATTGTATTTTTCCACCAAATCCCCGCTGGCCACGGGCTGGCCGCTTTCGCAGTTTTCCTTGACTATAGCGGCAAGAATTTTAGCCTGCCTTGGACTGATATTATCAGATTCAATCATAGAATGATTATATTATTATCACTCTACCGTGTCAAGTGATAATTTTACACCAGTTATCCCCTGTGGATAATTCTTCTTAAACAAGGCAAAACTTAATAAATAGCGCTTGTTGACTATTAGTGAACGATTGTTTACTATATAATTACATTTAAAATTAACTTCAAAAAAAGGAGGATAAATGTCCAAAACAAATGTCAGACAAATTTCTAACATATTGCCGATTTCTTCTAATTTTATTGAGCGGCGGATTTACACAATACGCGGCCAGCAGGTAATGTTGGATAGTGATTTAGCAGAATTATATCAGGTTGAAACATTCAACTTAAACAAGGCGGTTAAACGTAACGAAAACCGTTTTCCCGCAGATTTTATGTTTCAGCTTACAAAGGAAGAGTTTTTTAACTTGAGATTCCAATTTGGAATGTCAAGTTTAAGATCGCAATCTGCGATCTTAAAATCAGGATATGGCGGCAGACGTTATTTACCCTATGCCTTTACCGAATACGGCGTGGTTATGCTGTCTTCTGTTTTAAACAGCTATAAGGCAATACAAATGAACATCGCGATTGTCAGGGCTTTTATCAAACTTAAACAAATGTTGGAAGAATATAAAAGTTTAGCTAAACAAGTTGCAAAAATTAAAGGTACACAAGATTTACATACTAAAGTTTTGCTAAAAGTAGTAAGAAATTTAAAAATTATAAGCACTCCTTCAAAAATTAATGCCATCGGTTTCCAGTGGAAACCAAAATCAAAAATATGAACCCCGTTAAATATTTGCATTCTTACGGTTTAAAAATTACACTACTTCAAAAAAATAATTAAAACAAAATTTATGATTATATCTAACGGGGTGAAAAAACAATTTGTTTTGTTCGCGTCAATAGCCATATTCTTTATTCCTATGATATCAAGCGCGGCCGCCAGCCATAACTCCCGCGTTTGTTCCCTTGCAAAAAAACAGGGATTGGCCAGTTGCAACGCGCATGTACTGACCGATGCCAAGGGAAATTTTTTGGTCAGCCAATCCCCCGTAAGTTTTAGCCCGAGTGATTTAAAAAATGCTTATAATTTACCCGGACGAGCTGCGGGGGATCCCATTGTCGCGATCGTGGATTCTTATGATGATCCGACAATTAAAAATGATCTTGATGTTTATAGCGCAAAGTTTGGTTTGCCAATTTTGCCTGGGTGTAAAACTAACATCGGAAAATCGTCAGTCCCCTGCTTTGCCAAAATTAATCAGCGAGGTAGTTCTGCCTTGCCAAAAGCAAACTCCGGCTGGGCAGTGGAAATCGCGTTAGATGTCGAGACCGTGCACGGCGTTTGCCAAAACTGCTCTATATTATTGGTAGAGGCTACTTCCCCAAATATGACAAATCTAATGGCCGCGGTTGACGCGGCTATAAAAGCCGGAGCCGCGGCTGTTTCCAATTCCTACGGCGGCCCGGAATTTGCTGATGAGACAAAATATGATTCGCACTTTAACCATCCGGGAATTGCTTTTACCGTTTCCTCGGGGGACAGCGGCTATGGCGTGCAATATCCGGCGGCCTCCCCTTTTGTTACGGCTGTGGGCGGGACTTCACTATATTTAGGAACTGATGGAAAATACAAAAATGAAAACGCTTGGAGCGGTGCCGGGTCTGGGTGCAGCCAATTTGAGAAAAAGCCTTCTTGGCAGACAGACGCAAAATGCTCTGGCCGGACTGTGGCTGATGTTTCCGCCGTGGCCGATCCGTCCACGGGAGTCGCGATATACACTACAACCAGCCCCAAAAATCAAAAAGGCTGGTTCACCGTGGGCGGTACTTCTTTGGCATCGCCGCTGATTGCCGCTGTTTACGCGCTCTCAGGCAATATTTCGGGGCAACCAAGCAGCCTGCCCTATAATTTAGGATCAAAATCCAATTTACATGATGTAGTTGGCGGATCAAACGGCGAATGCTCGCCCGCTTATCTCTGCACCGGCAAAACCAAATACGACGGCCCAACCGGCCTGGGCAGTCCAAATGGAGCAACGGCTTTTTGAAAACCCATGATCAAAAAATTTTTAGAATGGATAAAACTTAAACAACGGCTCCATGATATTTCCTCACAACCTCCTTTAGTCCGCGAGCGTGATTTATAGTGGCTGAGCTTCGGCGAAAATATTGGGTCGGAAATCAACGGAAAAAGCCGTTTATTCTCAAGGCTGGCGCTTATTCTAAAAAAATTAACCCATGGATTTTTTCTAGTTGCCCCAACAACAACTAAAGGCCGCGATGGTACTTGGTATGTAAAAATTAACTACGCGGGCAAAGATATGTGGATTTGTCTGCATCAAATTAGAACCGTTGACTATCGCCGCCTATCAAGCCAGCTCGGTCAAGTTGGGGTTGATGACTTCAACCAAGTGCAGACGGCTTTTTGGGAATTGTATAAATAAAATTCCCCCGCTCTTGCGAGCGAGGGCCGTGGCTAATGCCGAATGTATTTATATTTTAGCAAATAGACAAATTTTGTCAAGTCAAAATTGAATAAGCAAAAAACGCGAACACGGAAACGCTACGCGCTTTTTCTTATGTAAAGTTGACTTGACATTAAATTTACTATTTGTTAGCATAAATATACAACATTAAAGCCACACTAGATGGCTCAAAAGGAAACCAATATGAAAATTAAATATTTAGCCGTTAGTTTGGCGGCAGTGGGATTTTTGGCCGCCGGCTGCAATAAAAAGGCCGCGCAAACAGGCCAGCCGGCCGCCACGGAAAATCAGGATTCAGGCACAATGATGCACGACACAAGCACCAACGGGAGCATGGCACCTGAAAAAGACGAAATGATGAATGATGCTACCGGATCCAAAAACACCATGATGGAGGGCGGCAATACGGCCGGGGTGCCTCCCAAAGACGGAATGATGACCACGTCAAGCGGCGATATGATGCAAAAATAACTACTTGTATACAATTATGATCATACAAATACTATTCGCTATTTTGGCCGGAATTTTAACCATTGCCGCGCCGTGCATTTTGCCGATGTTGCCGATACTGCTTGGCGCTTCGGTAGGACAGCAAAGCAAACAGCGGCCATTACTGATTGTTGTGGGGTTTATTGTAAGTTTTTCTGCCGCGGCTTTGCTTCTTTCGGCAATTATTGGCCGGCTGAATTTAAACCCAAATTTACTGCGCGACATTGCCATAACTTTTTTGGGAATTTTTGGACTATTGATGATTTGGCCAAAACCCTTTGAACTGCTCACGGCAAAAATGTCCGGCACAATTAATTCCGCCAATCAGCTGGGGAGCGGACAAGGCAATTGGGGCGGATTAATTTTAGGGTTGGTTTTAGGAATTATTTGGACGCCGTGTGCCGGTCCGATTCTAGGATCCATTTTAACTTTGGTGGCCACCCAAGGGAGTACGGCCAAATCGGCAGTCCTTATGTTTGCTTATGCCATTGGAGCCGGAGTTCCTATGCTGATTATTGCTTACGGAAGCCAGTGGATTACAACCAAAGTTAAATCCATCGCGAAATATTCCGTGAGGCTCCAGCAAATTTTTGGCGTTTTGATTTTATTGTTGGCCGTGGCTATGTATTTCCAGTACGATGTGACTATTGAAGCCGCTTTAACCCAAGCCTTTCCCCAATCCGGCCTGGAATCACAGCTGGTGGCAAAGGGAAATCCAATTTTAAACGGCAAACAAAATAATACAACGCCCTCATCTAATAACGAAATGCCAATAAGCCCGACAAACGCTTTAAAACCGCAAGCCTCTTCCAATCCGGCTCAAACTTTAAATTATGTCCCTTTACAAAATTACGGTCCGGCTCCGGACTTTACCGGCATTAGTCATTGGCTGAATTCCAACCCGCTCACCATTAGCCAACTAAAAGGCAAGGTCGTATTGGTGGATTTTTGGACTTATTCCTGCATCAACTGCATTCGCACCCTGCCGTATGTAACCGGCTGGTATAATACTTACCACGATAAAGGCTTTGTGGTTGTCGGCGTGCATACTCCGGAGTTTGCTTTTGAAAAAGATACCGCCAATGTCCAGGATGCCATAGAGAGATTCGGCATAAAATATCCGGTAGCGCAGGACAACGACTACGGCACCTGGAACGCCTACAACAACGAATATTGGCCGGCGGAATATTTAATTAACCAAAATGGCGAAATAGTCCACGAGCATTTTGGCGAGGGAGATTATGATGTTACGGAAAACGCCATTCGGGAATTGCTCGGTTTAAACAAAGACCCCAACGCGCCCACCGGAACTTTAGGCAACATCCAAAGTCCGGAAATGTATTTTGAAACTTCGCGCCTGGAATATTTAACTCCGAATCAACAACCTTCAGCCTCGCCTCAAGCCTACACATTGCCCCAAAACCTGGCGCTCAATAATTTCGCGCTGGGAGGCACCTGGCAGTTTGTGCAAGATCACGCCGTGCTGATAAACCCAAACGGAAAAATTGAATTGCATTTTTCTTCCGGAAAAGTTTATATGGTGGCTTCGGCGGATAATCCGGTCACTCTTCAAATCACAGTTGACGGCAAACTCCAGCCATCCGTAACCGTTCAAGCCTCCCAACTTTATACTTTATTTGATTCCAACGATTATTCGGAGCATACTTTAGAAATAGACATCCCCCAGTCCGGATTTAACGCGTTTACTTTCACGTTCGGTTAAAATGATTTACAACACAATCAAACAATACCGCGAAAGGCAAAATATTACCCAACAACAGCTTGCGGATTTTGTTGGTGTATCCCGCCAGACAATAATCGCCATAGAAAAAGGCAACTATGAACCAAGTTTGGGCCTGGCTTTTAAATTGGCAAAATTTTTCTCCGCCAAAGGCGGGTCCGCCTCCGGCGGAAAAGTTATGATTGAAGATTTATTTATGTTAAAATGATATTGCCTAGCAATACCATCCCGAGCCCTTAACAGCAACACAAAGTCGGGCGAGGGATCTATAAAATTACAAATATGAAAAATATCATTTACTATCTCTTACTTCTTGTCTTTATCGCCCTTGTTGCCGGTTCGCTGACTATGGGCAGGCCTCAAACCATGGGCATGCACCAAATGATAGGGCTTTCCGCCGCGCTGGTTGTTTATGTTGTCGCAATGTCTTTTGTCGGCGAAGGCAAAAACCAGGATGAGCGCGCAATCCTCCACAAAAATCTTGCCAACCGCGCCGGCCTAATCGCCGGAACCATAATTTTCTCCCTGGGAATTTTATACCAGCTCTTTATAACCCACAGCATAGACTACTGGCTATTAATCGGCCTAATAGCAATCAACCTCACCAAAATCATCAGCCTGATTTATTTGGAAAATAAAAAATAACTCCTATTACGTAACTACAACCTAAGACTTATTAAATACACGGCCGTGCGTTTAATAAGTCTTTATTAATTTTTCGAAAAACCAAATTTTTTTCGCAAATCGGAATCATCGTCGATTTCATTCGCCCTTATGATCCGTATGTATTTTATCAAACCGCTCTTTTTTAGATAGCTGATTGCTTCCCTGTTCAAAGGATAGGCATGGATAAAAACGCTGGCTTGTAACTTTATAAATCCGTATTGTTTTAATAAGCGTCTTAAACTGTCGCGCTGGTCACGGCAATCCTCGGGAATATCAAATATCAACATCCTCCATTGTTTATCCCAATTCTTAGGCTTGCTTAGCGCGGCCTTGGATAATAATAATCTCAGTTCGCCTTTAGCTGTCAGTTGAAAAAATGTTTTTCCGTTTTTGGCTGTTTTCTTTACCAAGCCTTGTCGTCGCATACCATACAGCCTATTAGTAATGGATCTGCCGTTATGCTTTTGTTGCCATATCCATTCTCTACTGCCCTCAGGAGGCCAGCTAAAAAATCCGGTGGCTTCGCCGATAGATCTTAGCAAAAAACTACTCAATGAACCATATTTTTTTGACATAATTTGATTGTAAGACTTACTAAACGCACGACCGTGCGTTTAGTAAGTCGTTTATTAATTATTAATTAATTGCTGGGGGAAATAATTTGAAGAGCGGGATCGCCGGACAGGGCGAGGAAAAAATTTTCACCTTCGCAGTCAAGGGCTAAGGCCGGGGAAGGAAGCGGTGCGGAAGAGAAAGTAGCCAGCTGATTATTGGAATAACTGTAAATTTGAAATTCCCCGCCGGTTTTGTTGGTTGCCAAAAACGCCAGGCCGCCGCGCAAAAAAATATCATTGATGCTCATATTGGGATCCGCGGAATTTAAATTTTGGATGTTTTGCGGATTAGTGACATCCAGTAAATATAGTTCGGGAATGTGGTCTCCGGGCAGTCCGCCGGCGCGGCCAAAGATGGCCTGACCGCCAAGCATTGCAATTGACTCCCCGCTTTGAGCCGTGCCTCCGACATCGCTAAAATCGCCGACTTCTTTTATGTTTGCCGGGTTGCTGACATCTAAAATCCTAAATTTGTTTACATCTCCGGTGGCCAAATAAGCGTAATTCCCGTAAACATAAATTTTATTCACTCCGCTCCCGATTTCAAACTCTCCCAAAAATTGAGGCGCCAGAGGATTGCTGACGTTGTAAACGTAAAATTCCGGGCCGTCATTTTTTGGCGTGCCGATGTAAACTTTGCCGTTCGCGTAAAAAATACTGTTGCCCACTCCCCCGCCGGCCGCGTCCGCAAATTTAACATTAAGCATCACCGTCGGGTTATTGGGATCGGAAATTTTGATAATTTGCAGTTGTCCGTTAATGCTGGAGTTGGCGGCAAAAACATAATCGCCCGCAACCTGAAGGGAATTTAAACCCGGACCGGTATTGATCGATTTAATAATATTCGGATGATCCAAGTCCGCGGCATCCACGACAAAAAAATCCGCCATACTCGCCGTGGAACCGTTGGTTGACACATAAGCTCTGCCGTCAAAGACATCGACATCCGTTGCCGGATTGTTTGCGCCGGTACTGACCGTCCCACGCAATACCGGATTTTTCCAGTTGCCGGAAAATTTTAAATCGCAGGTATCCCTGCCCAAAGCGTTTTGCCAGTCGGTAACAAGGCCGGTTAATTCCGTAGTAAGCGGCCTGCCTGAAGTAGTATAACTAACTTTGCTGTCTATTTCCTTGCTGTAATCGGAAAGCCAATCAGTTTGCAAATGTTCGGTAAATCCTCCGTCAATAACATCGGCCGGCGGAGTAAAATCAAAACCTGAGGCAAGCGCGCTTTCCATACCGGCTTGCGCCAATTGCAAAGAGTAAGCGCTATTTTCGCTGTCTTGGGCCATATACTGATTGCTAAAAGCCAACTCAAAAATACCGAATACAAATAGGGAAATAAGCGCCATGCACAAAATAATTTCCAGCGTTAAAAAGCCTCCTTGATTAATGCTCCTTATTTTTTTGCAATCCGGCATTTTTACTCAGAACCTGATGTAAAACTCCCCCGTTTTTTTGCGGGGGAGTTTTTAAATCAAAACTAACGGGTAATTTGAATTGTGCCGTTGCCGACGCTTGGTTCGCCCGTAGGGGCAAAAACAGTTACTCTGCCGTTAGAATCCTGAAACACCTGGTAGCCGGTATCATAGTTGGTGGAGTTCCAGGTTATCGAAGCTAAACTAGGGTCCGAAGGTAGCGTTGGAATGTAAGTCGGAGCCAAGCAGCTCAAATCAATCTTTGGACCCGTATAGGAACAACTAGAACCCGCACAAATACGTTCGCCTGTGGCCGGAGTGGTAGTCGCTAATGGACTGGGGACCGGATTTACAACCGAGAGGCCGTTTATGGCCGTTGAGCAGGTAAACACACCTTTGTTATCCGCCATATTTTGTCCAATGGCGTTTAAGATGGCTTCCACATTGGAAGTCCTTTGTGTATTTCGGGCCTGGGCAAACTGGCGCGCAGGATTAATAGCTACTAAAACAATCAAAGCTAATACGGCGATGATTCCGATGACCACCAAAATTTCAATTAACGTGAACCCTTGCTTTTTTTTTAAATTTTTATTCATTTTTTTTAATTTAGTTTATTAATTCGACCTTTGATTTTAAAAATTTTTCGATAATAAATTATTATCAAAAAATTATTATTTAATTTGGCGTTTCCTGCCAAGAATTTACGGTAAAATCGCTATTTAAGACTACGGATAAATTAGTATAACTTTCCTGAATCCGGTTACGTGGATAAATTCCCTGGGTTTTAATGGTCTTTGGCCATACGTTTCCGGTCGGGACTACGGAAATTACAGAGCAGACATCATCGCCGACCGGCACTGACAATTCATTACCGGCGTAATTGTTTGGGTCGCCCATAAGTTTGGCTCTGGCGTAATTTACGCAGGCGGTGGCTAAATTCTCGCCGGTTATTTTGAACTCATTTTCCAAAATATTAAACCTGCTAAAATAATTAGCAAAGCTTAACGCCGCGGTGATGGTTATGAGCAAGAGAGAGATAATAATTACCGACATTAGGGCAATATAGCCATTAGCTACTTCCAGCTGTTCTGCATTGTCAACTTTGCTAGTAACCATACAAATACCCTACTGTTCTAAATATTTAGTCAGCTGAAAATTTTGGCTGTCGGAAGGACTAATGACATTCGCCAGGTTAAAATTTACCTCAATTTCCGTGGGAGCGGAGCCTGTTTGAATTTTTATAAAAGTCAGATTTGATACAACAGTATTGGAACTATTCAAATCCATTTGCCCAAGACCACTGTTTATATCAACAAAATTTCCGTTTTGGCTAAAAATAACCGTGTTTGGATTTGAAAATCTGGTTACGGACATATTCGAAGGCTTTGGCCCGACCGTTACCGATTCCGCCCCGCTTAGCGCCCAATCAATTTTTCTTAAAATAAAATCCGCTTCCTGCTGTAACACAATTTTTTTGTTAATTTTGTCCGTGCTGTCTATAGTTAGATAAGCTATGCCAAGCAGAGTGCCGACCAACAAAGTAAAAAGGCCTACGTACATCAGCACTTCAATCAGCGTAAAACCTTTCTTCATTTTGTAGTGTTTAAACATTTTTCTTGAGGGACGCCCTTTGGGGCAGCCCCAGAGGGCGCCCCTCAAACGATTACCAATTAATTTGCCCTTCGCCGTTTATGGATATTATTGTTGATCTTTTCCCGTCGCTCAAAATTAAACTGCCGCTCGGACCGGCATCCCCGGAAAGCTGGGCAAAAACAACATCGGCAACGCCGTTGTGAGTTACGGAAAAAGAAGACGGGATGACCTGGTTAAAAGCATCACCGCTGTTGTAAACCGAACCCTGAAAAACTACATATTGCGCCGGGTCAAAATGCACGCCGTGAACGGACTCATTAATATTGGCGAGCGATTGGCTTCTGGCTTTTTGTAAAATCGCCACAATGGTATCGCGCTCCGCGTTAAATGCGTAACTTTTGTAAAAATCCATCGTAACTAAATATCCAAACATGGCTATTACCGACAAAATTCCCAATACCACCAAAATTTCAATCAGAGTAAATCCCATTGGCAATTTTTTAAATCTAAAATCATTAATCATCAATCTGCAATTACTTACGAGTGCAATTTTTGAGTAACGGCATAAATCGGCGTAATAATGGATATTGCCACAAAACCTACCAGCAAACCCATAAAGACCATTAACACCGGCTCAACCATCCCGGACAAATTTTTTGTAAGTTCGTCAACTTCGCTTTCATACAAATCGGCCAAATACAAAAAAGTCTCGCTCAAATTTCCCGATGCTTCGCCAATAGCCACCATATGGCCGAGCATTATGGGAAAAAGGTTTTTATTGCTCTCCAAGTAGGCGGACATTTTTTCGCCCCTGTCCACAAAAACCGCCAACTTTTGAAATTCATTCCGATAGACAAGATTTTCTGTCGCGTTTGCTGTTGTTCTGATGGCCTCGTCCAGCCTGAAGTCCCCCTTTATAAGAAGCCCCAAAGTCCGACAAAAGTTAGAAAGGTAATAATTTTGGGAAATACCGCCGGCCAAAGGAATATTTAAAATTAAATGCTCTACCAACATTTTAAATTTTGGGCGTTTCATAAAAAAAATAACTGCTGCGGATACCACTATTAAAACGATAGCCAATAACCAGCCAAATTTGATTAAAAAATCGCTGGCAAAAATTAAAATTTTTGTGCTGACGGGCAAATCAAGATTAACGCTGGAAAAAATCGGCAACACTTTGGGAAAAACAAAAATCGTCAAAACCAACGTTAAAACTAAAGTTGCTGCAACAATAAAAATCGGGTAAAAAAGCGCGCCTATTATTTTGCGGCGCATTTGCTGTTTTTTCCTCAACTCCTCCGCCAAATAATCCAAATTTTGGCTAAGTATTCCGCTCTGCTCCCCCACTTTTATAATATTCACGGCAAAATCCCCGAACGTTCCGTGAAATTTTTCCAGTGAAGCCGACAAAAATCGGCCTCCGGAAACATCCAAAATAATTTTTTCAAACATTTTGTTCGCATTTTTGGATTTCATCTGCTTTTTTAAAAGCACCAAGCTTTCTAAAATCGGCACTCCGGCCTTCATTAAAAATCCCAGCCGTTTGGCAAATAAAATTTGTTCCTTTTGGGAAAATTTTGACATAAATTAAACTCTTGGTTTTTTTATTTTAGGTTGCGGCAGCCGGTATGGTAATTTGTTGGAGTAGGCCGGGGCGGCCGGTAAAATTTGTTTTGCCTTACAACTTCTTACAAACTTAATCTATTCATGCCTGACTCTTAAAACTTCCTCAATTGTTGTTATCCCTTGTAGGGATTTTTCCAGTCCGTCTTCCATCATACTCACCATGCCGTTCTGTTTAGCTAAAGTGTTAATTTCCGCGCAGGTTGTTTTCCGCAATATGGCTTCTTTAATTTTTTCGTTAACCACTAACACTTCATGCAACGGGATGCGCCCCAAAAATCCGGTAAAATTACAGCTATCGCATCCTTTTCCGCGGTATAAAATTTTTAGATTTTTTAAATCCGGCCCGACCAGAAATTCATTCAGGCTTTTGGCCTGAGCTTCGGTAATTTTTTCGGTTACTTTGCAATTCTTACAAATTTTTCTCACCAACCGCTGGCCAATAACCACATTGACGGTTGAGGCTACCAGATAACTTTCAATTTTCATATCCAAAAGCCGCGGCAAGGTGGTAGCAGGATCGTTAGTGTGCAAAGTGGAAAGAAGCAAGTGCCCGGTTAAAGCTACGTTAATGGCAATGCCCGCGGTTTCGTGATCGCGGATTTCTCCGACCATAATAATGTTCGGGTCCTGGCGCAAAATCGCGCGCAGGCCGTGGGCAAAGGTTAAGCCGGTGCGCGGATTTACCTGAATTTGCTCAATACCTTCTATGGCATACTCTATGGGATCTTCAACGGTGATAATGGAAACTTCCGGCGTGTTAAGCATTTTTAAAATGGTGTAAAGCGTTGTGGTTTTGCCGCTGCCCGTGGGACCGGTTGCTAAAATCATTCCGTACGGTCTTTTTAGCGCCTTTAAAATTTTTTCCCGGTTGGCTTTGCTGAAACCCAAACTTTCCAAAGTAAAATTTTCCGCCCTCTCGGCAAGCAGGCGCAAAACCGCGTTCTCGCCGTAATAAGTCGGGGCGATGGACACGCGCACATCAAGCGGGTTTTGCCCTTCCAAATTCAAACGGAACCTGCCGTCCTGGGCGGACTGGTGCTCGTCGGTCCTTAGGCCGGATAAAATTTTAATTCGTGAAATAATTTCCGGGTAAATACTTTTAGATAAATTAAAAGAATTCTGTAACTCGCCGTCCACGCGGATGCGCACTCGTAAAAAATTTTCGGTAGGATCCAAGTGAATATCAGAAGCCCGAACAGTATGGGCGTAGAGGATCAAATCATACACCAAACTGATTATGGAAACTCCGCCAGCTTGACTCAATTCTTTTTCAATTTTTTCTGTAATTTGCAAAGCCATAAAAAGGCCAAATCGTTGGAATTACAATCGGGCAAACAAAAAAGAAGCCCGACCTTAAGCGAGCTTCTCGAGCTTCCTTTTTATATTATTTGTTTATATTTATGCCAATTATAAAAAACTTATTCTTATAATAACACTTATTTAAAAAGTTTGTCAAAAAATCCTATAAATTAGAAAGAAATATTAAAATAGTCAATATTTAAAGATTATTCCTTAATTTTACCTATCAATGAAAATATTTTTTAAAATTGGGTTATCAACAAGAGATAACATAAAAAGGCCATCTCAAAATGATAAAAATTCTTTAGGTTTTGTTAGGAACAGATAAATATGGTAGAATTGATTCATGAAAAGGACTATACAAAGAATAAAATCCCATTTGGCAACACCGGCCCAAGCGCAGGAAAAAATCAGCGATCTCTTAATTGAGCTAAGGCATCGCGGTATTAAGTTTGAGGTTCAGGAAGTAAACGAAGAAGGCGAACATTATTTTTTCGCTCAATCGGTAGGTTACCCGCGGGGAACTATTTTTACCACGGGCAAAACTCAAAAG
Organism: uncultured Candidatus Saccharibacteria bacterium; assembly: GCA_964592725.1. Classification (GTDB taxonomy): domain Bacteria; phylum Patescibacteriota; class Doudnabacteria; order UBA920; family UBA920; genus PALSA-1336. Next base: position 11,913 of record CAZQFQ010000017.1, on the reverse strand, counting down.
GAACTTGAGCTGATGATTAAAGACGCCATTTTTACGGCTTTCGGCATTCCGCCGCGATATTGTAATCCCGATCTTATTAATTTAGAAGGCTTGCCAAAACTACCGTCCTCACAAGTTGCCGAAAAACCCAAACAAACATACTCGGCTAAAATATATGCTACCACCTAAACTGCCTTCGGATATAAGGCAGAGGCGTTTACTAAAAGCTTTACAGAAAGTCGGTTTTATAATCAATACATCATCCGGAAAAGGCAGCCACGCGCAGGCGATTGATCCAAAAAGCGGAAAATACATTACAATTCCAAACCACCTTTACAAAATAGCTTTACGCGAAATATTAAAACTGGCAGAAGATCTTGGCTATGACGCAACCGAAATAATGAACAACTACTAAAAAACACCCGCGAGGGTGCTTTTTTAAAATCATAACTTTTTACAAATCAGACATTCTTGCCATTGCCAACGGAACTGTCATTTCTTTTTCCGTGGCTCCACCATGCATCCCTTTATGCTTAAATAGTTTCCCGGGCACATGCTCATACCAAATTAAATAATTTTTTCGGGACAAGATTAACAGATTACCAACCCTGTTATTAAACCTCTTTGTGGGTTTATTTATACCAAACCACCTTTTCTTATATGCATCTGATGTTCTTAATATTTCAACTTTATTCCCCAACAACTTTTGCAATAGTTTAATGGTTTCCTCTATCTTTTTTGGTTTTATGTGAAGAAAGATGTCCCGGGGACTGCCAGTCGGCGGTATAATTTTTCCGCTCCTGCTTTTTGCAAAATTTCTTATTAGCTCAGGATACTTATTTAGGTAAATCGTATCTTCTGGATTAACATTAATTTGGCCATGGTCAGCAGATAACATCACTAGGGTATTATTAAAAAGTTTCGTCTTAATCTTTTTAAAAAACTTTTTCTCCAATGTTCCAAAAAATTTATTTATTGCCTGTTTGTGCTCTAGACTATTAGGTCCGTGATGATGTGCGGCACTATCAATCTCTCCCCAGTACACAAAAAAGTAAGCCGGGCCTTTATGATTTTTTAAAACAAACGCGAATTTTTTAGCTAAGCCCTGAACGCTACTAAAAGGAACAATTTTGCTGCCTTTTTGCACGGCAGCTGAATAAGCGGAATAGGCCAAATCTTTTGGCATGAAAACAAACGATTCTACACCCTGAGATTTAAGTTTTTGATATAGAGTCCCCCCGTTAAACAGCATGCCTGCCTTTCCGCCTCGCTTTAACATAGTATCTTGACCTTTTGTCTTTAAAGGGCGAAATGGGAGAGTCTCTATAACTTCATCCAACTCCTCAAAATACACCGACCATTCGGGCAAACCATGCTCTTGGGGTGTTAAGCCGGTGTGAACGGTAGTTACAGCGGCGGCAGTTGTTGATGGAAATACTGAAGTAATCGGATGCACACTCCCGGCACTTGACATCTTATTTAAAAACGGGAACCGCTTTTTGTATTTTTGGAAATGATTAAAACCAAAACCATCTACAATAAATAAAATAACTTTGTCGTATTTTCCAATTTCATTTTTTATAAACGGAAAAACTTCTCTGTCCGTAGGCACGCCGAACAAAGCTTGAATAGACGGTACAATCTCCGCAATCGAATGACTTCCGTATCTTGGTTTTATAAATTTCTCTTTCGTCATCACGGATTTATTATTTAAATAAACCTTTATAAAACCTTTTTCAAATACTGCCCCGTGTAGCTGGCTTTGACTTTGGCCAGGTCTTCGGGGGTGCCAAAAGCGACAAGCTGGCCGCCTTTGTCTCCGCCTTCTGGGCCAAGGTCAATGAGCCAGTCCGCGGTTTTAATCATATCGAGGTTGTGTTCAATGACTACAACCGTATTGCCTTTATCCACCAATTTATTTAATACGTTGATTAATCTTTTAACGTCGGCAAAGTGCAAACCGGTGGTCGGTTCATCCAGCAAATATAAAGTCCGTCCCGTAGAAGCGCGGGAAAGTTCCGTAGCAAGTTTTATTCTTTGCGCCTCGCCGCCGGAAACGGTGGTGGCGTTTTGGCCCAGGCACATATAGCCCAAACCGACTTGCGATAAAGTTTCCAGTTTTTTGTGGATTTGCGGCAGGTTGGCAAAAAATAGCTTGGCTTCGTCCACGGTCATTTCCAAAACATCGGCAATAGTTTTGTCTTTATAATGAATTTCCAAAGCCTGTTGGTTGTAGCGCTTGCCGCCGCATTCCTCGCAGGTTATGTAAACGTCCGGCAAAAAATTCATCTCCACCATAATTACTCCGTCGCCCGCGCACTTTTCGCACCGCCCGCCTTTAACGTTAAAACTAAACCGCCCGGCCTTGTAGCCGCGCATTCTGGCTTCTTTGGTATCGGCAAAAATATCGCGAATCGGGGTAAATAGGCCGGTGTAAGTGGCCGGGTTACTGCGCGGCGTGCGGCCAATTGGACTTTGATCGATATTGATAATTTTGTCTATATGCTCCACGCCCAGAATTTTTTTGTGCTTACCCGGCTGTTCCTTGCTGTTGTAAAAATATTTATACAACGCTCGCGCTAAAATATCATGAAATAAAGTGGATTTGCCCGAGCCGGATACGCCGGTAACACAGACAAATTTCCCCAGCGGAATTTCCACGTTAATATCTTTTAAATTGAATTCCGCGGCGCCAAAAATTGAAAGCTTCCGGCCGTTGCCCGCGCGCCTTCTTTTGGGCACTTCTATAAATTCCTTGCCGGCCAAATACTGGCCGGTTAAACTTTTGGAACTTTTTTGGATCTGCGCGGGCGTGCCTTCAGCCACCAATTCCCCGCCGTGCTTGCCGGCTCCCGGGCCAATATCTACGACCCAGTCGGCCTCGCGGATAGTTTCTTCGTCATGCTCCACTACGATTACCGTGTTGCCCAAATCCCGCAAATCTTTTAATGTCTGTAAAAGTTTGCGGTTGTCGCGCTGATGCAAACCAATGGACGGCTCGTCTAATATATAGAGGACGCCGGTTAAGCCGGAGCCGATTTGCGTGGCCAAACGAATGCGCTGGGCTTCCCCGCCGCTTAAAGTGTCGGCCGCGCGGTCAAGCGACAAATATGACAAACCGACGTTGAGCAAAAAAGACAGCCGGCCGCCCACCTCTTTAAGCACCTGCTTGGCAATGGCCAAATCTTTTTGATTTAAAGTCCGGTTTAAATCTTTAAAAAAATCAAAGGCCGCCTGGATATTCATGGCCGAAGCGTCCACAATCCCGACTCCGCCGACGAGCACGGCTAAAACTTCAGGTTTCAGGCGCTTGCCGTTGCAGGAAGGGCACTTGCGCACGCGCATATAATTTTCTATTTCACTGCGCATATATTCCGAATCGGTTTCGCCGTAGCGGCGTTCCAAATTCGGGATGACTCCTTCAAAAGCCGTGTTCATTTCAAATTCGCCGTCTCTGCTTGAAAATTCACCGATAACTTTTACTTTTTGTCCGCCCGTGCCGTATAAAATTACATCTATAAATTTTTTGGGCAGATCTTTGACCGGCGTGTTAACGGAAAATCCGTATTCTCGGGCCACAGCCTGCAGGATGCGCGAATACCAGGACAGGCGCGAGGTGGTTTTGCTCCAGGGCCTTATGGCGCCTTCGGCCAAAGTTAAGCGCGGGTTTGGTAAAACCAAATCCGGCTCCACGGTCAGCTTGTTGCCCAAGCCTTTGCATTCCGAACAAGCGCCGTGCGGACTGTTAAAACTAAAATCGCGCGGATCCAGCTCCGACAATTGGACATGGCCGTCGGGACAGGCGAATTTTTGGGAGAGAATTATATCTGCGGAGCCCCCCTCTCCCTTTGGGAGAGGGCCGGGGTGAGGGTTTTTTTGTTCATCAAATTTTATCACCTTAGCAATCCCATCGCCCAAATTCAAAGCCTTTTCCAAACTTTCCGACAGCCTTCCTTTATCTTCCGGATTGATTGTCAGTCTATCTACCACCACATCTATACTATGCTTTTTCTGCTTGTCCAAGTTTAATCTTTCGGCCTCGTTTAAATCCATAACCGTGCCGTCCAAACGTATGCGCGCAAAACCCGCTTTTTTAATTTGCTCAAAAATAACGCGGTGCTCGCCTTTTTGATCTTTAATAAACGGCGCCAGCAAAATAATTTTCGTTCCGAGTTTTAAACTTAACAACTGCTCCACCATGGCGGCAATGGTCTGGCCCTGAATTTTTTTGCCGCAAACCGGGCAGTGGGGCACTCCGATGCGCGCCCAAAGAAGCCTCATATAATCGTAAATTTCCGTCACCGTACCCACGGTTGAACGCGGATTATGCGAAGCCGATTTCTGGTCGATTGATATGGCCGGAGACAACCCTTCTATTTTATCCACGTCCGGTTTGTCCATTAAACCAATGAACTGCCGCGCGTAGGCCGAAAGCGATTCCACATAGCGGCGCTGGCCTTCGGCGTAAATGGTATCAAACGCCAAAGACGACTTGCCGCTACCGGACAAGCCGGTTAAAACCACCAGCTTGTTCCTTGGCAAATCCACGTCCAGATTTTTTAAATTGTGCTGCCGCGCCCCGCGGACGGAAATTTTGTCAAACATATTTTGTAGAAGCGAACTTTTATGCGAAAGTAAACCGGGCGAACATAAACGTGAATTCGCGTCTATTTTCGCGTTGCAGTAGCCGCGTCTATTTTCGCGATATAAATCAGTAGCAATTTTATCACATAAGTCAAGAGAGGGCAAGTGCCTTAGAGGGCTTAAAGGGGCTATGGATTACTGATCGCTTACGGATATATGGATCCGTATATCCGTAACTAATCCGTAATCCTTAACCTTATAAACAAAATGCCTGCCCGCCGCGATGGTTAATCACGACGGACAGGCCAGCCAAGGTGCCTGGCAATGGCAAAAAAAGTCCGAAGGCTGTGGGGCCATCTTTTATACCACGGCTTCGGTTGAAAGTAGCTCCGCGAAAACGCCTGTTCCTGATGCTTGTAGACTAGGAGTTCCCCCTTTGAGCCAAGCGGGCTCGTTGTTATACCTTTCCATTCTGCTCGCCGGAACTTCCCGTTTTGCCGATAATACAAACCGGCAAGAAGCAACCTCACCAAAACGACAAACATAACCATGTCTGCCGCCGGAATTCCGCCTCTCATGAGATCCCCTTTCTGCGACTGCGGGAAAATACAACCAAAACCAGCCCGAGCAAAAAAATCACGCCCGCAGCCAAGGCCGGAAGAATACGTGTCCAAAAAGGAGATCTCTCCGCGGCGGCCAGGGCCATTGCCTGCTCCTTATTGCTCTTCATGACAACCTCCTGACAGATATATGCCGATAACTTATCAGTTTATAGACATTCGGTCAACAGGCGGATATAATTAGACTGATGAAATCATCAATCCCAAATCTAAAATCCAAAATCCTTAATCTTCCCCAAAAGCCCGGCGTTTACCAATTTTTAGATAAAAACGGCGGGGTGATTTACATTGGCAAGGCTAAAAATTTGAGGGCGAGGGTAAGGCAGTATTTTAGCGGGCAGGATGAACGGCCCCAAATTCCCTATCTGATAAATGACGCGGCGGATTTCAGTTATACTGTAGTAAACAATGAACTGGAAAGTTTGTATTTAGAAAATACTTTAATTAAACAATATTTGCCCAAATACAATATCCTGCTCCGCGACGACAAAAACTACGCGTTTATAAAAATTGATTACTCCACGGAGGTTCCGCAAATCGGATATGCGCGAAAAATCGATGATTATCGGCGTCATTCTGAGGGAGTGCGGCCGACCGAAGAATCTCAAAATAAGAGATCCTTCACCCCTCGGATGCACTCGGGGTTCAGGATGACGCCGAACAAAGAAAGTAAGTTCTTCGGCCCTTATACCGCCGCCTACAAAATCCGCGACACTTTGCATTTAACCCGCAAAATTTTTCCCTACTGCTCGGCGGCAAAAGTTTCCGGCAAGCCGTGCTTCCATTACCACCTCCACCGATGCCCGGGAGTGTGCATCGGTAAAATCAGCCTTGACGAATACCGCCAAACCTTAAAAAAAATTGAGGATTTTTTGGCCGGCAATACGGCAAAAATCAAAAAACAACTTCAAAGCGAAATGCGCCTGGCATCGGCAAAAAAACAGTTTGAAAAAGCCGCGCGTTTGCGCGATCAGTTAAATTCTTTAAAACTTTTAGATGAGCGCCAGACGGTAATTTTGGCAAAAAAAGTGGACTGGGACATTGTATCTCTGGCTTCCTCTGACGGGTATGCCTGCGTGAATCTATTTAAGGTGAGAGAAGGCAAGTTACAAGATAAAGAGAACTTTGTCTATGAAGTTAAAGCGGGTGTAGGGGAGGGTTTAAAACCCTCCCCTACAAGGACAAATGATTTTGTCCTCCAAACTTTTCTTGAAAAATACTATTTGGAAACTTCCGGTATCCCCAAAGTCATTTATACCCAATACCAAACCCCGGATGAAAATCTGGTCACAAAAATTATCCGCTCACGATTTGGCCGCTTTGTAAAAATTATCACGCCGCAAAAAGGCAAGCCCAAAGAGCTGGTTAAGCTTGGCATTGACAACGCGCAGGAATATTTAAGCAAATGGCTCTCGGATCAGGCCGGACATTTGGACAAAATTAATCAGGCACTGGAAGGACTGCGGGATATTTTAAAACTTGCCGATATTCCTCGCCGTATTGAATGCTACGATATTTCTAACATCCAGGGCACAAATGCCGTGGGCAGTATGGTAGTTTTTGAAAATGGCTTGCCGGCCAAAAGCCAATACCGCAAATTCAAAATCCGCTCCAAACAAACACCGGACGATTTTGCGATGATGAAGGAAATGCTGGAACGAAGAATGGCGAGAGCGAGCCCGAGGGTAACCCTCGGGGACCGAGGGTTACCCTCGGCGCAACAGTGGCTGCTCCCCGATCTAATTGTAATCGACGGGGGCAAAGGGCAATTGGGAATTGCGGTTGAAACAATTTCCGCCTTAGGCGGATCCGCCTCCGGCGGAAACAGCTCACTATTAACAATTAACGTCATCGGGCTTGCAAAGCGCATCGAAGAAATTTTTGTTCCTGGAAAATCCGAACCGATTATATTATCTCACGACAACCCCGTGCTCCAACTCCTCCAGCGCCTGCGCGACGAAGCCCACCGCTTTGGCATAACTTTTCATCGCCAACTCCGCTCCAAGCAGGCGGTAAAATCCGCGCTAGACGACATCCCCGGCATCGGCCCAAAAACCAAAAAACTCCTCAAAACCAAATTCGGCACAGTAGCCAACATAAAAAAAACACCTCCCGATGAATTAGAGCAGGCTGTTGGAAAAAAACTAGCTGAATTAATTCAGGCGTCTTTATAATCGGCGACATTTTAAAAAACCATTCCTTTCCGGAATGGTTTTTTAATCTACGATCTCATAAATTCTTCAAACGGAACTTCAGTTTCTCCCACTCTCACTTTAGCTCCCTGTACAACATCCATCCCGGAACCGGGGCCCATTTCTAAATCATGAATATGGCCCAAAACTTTTTGCTTCAGCCTATCAGGGTCACCATCCGTAATAGAAAACTCATGGGAAGTTTTGCGTTTGCCGTTAACTACATCATATCTTAATACTGCAGTTTGGGGATGAAGCTGTTTTTCCGCATCTTCCGGGCTAAAGACCTCACATTCATAGTCAACATAATCATTTGTACCATATCTGGCGCCAGCTTTTGATCTATGATACAGTTGAGTCCCTCCCTTAAGGGCTCTTCCCGCTTTTTCAGCCAACAAATCAGCTGTTTCTGCTGTTAAAGGGATAAATTTTTCCACGTGCTCCGGTTCACTACTATATTTAGACCTTTGATTTACCGATAACCTTAATAATTTTCCATTATTAGCACGCACGGCTTCCAAAGCTTGCGGGAGATCCGCGCCTAAATCCAGGCGTGGCAACCGGCTACCTCCCCATTGAGCCTCATAACCGTTATATCCTTTTACCGTACCGTCAGGATTTTCTCCAACTTTTGGGGTAAAAAAATCCATGGCGGCCAAAACCTGCCCCTTTTCAATCGCCGCCGCTTTTTTTGCTTCTTCAGCTTGTTCAGGAGAAGATCCTTCCGGGACGTCGGGTTGCATCCTGCTTAAACCATCCATAGATTCAATAAAGCCGTTCATGCCCTGCGTCGCGGGCTGCGCCCCCGTTTCATTCTGTAATTTTTCCAGTAAACCCTCGTAGACCTTTCTTGCTTCTACATAATTTAAAGCCTCTTCCTGAATTTCCGCCCCATGCTCCTTAACCCTGGCCAATAAATCCTCCCGTTTAACCCTCTCTTCCTTGCGCCAGTTTTTTGCCATACCCCTTTCCATATAATACATAGGGCTGATATATTTTAAAACGGATCGCCCCTCCAATTCTTTATCAAAACTTTGGGTACCCTCTTCTTCTTTTATTAACTTTTTATTTTCCTCCGCTAATCCCTCACTAGTTCCTTCTCTATTTCCTCGCATATATTTTTGTCTCTTTAATAATTTGGTGCCTTTGTTTAATTCTACCCCCCCCCCCGAACGATATTGTCAAACTAAAATTTAACAACTAGAATTTAACCTCTCTGTCGCTCGGTTGCACTCGCGACATCTCCCCATTAAATGGGGAGAAACTGCACCGCCATATCCACCCGCTATTCTGTATGACCTCCAAGCTCCGATTTTTCCGATTCTCCGATTTTTCCGAAACATTGACACCTAACCCCCTTTCCCTGTATAATGATTGGGCGAATTATTTTTTTCTAAAACAACAAATCCTATGACATCCAGCATACTTTTCCGCTTCGTGAACATTTTGGTAATGCTTTTATTGATTATCGTAATTTCCCTGCAAAACAAATCGTCCGGGCTGTCCAACGTTTTTGGCGGCGGCGGAAATATTGTGCAAACGCGGCGCGGCTTTGAAAAATGGCTGTTTTACGCCACCATAGTTTTGGGTATAATTTTTATGGCCATTAACGTGAGTTTCTTATTCAGCAAATAGAACACAGTAAAGCTTATTAAAACAGACCGCGCCGAGGTGCGCATCTGTGCAATCTGCCCACATCTGTGTATCTGTGAACCATGAACGGTTTTCCCCAAAATTTAACCTCCTACGGTAAGCAAATTTCCTCCGGCATAAAGGAGCTCAAACACTTAAGCCTTTCCCGCCTGCGGAAAGTTTTTTCATTAATGGGGAAAAATGAAAAAATTGCGCTGTTAACGCTTTTGGCGCTGGCTGTTATCAGCTTATTCATATCTTTACGGAACATTTATTACATCCATACCGTGCCGGCTCCGGATTTTGGCGGCAGTTACAGCGAGGGCTTAACGGGACAGCCGACCTACATAAACCCGCTTTTGGCCACTATGGATCCGGACTTGTCTTTAACCAACCTGGTTTTTTCCGGACTCTACAAATACGATTCAAACGGCCTGCTGGCTCCCGACCTTGCCGACGGCATGCCTCAAATTTCCGACGACCAAAAACAGTACACCATCAATTTAAAACACAACGTCAAATGGCAAAACGGCAAACCGCTGACTGCCGATGATGTGGTCTTTACCGTCCAACTGCTCCAGGATCCGGACTACAAAAGCCCTCTGTGGCCGCTGTGGCAGGCCACCACGGTGACCAAGCTTTCGGACTACAGCGTCCAGTTTACCACCAAAGACATTTCCGGGCCTTTTATAAACAACCTGACCCTACCCATTTTGCCAAAAAGCATATGGAGCGGCGTGGACGCGCAAAACTTTTTGCTTTCCAAATATAATCTGGAGGCCATAGGCAGCGGACCTTACGCCGTTAAGCAAATTAAAAAACTGCCCAGCGGCAAAATTGAAGAAATTGATATGCAGGCCAACGCTGACTATTACGGCGGCAGGCCGAAAATTGACAACCTGGTCTTTAAATTTTACGACGACCAGGACGATATACTAAACGCCTTCCACAGCCGGGAAATTGATGGGTTTGGCTATATGCCGCTCGGAAACAATTTAAGCCTTGATGACAGCCAGCCCCGGACACATATTTTAACCGTGCCTCTGCCGCAATATCAAATTGCGTTTTTTAACCTAAATAATCCGATTTTAAAAGATATAAATGTCAGGCAGGCGCTGTCTTTGGCCACCGACAGACAACAAATTATTGACCAGGTTTTTGGCGGCAATGCTTATTTACCGGTTTCACCGTGGCTTGGGCAAAAACAGCCGGCCGCCGCACCGACAGTGGATTTAAGCAAAGCCAAAAACCTGCTGGACGCGGACGGCTGGAAAATCAATTCTTCAACCGACCTAAGAACTAACAAGCAGGGACAAACTTTACAATTTACCATCTCCACCAATGATTCGCTGGTTGATTCTAACGCGGCGCAGGTTTTGGCCGGCCAGTGGAAAAAATTAAATATTACGGTCAACCTAAGCATCCTGCCCGGCAGCCAGCTAAGCGACACGCTAATTAAGCCAAGAGCTTTTGACGTCCTGCTTTTCCCGCAAAAATTCGGCGCCGACCCGGACCCGTTCCCCTTTTGGCATTCCAGCCAGGTTAAAGATCCCGGTTTTAATTTAACCGGCTTTAGCAGCCCGGCCGCGGACAAATTGATTATAGACGCGCGCACGACCACCGACACGGCCGCGCAGCAAAAGGACTATCAACAATTTAACGACCTAATTATGTCGCAATTTCCGGTAATCTTTTTGGACCAAACCGAATATGTTTACGCCACGGACAGCAGTGTAAAAAATATCCAACTAAATATTCTTTACGACCCCAGCCAAAGGTTTAACGGAATTGGCCAGTGGTATATGGAGACCAAAAGAGTGTGGAAATAGTTCACAGATATCAATGATGCCACAGATTAACGCACTTATGTCATCCCGGAATTTGGGCGCCCCTTTTCCCCCTTTGGGGAGATGCCGAGTGCATACGAGGGGCAGAGAGGGTGCAGTCGAAGAGCAGAGAGAATAAATAAGTTTGATTCCCTTAACGATAAAATGTTAAACTAGGTTTATGCCGCGGTGGTGGAATTGGCATACACGTACGTTTCAGGTACGTATGGGAGAAATCCCGTGAGGGTTCAAGTCCCTCCCGCGGCACCAACAAAATTGACCAATTATCGGTCTTTTTTTATTTGGAAACAAAAAAACCGCCGGGTGAACCATGCGATCATGTAAATAAAATAGGTGAGTAAAAAACTGAACCGCCGAGCCTTGTGGCACGGCGGTTTCGCAAAAGCTAGAATTACAGAGAGGGACAATGGGCGATGGCCGATTCCAAAAGCCCACTATCCTGACCCGGATCGGTTGCCATGCAGAGCCGCAGGGTTTGCTCTGGGGTTAACCCGAAATACCTGCAAACCCGGCAAACATTGGCGATGTTCATCAGTACTTCGTGCTCAAGTTTGAAATACTTGATTGCGATGTCGGCGATCTCTGCGGCGGTGTGGTTCGGCTGGCCCTGCACGCCAGCGGCCAAGTAACGAACGAAGTCCACAACCGGCATGGGCTTAAAGCCCATCCTCCCAAGAGCGTCCCGCATGCAGCTAATAGCCCAAGCGGCTAACCCGGCCTCGCTGCAACGCCGCGCAAATTCGGGATTTTGCGCGGCCCTATTATTCATGTAATTATCCAGTCCGCCGGCCGCCTCAACTTCCTTCTCAAAGGACGACACGGCCTGACTGAAAACGTTCCTGGTTCCACATCCACGGCTCGTACTCGGTCTCATACAACCTCCTTGTAACCGAAAGTTTACTCTTCTGAAACAAAAGCGTCAAGAGTCTATAATCTCAAAAACTGCTCTTGAAATCGCCGAAAAGTAGAATGGGAAGCTTGATAAAATGCTAACCGATTAGTCTTTAGAATACCATGTTTCAATTATTTTTGAGTCGGGCGTACCCCACAGTTTTAAAA
>CAZQFQ010000016.1:0-28412 GCA_964592725.1 uncultured Candidatus Saccharibacteria bacterium | reverse complement strand
GGCCTTGTCGCCATTCGGCGGCTACTTGTTCGGCATGGACGCGTCGGGCACATTAAATGTGTTCACGGATCAATCCAGCGTGGGCATCGCCGACCCCAACCCTAAGGAATATCCAGGTTTGGCAGGCACAGAGAGTCTTGTTCCAACCACCGGCAATACCGTGTATTCCCAGGATACTCAGAATGGTAGGTTGTTGCAATATAACCTTACCAAGGAAGCAGCTTCCAGCCAGGTTAACAACCTGCCGTGGTTGGGCGGGGGTAACATCTTTCAAACCACCTCGCAGAACGGATACCTGTATACCATTGACTCGGGGCAAGATGCCGTATTGACCAAGCCGTTCGGCAATCTCAACCCCAATCCGCTTCTGTACGGCTATAGAATCTCAGCAATTACAGTAGACGAGCAGGGAAATCTGTTTGCGTTGTCTTCGGGTAACTGCCATGACATGCCGAGTCCGAGTACCGGGGATTCCAGTGGAAGTTGCCAGGCGTCTTCAATCGGCATGCTGGTGCCACCCAGCATCCTTTATCCTGCGCCACGATTGTTTGCCGCGCCAATAGACAACCGTCTGGATGTCTATTACTCTTTCCAGAACACCATGTTTGCCAGCAATGGCAGACTGTACGTGGTGGTTCTGGTTATGGGATCAGACGGAAACTACCGCCAGCAGATTCTTCAGTACCAGTACAATGTCGTCAAGGGTGGTGGCGTGACCATAAGTCCGCCCACGCTGTTTGCCGGGCCGGATATGTTCTCGCAGTACCCATTCCTGACCGCGCTGACGAGTTTCAGCGGCGGGAACGTGACGGCGCCAATCCAGTAGGCCGTCATCGGCCAACCCTCCGCCGCGCGCTTAGGCAGGCTTGCGGCGGATGGAAGTTTCTTCTCTTGATTTGCAACGGCCGCCGGATCTTTTTTTGGATTCCGGCGGCTTTTGTTTTTGAAAAATTTTGATTACCTTTCCGGCGTCATTCTGAGCCCGTCATTGGCAAAACTAGCGGGCGAAGAATCCCATCACAAGTTAAGAGATCCTTCACCCCTCGGATGCACTCGGGGTTCAGGATGACGCCGAAAAAAACCGCGTGAGCTTGCAAAATATTTTTATTTGTGCTATAATATAGTTACAAGTTTTAAATTTGGCCTCGAACCAAAAATAGTTTGAAGCCTACGAAACAAAATAACAAATTAATATCGCAAACATCTTAACCGGCCAAAATCAGCCGGGAAAGATTTTTTGCGGGAAAACCAAGCTGTTAATATTCCCAAAATAGGAATTTAGCAGAGAGGGAAAAATGAACCCATACACCTACGGCAAGCGCGGAGCCAGTTCCGCGCGACGATCGGCAATAAAGGCCGACTCGGTGAGTTCCGCTATTAGTTCCTGGACCAAGGCAATTTTTTGCAGTCCGATGAGCTCTTTGGCGGCTTTATTATTTGTGCTGTTCGCGGCTTCGTCCGTGGCCGGTATGGCTTTTATAGCCGCTCCGGAAATTACTACCGCGCTGTCTCCGCTTCCGCGGGTTGCGATGGCACATCCTCAAGCCGACGGTCAAAGGGTTTTGGGAGATACTACGTCCGGATTTTATCCTTACCCCACAGGCACTCTGGTTAACGACAGCGGCACAATTTATTTTATCAGCGGCACGGTTAAAGTTCCCTTTACCAGCTGGCAGGCTTTTGTTGGCCTGGGCTACTCTTCCAAAAACATCGTGGAAGGGGATTTAACCAACTATACTCTTTCGTCAAATTATACTATTAATACGGCCAATGCAGAGCATCCTTGGGGAAGCTGGTTAATTTACAGAGGCACGGTTTACTATTCCACCCAGGCCGGACTTATAGGCGTGCCGAGCGTGCAGGCGTTTACTTCCAACGGCGGCGACTGGACATATATAGTCAAAGCCAATAAATATGATGTCGCCATTTTAAACGCCAATCCCAATTTGCCTGTCCTGGTGCCAAACGACCCCAGAGTTACCTCAACTCCAAATTATCAGTTTGACGATAATTCTAATAATCAAAATGGTCAAAATTTCAACCAAAACAATGCCGCTTTAACAAAGCCATCCGTTAGCGGCCCGAGTACTTTAGCGGCCGGGACATTGGGAACCTTTAATTTTGTTTCAGCCAGCCCTTACGGCTCTTTGAATTATTCAATAAATTGGGGCGACGGTTCCGCGTTGTCTTTAGGGTCTAACCTTACTTCCGGAATGGCTGATACACAATATCATATGTGGGCCACAGCCGGCATTTATACAATTATGGCTACCGTTACGGATGCTTCTGGAGTCAGCGCAACTAATACCTTTAACATTTCGGTAACTTCTCCGGTTGCCAACTCAAACAGCCCGTTTGTTTTGTCCCAACAGAGTTTTAATTTTACCGCAAATCAGGGAGACACAATTTATCAGCAACAAGCGATGACTTTCGTAAATAACACCAACAGCAATGTAACTTATTCGCTAAGCATAAACAATCAACCAAGCTGGTTTAACGGCTCTTATAACACCGCATCCAGCACCGCTTACCCCGGTACCTTAATTGGCCTGGGCGCGGGCGTCAATCCGGCGGGACTCGCGACCGGCACTTATACTTCCGCCATTCAAATAAACGGCAGTTTTAGCGGAGCGCCGATTATTATACCCGTGACTTTAAAAATAGTCGCTTCTGCAAACCCGTTAACTCCCAGCTTAACCATTAACTCTTTTACCCTCCTGCCGGCCACGGTCGGGCAGCTTTATAACAGCAATGCAATTACTTTTAACCAGACCGGCAGCACAAACCCGATTTTAGTCAGTTTTACCGGATTGCCTTCGGGCATTGGGATGCCGGTTACTTCCAGTTCGGGACAGGTAGTCAGCTCTACGCAGTATTCCCAAACCCAGCAAAGTTATTTTATCGGTTTAACCGGTACGCCAACGCAAGCCGGCAATTATAATGTGACATTGACGTTGAACAACCAAAGCGGTTTAACTCAAACCCAACAGTTCTTTTTGGTGGTAAATCAGGCAGGCAACATCGTGCCATCCTTGCAAATAACCACCACCAGTTTGCCTAATGCAACGGTTGGCCAGGCTTACGGAGGTACAATTGCATTCACTTATAATGGAAGTAAAAATGTTAACATCACAATATCAGGATTGCCGGCAGGGGTGCAGGCACCAACTTATATTGGTAATTCAGGCTCTATAGGGGGCTCTGAGATTGATTTCAGGGGAGCGCCAACTACCGTGGGAACTTATACGGTAACGGTTAGCTTGAGTGACGGTACAATAACTTCAAACACGCAACAGTTTTCTTTAGTAGTAAACCCTGCTCAAGGTAGTTCATCTGCCAGGGTCGGCCAGCTGGTGGTGATGCAAAATGCCACTGTTTACTTAGTCGGCAGCTCCGGCCTTTACGGCATACCGAGTTTGGATGTATTTAATTCCTGGGGATGGAGCTTTACGCAAGTCGTGCCGGCCAATAGCGCGGAGCAGGCCTTAAGCCAAATTGGCTTGATTCCAATGAAGCAGGCCGGCTGTAATAGTCCTGTAGACCAGATTAACGGGACGTGTGGGACAGCTTTCAACAATGCTTCTTTAAGCGCTACGCTTAACAGTGCCGCTTCACCCTTATCACAGTTTGTTGTCGGCGGGTCAACGAACCAGCCGATTGCCACCTTTAATTTTGTGTCTTCTGCCGCGGTAACTATCCGGCAATTAACTTTTAGCGTTTCAGGGACGGGCATTACTTCGGTAACCGCAGGAGGCCAGACAGCCGCTGTAGTGGGAAACGCGGCGACGATCGCGGGTTTAAATCTTTCTGTTCCCGCCGGATATACCGGTCTGGCCGTTCCGGTAGCGGTCAGTTACGCCCAAGTGGGCATAAACGGCGTAGCCTCCGACCAAACGAATAGTTTAACTTTGGACGGAGTACAATATTTATCCGGCAGCACCATTTCAACTTATTCTCCGTCCGTTTCTTCCAACCAAATGACTTTGGTCGGCAGTTATCCGACTTTAAGCTTGGCATCGCCGAACACTTATTCCGGTACCGGTCCGGTTATGTTGGCTAAAGTTACCGTAAATGCCAATGCTTCGGGTAATATTGTTTTAAATCAATTGCCTATAAGTTTAACATCTTCATCTGCCCTCATTTCCGGTACTGTCACGGTCATTGATGAGGCCACGGGTCAGTCCGTGAATGTTGGGGCCACTGGAGGACCTTTTTCGGGTTCCGCCGCCGGCCTTAACCTAAATTTTACCAATGATAATACAATTGCCGCCGGCAGCTACAAAACCTACGACATTTTTATGGCACCGAGTAACCAATCCACCGGCTACACAATTTATACAAGTCTCGGAAGCGCCGGTAACTTCTTGTTTAATGATGTTAACGCCAACGCAACGAACATCCCAGGGACGAACATTCCTAGCTACCCGACCAATACGGTTTCGGCCCAGGTTTCCGGAGGTTTAGGCTCGGCCAATGTTTCCGTGTCGCCGACTTCTTTGAGCTTTAGCTCGTCTAACGACTCAAATCCGGCCGCGCAGGCGGTAACAGTTAGCGGCGGAGGCAGCGCCAACTCCAGCGGAATAAACCCGCTGATTGTACAGGTTTCATCCAACAGCCTTAACTGGCTTGGCGTGGCGACTACCAGCCAGGCCAATGGCACCGCGCTAATGACCATCCCGGGCAATTCGACGATTTACGTTTCGGTAAGGGTTCCAGCCGGTATAGCAGTTTCTACTGTATTGACCGGCAGTATTTTAATTAACAACACTAATTCCAGTTTTCCGACCGTGACGATAACTATTCCGGTTACGCTGACCATTAGCCCGGCTTTGGCCAACCTTACCGTTTCCCCAACTTCTTTGAGCTTTACAGCAGTTTCAGGCGGCGGTAATCCATCTGCCCAAACATTAAACTTGAGCGGGCTTTCGGGACAGTGGATTGCCACCACAAACCCTAACGGGACCTGGTTAATGGTTAACGGCGGTGCGGGCGGAGCAACGGGAGTAATTGGTTCAACGCCTTTTTCAGTTTCTATAAATTCCAGTACGATGTCTGTGGGTAGTTATTCCGGAAGCATAACTATCGCCAGTTATGATTCACCGCCGCGTTTTGCCAGTGTTATAGTTCCGATAACGCTTATAGTTACGTCTCCGGTCATCTCTTCGCCAACTGCTTCCCTAACCGCAAATGGACAGCAAAATGTTACTGTGAATGTGGGTGACACGGTAAATTTTCAGTGGAGTTCTAGCGGAGCGATTTCCGCGAGTTCTTATTACACGGTTAACAAACCCGACACCTGCGGCAACAATAGTGTGAGTACTAATTATCAGTGGGTCGCTAACACATCAAACGGATCCAGTCAGGCGCAAGTCCAGCCCTGCCAGGCCGGAGTAACTTATACAATTGATTACAAAGCTTCCAACCCTAGCGCTACGCAGGGTTCCGCGATAAGCAGTATTACAGTTACGGTTAATCCGTTTTTGGCCAACCTTACCGTTTCCCCAACTTCTTTGAGCTTTACAGCAGTTTCAGGCGGCGGTAATCCATCTGCCCAAACATTAAACTTGAGCGGGCTTTCGGGACAGTGGATTGCCACCACAAACCCTAACGGGACCTGGTTAATGGTTAACGGCGGTGCGGGCGGAGCAACGGGAGTAATTGGTTCAACGCCTTTTTCAGTTTCTATAAATTCCAGTACGATGTCTGTGGGTAGTTATTCCGGAAGCATAACTATCGCCAGTTATGATTCACCGCCGCGTTTTGCCAGTGTTATAGTTCCGATAACATTAACTGTGCAGGCGCCTAGCGCGACGTTGTCCGTTAATTCAACTTCTTTTTCGCCGACAGCTTCAGCGCCGGCCGGTTGGACATTAGGTGTAACTTCCAATTTGCCTAATGCCGTGGTCACGATTTGTGGGGCCAAGTACCCGGCCGTTGCCAGTTCCTCATGCTCGCCGGTGTCAAATCTTGGTTATCTGGCCACGACCGATGCCTATGGGAATTGGAACGCGTCGGGCAGTTTTAAGAGCGGAGACGGCACGGCCGGCACCTGGAATGAATATGTGGTAATTGGGCAAACCCAATCCAACAAAATAACTTTTACCGTTAATTTGCCGCCAAGTTACTAATCAGTAAATTTTTTAAAAAGCCTTTCCTGGTTGGAAAGGCTTTTTTGTTACGTCATATTTAAAATTATTGTAGAGTGACAATCCGCCCGCTTGCGAGGCGTAGCCTTGGCGAAGTTGGAAGCTTTACGCGAAGGCAGATAGATTGGGTTTTTAGCTTAAAATCTACTATAATGAGATTATATGACCACCCCAAAAACAGCCCGATATATGTTAATAGACGGCAACGCGCTAATTCACCGCGGCTATCATGCTATTCCGGTTTTAAACACCAAAAGCGGCGAGCAGACCAACGCGGTTTACGGTTTTAGTTTGATATTGCTTAAAGCCATCGCCGACATTAAACCCACGCATATTGCCTGCACTTTTGATTTGGCCGGGCCGACTTTTAGACACGAGCAGTATAAGGAATACAAAGGCACGCGCGTGAAAGCCGATCAAGAGCTTTACGATCAAATTCCGCGGGTCAAGGAAGTTGTGCGGGCGTTGAACATCCCGATTTTTGAAAAGCAGGGTTTTGAGGCGGATGACTGCCTGGGGACTTTGGCGATGACTTTGCATAAAAAAGATCCTTTGGCCGAAGTTATTATCGTGACCGGCGATTTGGATACTTTGCAATTGGTTAATCACGTGATAAAAGTTTATACCATGCGCAAGGGTATTACCGATGTGGTAATTTATGATGCCAAGGCCGTGCGCGCCCGCTACGGATTAAATCCCGACCAAATAGTGGATTATAAATCTTTACGCGGCGACCCTTCGGATAATATTCCGGGAGTAAAGGGGATTGGCGAAAAAACCGCCGGGGATTTAATTAAGGAGTTTAAGAGCTTGGATAATCTTTATTTAGAGATAAGGGATAAGGGAATAGGGAATAAGATAAAGCCCAGGGTTTTGCAGTTGTTGACGGACCAGGAAAAAGAGGCGCGGATGTCTTATAAACTTTCCGTGATTGATTGTAATGTGCCCTTGGACATTAATATTTTAAAATACGATTTAGACGCCGCGCATTTGCAGGTCGTGGTAAAACTTTTTCAGGAGTTGGAGTTTAGGTCGCTCATCGGCAAATTGCCGAAGACAGAAAAGGAATTAGGAAGTAAGAGTCAGGAATTAGGGGAAACTCTCACCCCGGCCCTCTCCCGGGGGGAGAGGGAGAAAAGCGCCAGTATCGGCAAGCAGGATTACCAGCTTATTGATACAGAAGAAAAACTGGAAAAAGTTGTAAAAATTTTATCCGCGGCCAAAGAAATTGTTATTGATACGGAAACCACGAGCTTAAATCCTTTAGAGGCCAAACTGGTCGGCGTCGGTCTTTGTATAAAACTGGGCGAGGCGTATTACATTCCCGCCAATTTATTCCAACATTCTCAAGAATGTCAGAATGTTTTAGTTGATCCTAAAATCAAAAAAATCGGCCATAATATAAAGTACGACATGCAGATACTTTCTACTTTAAACTTTCTACTTTCTACTGATTTTGACACCATGATCGCCTCCTATTTGCTTAACGCCGGCACGCGCCAGCACAGTTTGGATGCCTTAGCGTTTAACGAGCTTGGCTACCAGATGCAGCTGATTGAGGATTTAATTGGCAAAGGTAAAAATCAAACCACGATGGATAAAGTGGAGCCGGCGAAAGTCAGCTGGTATTGTTGTGAAGACGTGGATATGACCTTGAGACTTAAAGAATTATTTGAACCGCAGTTAAAAACAGAAGGTTTGGAAAAAGTTTTTTACGACATCGAGATGCCGCTGGTGGAAGTTTTGGCCAAAATGGAATTAAACGGCATTAAGCTGGACGTGAAATTTTTAAACCGATTGTCGGCCGAGGCGGAAATAGACATTAAAGATTTGGAAAGCCAAATTTACAAGCTGACCGGGCAGGAGTTTAATATCAACTCTCCCAAGCAGTTAAAGGAAGTTTTGTTTGATAAGTTAAAGCTGGAGCCCATACAAAATCGAAAAACTAAAACCGGGCTTTCCACGGCCGCCGGCGAGCTGGAAAAAATGCTGGGCCAGCATCCGGTGATAGCCAAAATTATGGAATATCGCGAATTGGCCAAATTGCAGTCAACATATTTGCTGGCTTTGCCGGAGTTGGTAAATAAAAAAACCGGCCGGATTTATACCAGCTATAACCAAACCATTGCGGCTACGGGAAGATTA
Source organism: uncultured Candidatus Saccharibacteria bacterium (assembly GCA_964592725.1). Classification (GTDB taxonomy): domain Bacteria; phylum Patescibacteriota; class Doudnabacteria; order UBA920; family UBA920; genus PALSA-1336. Next base: position 20,121 of record CAZQFQ010000016.1, on the reverse strand, counting down.
TCGTCAACTGATCCGAATTTGCAGAATATTCCTATTCGCGGCTCCGGCCTGGGCAGTAAAATCAGGCAGGCGTTTGTGGCGGAAAAAGGCTTTAAGCTGTTATCAATCGATTACAGCCAAATTGAACTGCGCATTGTGGCGCATTTGGCTAAAGACCAAAATATGCTCCGCGTGTTTAAAGACGGCGAAGATATCCATACCAACACCGCGGTCAGCATCTTTGGGGTGAAAGCCGCCGATGTGACGGCCGATATGCGGCGCGACGCCAAGACCATTAATTTTGGGATTTTGTACGGGCTATCCAGTTTTGGGCTTTCTTCGCGTATTGGCCAGGTTAACAGGGCCGAGGCCAAGGAATTTATTCAAAAGTACTTTGCCGCCTACCCCAGGGTGGAAGAATATATAGAGCAAATCAAACTGCAGGTTAACGAAGAAGGTTTTGTACGCAACGAGCTTGGGCGCATTCGCAAGTTTCCGGAAATAAAATCTTCGCAGTTCTTTATCCGCGCCGCGGCCGAGCGCGCGGCCGTAAATTTCCCCATCCAATCCCTTGCGGCTGACGTAATCAAAGTTGCAATGATCAATATCCATAGGGCGTTCCGAGGGTTACCCTCGGAAAGGCCGGAAATTAGGATGCTTTTGCAGGTGCACGATGAGCTGGTATTTGAAGTGGCCGAAGACAAAGTGGAATATTGGGCCAAAAAGCTCATACCTTTAATGGAGAATGCCATAAAGTTATCAGTTCCCGTAAAAGTTGAGGCCAAGGTCGGGGATAATTGGGGAGAGATGGAGAGAATTGAAAAAATTTAAATAATTGAACAAAATTGGCAAAATTAGTGTACCATCCTAAATTTTTTTTCGTTTAGGATTATCATCGGGGCAAAAAAATATTTCTGCCTGCCAAAGACAAAGCTTTTGGTTGCGCCAATATTAATTAGCGCCCGACGTTATTAAAAATCAACATTGGCAGGCGGGCGGCATCCAGGATATTTGAAGAAAATTGATTTATGCATTTTAATTTTCCATTCCAAATTTTTGCTTGGGTTGGTTCAATCCTTTATGCCTTGGAAATTCTGGGCACTAAATTATTAAGCCGGCATCAAGTAAAAAATCCGTGGCTGATGAACTTTACTTATTGCGGCTTAATGCTGATTTTTGTGGTGCCGTTTTCTCTACACTATGGCGCTGGTTGGCCGGTATTATGGCCTAATTTAATTTTGGCCTCATTTTTTTGGGCGGTGGGCAATCTTTTATATGTTATTGCTTTGTATAAGATGGATTTAACCACATTAAGCCCTTTATTTAATGTACGCATGGGTTTTACCCTGCTCTTGGGAACATTGTTTTTAGGCGAACATTTATCCGTCTTGCAATTATTGTTTATCGGCCTGATGTTTTTAGGCAGCGTGTTGGTAACTTTGGATGAGAAAATGTCGTTTGGTTCCTTAACCAAAGCCGGTGTATTGCTCGTGGTTTTTATGTGGCTGGTTTTTTCTCTGGACGCGATGTTTATTAAAAAAACCATTGCTGACAATGGTTTTTGGACCGCGACCTTGTGGATGTTTGTTTTTGTGCAGTTTTTCTTTTTATTTACCGTTCCAAGATTTTACAAAGAGATTGAAAGTCTTAGTCGGCGCGCCTGGCTGCTTATTTTATTAGTGGCAGTTTTAGATTTTGTCGCCACTTTGGCGGTTAACCGGGCTTATGAGAAAAACATAAGTATTTCTTCGGCCATTATTACCCTGCCGCTGTCGGCAATTATGGCATTCGCGCTTTCGCTGATGGCCCCCAAAGTTTTGGAAAAACATACCGCTAAAGTTTATACTGCCCGCTTTATTGGCATCGCTTTAATTGTTTGGGCGGGAATTAAATTAACTTAATCATGAATATTTTAGAAATTTATAAAAAATATCAAATTATGCCGCAACTACAGGAACACCAGTTGGCCGTGGCGGCGGTGGCGGAGATGATTTGCGAGAATTTTAAACCCTCACCCCTAACCCCTCTCCCAGAGGGAGAGGGGAAACCGTACCTCGATCATGATATTATTGTGGCTGCGTGCTTGCTGCACGATATGGGAAATATTGTGAAGTTTAATTTTGATCAGACTAAAGAATATAAACTCGCTCCGCAAGAAGTCGGGCGGCTTGATTATTGGAAGGTGGTTAAAGAGAAATTTATGGCAAAGTACGGTACGGACAGCCACAATGTTACAATCAAAATTATAAAAGAAATCGGAGTCAGCGCGCGAGTATTTGAATTAATAGATTGTGTGGGGTTTGACCAGGGAGCCGACAACGCCGCGACGGATGATTTTGGCAAAAAAATTTGCGCCTATAGCGATATGCGGGTAATGCCAGCGGGCGCTTGCAGTTTGGAAGAGCGTATGGCTGATTTACGGGTGCGCTACAAAAATCATCCCGAAGGCGCGCACAACAGGGATGTTTTTGAAGCCGCTTTGCGCCAAATTGAAAGGCAAATTTTTGAGAACTGTGACATCAAGCCGGAAGATATTACGGAAAAGGCGATCGCAGACAGGAAAGAGTGGCTTAAGGGTTTTGAAATTTAATTTTTAGATGCTTGCACTGCGAGCTGCCCGAAGGGGTGGCGAAGGAGTGTGGATAACTAAGGCAAAAATAAGATTTATCCTTGTTTTTAAAGCTTTTGACATGAGGTGAACGATAGTATACTATATAGATATAAATTGAAGACCTAAATTGCTACATAAAATGTAATAATTGAGTCGTCCAGAATTTACGGATACAGGAAAAAGCTTTTGATTAAAAGCGAAAAGGAGCATGCTCCATTTTGGAACACACTGAAAATGATTATAAATAAGCCAATATGTAATTTTTGCATATTAGCTTAAATAAAGGAGAATTTATGCAGGAGACAAAAAAAGGTGAAATTATAATTTTCAAAGACCAAGAAGGTCCAGCAATACAAGTGCTTAAGTTATATGAAGAAGAAACCGTTTGGCTAAGTCAAATACAAATGGCACAGCTGTTTAAGACCACTGTGGCGAATATCAACCAGCATATAAGAAATGTCTATTTTGAGCATGAATTAGAGGAGAATCGAACTATTAAGAAATTCTTAATAGTTCAAAATGAGGGTGGCAGGGAAGTTGAGAGAGATGTTGCTTTTTATAACCTAGATGTAATTATCTCTATTGGTTATCGCGTAAAATCTCAACGCGGCATTCAGTTCAGAATTTGGGCTACTAATAGGCTTCGTGAGTACCTTTTAAAAGGATATGTTATTAATGAAAAACGTTTAAAAGATGAACACAATAGCCAGCTTAAGGAGCTTCAACAAACAGTTAAGCTTTTTCAGAATGTTATAGAGGCGCGGCGGACCGAAGGGTATGAAAAGGAGTTTTTAAATATAATTGTTGATTATGCAAATACGTGGACGGTTTTGCACGAGTACGACGAGGGCAAACTGGGAATTACCGGCGTCAGCAAAAAACCCGCGCGGGCGCTGGACCACGTGGAAATTCAAAAAACCATTTTGCGGTTTAAGTCTCGGCTCGCGGCAAAAAGGGAAGTCAGCGATTTATTCGGCCAGGAAGTCGGCGGAAAACTAGAGGCCGTGCTTGGAAGTATTTATCAAACTTATTCCGGTAAAGAGTTATATCCTTCCTTGGAAGAAAAGGCCGCGCACCTTTTATATTTTGCCATTAAAGACCATCCGTTCGTGGACGGCAACAAGCGCATTGGCTGTTTGCTGTTTTTGCTGTTTTTGATTGAAAATAATTATTTTAACAACAAAAAAGGCGAGCGCAAAGTTAATGATACCGCCTTGGTGGCTCTGGCTCTTTTAATAGCGGAAAGTAAACCGGTGCAGAAGGATGTGATGGTTAAGCTTATAGTGAATTTAATAAATCGTAAATGAGGCCAAGCGCATTTGGCGTCATCCTGATCCGCCGAAGGCGGAGAAGGATCTCTCAAAAGATTATCAGCTCGATGTACACGAGCCTTCAAAATCTTATTAAAGGTCGCAAATAAGACAAATCAATTAACAATATATGCCACAAGAATTACATACGCCGGCGATATATTCGCAAAATCTCAAAACCAAGGGGCAGAATTACTTTTTTGACGTGAAAGCGGCCAAAAACGGCAACAAGTATTTGAGCATCAGCCAAAGCTGGATAAAAGACGGCCAGGGCCACCGCGGAACCGTAACCATATTTCAGAACGATATGCAGGAATTTCTTCAGGCCATGGCTGAAGTGCAAGACAAGGTAAAATAATTATCAAGTTACAATGAATAGGCACCATCCCGGATACCAACTCCGGGATGATGCCTGCGATGAATATATGGAAGAAAAAAAACAGAAAACGGGGACAATAGAAGAATTACGCAAAACGCATCCCAAGGCGTTTATGCGCTGGACGGAAGAGGAAGATAAAACACTTTTGGATATTTACGATTTGTATAAGGCTGAAGGCCAGGAGGAATTTGAGGTTTTTTTGGAGCGTGCGTCCTCGCAGTTCGGCCGCAAACCCAACGGCATCCGAGGTCGTTTAGCCAAACACTTTTCGGATATTGCCGGCTGGGATTACGAAGCCCAAAAAAAGCGGGATGAAGAACGCAAGAAAGGAGCGCAAGATCGGAGTGAGTCGGCTCCCTCCCCTCTTGACCCATTCGGCAAAGCTCAGGGTCACCCTGAGCAAAGTCGAAGTGGTGAGGGGAGGGTCGGGGAGAGGTTGCAAAATGATGAAGCAAAACCTCAATTCAATTTTTCTGACAACTCTGAAGCCCAAAAAGCCTTAAATATAATCCAAAATACTTCTGAAAACCTATTTTTAACCGGCGAAGCCGGAACTGGGAAATCAACTTTATTACAGTGTTTTAGAAAGACAACCGAGAAAAATATCGTGGTGCTCGCGCCTACCGGCGTGGCGGCTTTAAACGTGGAAGGACAGACCATCCATTCCTTTTGCGCGTTTGGTCCCGATATTACTTTGCAAAAAGTAAAAAAACTTAACCCATCGTCGGGCAAGTATAAACTTTTGCAAAAATTAAACACTGTTATAATAGATGAAATTTCGATGGTGCGGGCGGACTTGCTGGACTGCGTGGATAAATTTTTTCGTCTAAACGGGCCGCTGCCGAATTTGCCTTTCGGGGGCTTGCAAATGATATTCATCGGCGATTTATATCAGCTCCCTCCGGTTGATAAGGATTTTGGCGCGGGCGGCGCATTGATAAAAGAATATGCCAGTCCGTACTTTTTTGATTCGCGGAGTTTTAAAACCGCGAAGTTTAATTATATTGAACTTAAAACAATCTATCGCCAAAAAGAACGGCTATTTTTGGAAGTTTTAAACGCGGTGCGAAATAACTTGGCAACACCGGGACACCTCAAAATTTTAAACGGCCGCTGTAGCAACGAAGAAGGAGGCTTCGCTTTTGAGAAGTTTTCCATATATTTAACGCCGACCAATAAGCGGGCGAGCTGGGTAAATAACTACTTTTTGGAACAGATAGAATCAAAAACCTTGATTTATACAGGTATCGCGCACGGCAGTTTTTTAGACCGCGAGCTTCCCACGGACTTAAATTTGCAAATAAAAATCGGAGCGCAAATTATGATGCTCAACAATGACCAGCGTAAGCGCTGGGTCAACGGCACTATGGGAAAAATTGTGAGGATAGAAAAATCAGAATCCGAGGCACCGTCTAATTTGTCAAATATGTCCTATTTGTCTTATCAATCTGACGATGTTGATGAAGAACCCCAACCCAACACCATCGTTGTAGAACTTGAAACCGGCGAAACCGTATATGTGGAGCCCTATACCTGGGAAATGTTTAAATTTGAGTTAAATAAATATACCCAAACCGTGGACAGCAAAACGGTTGGCACTTACACCCAGTATCCGTTTAAACTGGCCTGGGCCGTGACCATCCACAAAGCCCAGGGTAAAACTTTTGATAAAGTTTTTATAGATCTGGCCTCCGGCACTTTTGCCCACGGCCAGCTCTACGTGGCCCTGTCCCGCTGCCGCACCCTTGCCGGGCTCACCCTCAAGCGCCCAATTTATCCGCAAGACATTATTTTGGATAAGCGTATAGCAGATTTTTTGCAAAGATTTGTGTCCGATTCCTCTCTTTTTTAAGAAGAGGCTAGGTGAGGTAAATTCAGGTGATCAGAAAATTAAAAAATCCCGCCACTCGGCGGGATTTAAGTTTACTTTAGTTTAGCAATTGCTTTTGCGAGTCTGCTTTTTTTTCTGGAAGCTGTGTTCTTATGGATGACGTGGGTTTTGGCGGCTTTATCCAGGGCGGACATTACGTTTTCCATAGCTTTTACCGCGTCGGACTTTTTACCCGCGGCAATAAGTTTTTTTACTTCTTTAACCGCGTCTTTGAACTTATCTTTGGCTTTAATATTTCTGGCTCTGCGCACAATGGCCTGTCTCATGGCCTTTGCGGCCGATTTAGTGTTGGGCATAAATTAGTTATAAAGTTAAGAGTAAAAAGTTTCCGCCGAAGGCGGATCCGCCTTCGGCGGAAAAAGTTATAAAGTTTGTAACACGTATACAGATTTTAGCAAAATGGCTGGAAAATAGCAAGGGATGATGAAAAGATGATGAAAAGAGAAAAGACCCGCGGTAACGGATCTCTCTGTAAAACCGCCTTTGGGTTCAAAGAACAGTCTGTATTGTATGCCGGGGTGTTTAGTCCCTAGCCGGCTTGCGTAGCCGCCAATACCCGGGCTACAGGCTCACTCCACACAAGATTGGTTTTTATGTCATATGGTTTGTGCTGTCTTGTGGCGTGATAAAGGTGCGTTATTCCTTGAAAGTCTTGTTTGAAATATCCAAAACTAAGGTCTCGGCGCCTGGCTGTAACCGGACTGAACATCCAATAGAAACACCCGGTCTCATCGTCCAGATAGACCATTGTGTTTGGTCTTTGTCTGGCCAGAAGATCGGCCACAAACTGAAATCCAGGCATGGAGGTCTCCGGAAGTGGTATAGTTTTTACCTCCAGGTCACCGTGAATGGCTTCAATAGCCGCATAATACGCCTTTGCCACAGGCCTGACGTGGCAAAGAATCACTAAATCCGGCATACATTTTTCCCCTCTTTCATGTTGTGTTCTCCTTGCGCTTTGTTATTTTGGTTTTCCTCGGGGGAGGGAGAGTTATTATTGCATTTTAAAATTCCCGGTTCAAGAGTTTTTAAAGAATTTTATTTTTTTTGTTTCAATCTAAAATAAAAAAATAATACCCGCTAAAGTTTCGCGGGATAAAAAAAGAGGGGAAGAAAGGTCTTCCCCTTAAAAGCCGTAGGCGGCGCCGAGTCCGCCGGTTTGCAGAGTGCGGCCGAAGTCGTACTCCACAAACAGTAGCCATTTTCCTTTTGGGATGGCGAGCCCAACCGGTACGTTGTACAGCGCCAAAGCCGGCGTGAACAACTTGCCCTGGGTGTGGCCAACCGGCACAGTGGCGCTAAAGCCGCTGTACACGGACGGGCCACCCTTGCCAAAGGTATGGCTGATGATGCCGGCAGCAAACCAGGTCGCGGCGCTGGCGTCCTGTCGGCGATTTAGCGGCGTTGACAGCGTGTTGAATGCCGCCACGCTGGCCCACTTGGTCTTTGCCAAGTTAATGTTGGCGCCGGCTGTTACGCCGGTCTGCTGTTGGCCGAGCGCCGTGGTTTCCGTGACGCCGGCAAAGGCGTCAATGCGGTTGGTGAGCCCACGCCAATACTGCAGCGTGGACGCGGTCAGGACGGTAAAGTCCTTAACCGCCAGAGCGTTGAACGAGACAAATACCGCCATCTTATCCTTGCCCATCGTGTCCCCAGTCACCATGGTTTGGGCGTTGGCCAACATCGCCAATCCTGTAATCGTGAGCGTCAGTTTAAACATAAGTCCTCCTTTTGAGCTGAAGTAATCATTTTTCCAATAGCTTCTGGGCGCGTTCATAACTCCGTTCAAGGCGATTTTCAAACTCACGCCATGCTTTGGCTTTGAGTGATGTTGGTTGAAAGTCCCTGGCCCACTCTTCCTCTGAACCGACAAATGCCTTTAAGGCTTCCCATCGCCTTTTCGTCAGGCTCAAGTTTAATTTTCCGGCGTTTTCCAGGATTATCTGCGCCTGGCGTCTGTTCAAATACATATTTCCTCCAGTTTCCAGATTTGAGTTCTCGATTTTTCATCAAGCTCTCAAAAATGGAGGGGAAAAACATCGTGCGAATGTAATTCCCCCAAAAGTTGACCTCTTTACGGCTGGTCAGGCCGGAAACTCGCGGGCATAGATAATAAAACAATGATTAACCCAGCCTTCCGGAACCGGTTCGCCTTTTTCATCTTTCCAGAAGGCGATCCAAAGATTTGGAGCCAACTGTTGAATAGTGTCGTACTCCGGGCTCCCGTATTTGATCATAATTCCGGTTATGTTTGCGGTGTCGAGTTTCCATCCATCAGGCAAAGGAACACTGGTTTCACCATATTTTCCAGCCTCGCTAATAAAAACTTTCGTCCAGTTTGCCATACAGTCCTCCTTAAGGATTGGCTTTGCGTATTTAGCAACTCCCGCCAGAGTATCACCACGGATTTAATGTCCCCATGGCTCCCGGACGTTTTTGTTTTGACGGGTAACTATAACATAAAGTATAATTATAGTCAATAATATTGACTATATAAACGTTTAAATAAGCCCATAAAATAGGCTTATTTGTTGATTATTAAAGAGTTGTCAGAATAATTGACAGAATTAGAAAATGAGAGTATAATTATAGTAGGTTCAGTATCAGTATTAAATAACCGCCCCTAACCCCTCCTTTGAAAGGAGGGGAATTAAACACATATGGATATTCCTGATGTTTTAAATCAAATTGGATTAAATGAAAAAGAGGCGCAGGTTTACCTTGCGCTTTTGGAATTGGGTACGGCTACGGTGCATCCGATTGCCAGTAAGGCAAATATTAAACGTCCCACGGCTTATTTAATTTTGGAAGATTTACAGCAAAAGGGGATGATCAGCGTTATTCCGCGAGAGAAAAAAGTTATGTATACCGCGGAGTCCCCGGAGAAAATTATTTTGGATTTAAATAAGAAGCAGGAACTGGTGAAGCGGTTCATGCCGAATATGTTGGCTTTGTATAACGCCAAAAAAGACAAGCCGCAGGTTTTATTGTTTGAAGGCAAAGAGGGGGTGGGGCAGGTTTATGATAAAATTTTTTCTTCGCCCGAAGTATTATTTTTTTCCACCATCCGCGACGTGTTTAAATTATTTCCCGATATGCCCAAACTTTTAAACAAGAGAGTTAAAGCAAAAGAAATGAAAATTAGGGAAATTTTAACCATGACCCCCGCGGATTTGGAGTATTCGGCCTTAACAGAACAGGGTGAGTATTATCAGTCGCGTTTTGCGCCAAAAAATTTCCCTGAGTTTTTAACCGATAGCGCTATTTTTGGCAACAATGTTGCATTTTTTTCTTTTAGCCCGACAATATTTGCCGTCCAGATTTCAAATTTGCAAATCAGCCAATCGTTAAGAGTGTTATTTAATCTGGCCTGGCAGGCTGCCGAGACTTATGAAAAAATAATCAAATATCCCGATTTTAACGGCCGTTAAAATCGGGGTATTAAGTTTTTTTAATTTATTTTTTTAGCTTGCGTATCTTTTTTATTTCTTCAATCCTATCCCTAATTCTCGCCGCAAGCTCGAATTCCAGATTTTGGGCGGCGAGGTCCATTTGCTCGTTGAGCTCGTCCAGGTAGAATTTTATTTCCTGCTTGTCCATTTTGGTTGGATCTGCGTCAGAATGGAGGCCGGTGGCCTCCTCTACAATCTTGGATCCCGACATCCGCGAGTCGCCGATGGCTTTTTGTATGGATTTGGGAGTAATGCCGTGTTTTTTGTTGTAGGCTTCCTGAAGTTTGCGGCGGCGGTTGGTTTCGTCAATGGCTCTTTTCATTGAACCGGTTATTTTGTCCGCATACATTACCACGTGGCCATCAAGGTGGCGCGCGGCCCGGCCCATCATTTGCATAAAAAAAGTTTCAGAACGCAGGAAGCCTTCTTTATCTGCATCCAAAATCGCAACCAAAGAAACTTCGGGCAAGTCCAAGCCTTCGCGAAGCAGATTAATTCCGACTAAAACATCATAAACTCCCAAGCGCAAGTCTCGCAAAATTTCCAAGCGTTCAAAAGTATCCACATCGGAATGCAGGTATTGGACTTTAATGCCGTCTTCTTTTAAGTATTCTGCCAGCTCTTCGGCCATACGCTTGGTTAATGTGGCCACCAAAACCCGGTGGTGTTTGTTAATACGTTCCTTTACCCGCTCTATTAAGTCGTCTACCTGATTTTTAATTGGTTTAATTTCTATAGTTGGATCAATTAGTCCGGTGGGGCGGATAATCTGCTCGACGATGGACGGCGGATTTAATTGTTTGCTCGTAGGGGAGGGTTTCAAACCCTCCCCTACGGGGGCACTTGATTTATATTTCGCGGCCTTTTGTGTCAGGCTGCGTTCTATTTCAAATTTCGCCGGCGTGGCCGACACAAAAACAACTTGATTTATTTTTTTCTCAAACTCATTAAATTTTAAGGGCCTGTTATCCAGCGCCGACGGTAGCCGAAAACCATAATCAACCAAAGTGGTTTTACGCGATTTGTCGCCCTCAAACATCGCTCCGATTTGCGGCACGGATTGGTGGGACTCGTCAATAAACAAAAGAAAATCATCGGGAAAATAATCAATCAGCGTCGACGGCGGACTGCCCGGCTCGCGGCCTTCCAGTACCCGCGAGTAATTTTCTATTCCCGCCACAAAGCCGGTGTTGGTCAGCATTTCCAAATCAAAATTTGTGCGTTGCAGAAGCCTGGCGGCTTCTAAGATTTTGCCTTGTGTTTTTAATTCTGTTAATCTGTCGGCCAATTCCTCCCGAATGTGATCAATGGCTTCTTTTAATTTATCTTCCGGGGTTACAAAATGTTTTGCCGGGAAAATGGTAAATTCATCAAGAGTTTCCAGTTTGTGTCCGGTGACTGCGTCCAGCCTTTCTACTTTTTCCAAAATATCGCCAAAAAAATCCATTCTGATTATTGTGTCTTCGGAAGACAAAATAATTTCCACCACGTCGCCCTGCACGCGGTAAGTGGCGCGCTGTAGCTCAACATCGTTTCGATGAAACTGCAAATCTGTGAGCCTTCTTATTAACTTGTCGCGTTTTAAACTTTGTCCCTTTTTAACATTTAAAGACAATTCCAAATAATTGGCAGGATTGCCCAAGCCGTAAATACAGGAGACCGAGGCTACAATCAAGACGTCTTTTCGCGACAAAAGCGATTGCGTGGCCGCATTTCGTAGACGGTCTATTTCTTCATTAATTTGGGTGTCTTTTTCTATGTAGGTATCCGAGCGGGGGATGTAGGCTTCGGGCTGGTAGTAGTCGTAATAGGAAACAAAATAATGCACGGCATTGTCCGGAAAAAAATCCTGGAATTCCGCGGCTAACTGCGCGGCCAAAGTTTTGTTGTGGCTGATAATTAAAGTCGGCTTTTGGATTTTTTCTATAATATTAGCCATGGTAAAAGTCTTGCCGCTTCCGGTCACTCCCAAAAGCGTTTGATAGCGGCGTTTTGCTTTGAGCGATTTAAGTAGTCCCGCTATGGCGGCCGGCTGATCTCCGGCTGGAGCGAATTTGGATTTTAGGACAAACTTATTCATACAAAAACTTTGATCATTACTAGACTTATATAATACCATCATCGGCAAACAAAAAAAAGCTAGGCGAACTACGGGTTGAGAAGTAGTCGCCTAGCAAGGTTGCCCCGGGCGGGGCAACAAAATTGTCCATTGGCCAGGGGAATGGAGTTTCCTTTCACGAGACGTCTGTTGCTGGAACATTCGGCCGTGTGGCCATTTGGGGGATGCGCAATGTATGTCAGACCCAGTCCGGCAGGCAAAGCTCAATCCCAGGGCGCAAAATCCGCCAGAGCAGGATTTTTTTACAGTCCGCAAGTGGACTGTTTGCCCAATTCCTCCTATTTATCCTGGGGTTGTGGGATCGAGTCCCCGAAGAGTCCTCGAATTTGTCGGCTTAAAAAACGCCGTATCCCTTACGGGACCACAACCCCCTCCCACCAGATGGGTAACAGGATTTTAGCTTTAGAACGGCCTTTTGTCAACGGGGGTTTATAGTGGTAAAATAGAGGAGAATTGACAAAAATTACAAAATTTAAATAATTGACATAATTGGTTGCATTATATTTTTGTCAGTTTTGTTCAATTTTATTTAATTTTGTCAATTAACCTATGATCGCGTATTTAAAAGGTACAATTTTAGAAAAGGGGCTGACCTATATTATTCTGGAAAATAGCGGAATTGGATATAAGGTTTTCGTGACGCCGGAGACTTTAGAAGGCAGGATTGGCGACACGGTCGCGCTGTTTATTTATCACAAGGTCAGCGATGACGGTCAGAGCTTATTCGGTCTGCCGGATTTCGCTAGTTTGCAATTTTTTGAATTATTGATTACCGTTTCCGGGGTGGGCCCGAAAGTCGCGCTGGCGATATTATCATCGGCTCGCGTTGACGCGGTAAGGCAGGCCATTTTTAACCAGGACGCGGCTGTGTTTACCAGGATTTCCGGCATCGGACTGAAAACCGCGGAAAAAATAATTGTGGAATTAAAAAATAAAGTCGGCGCCGGCGGCAGTCCGGCCGGAGCAGGCGCTGAAGTTTTTGACGCGCTTTTGGCCCTCGGATACAACCAGCGCGAAGTCAGGGAAGTTGTAAATAAAATAGACAGCGCAAAGCCGCAGGGTGAGCAGTTAAAGCAGGCGTTGCAAATGTTTGGAAAAAAGTAATACCTCTTCTCGGCGTCATTCTGAGGCCGAGTGCATCCGAGGCCGAAGAATCTCAAACAAGGAAGAGATCCTTCGCCCGACCAAAATATCCTCCAGGCTGGCCCAGAGCCTGTCCTGAAATAAGTGAAGGAATGACGCCGATGGAAATTATAGAGTTATCATCAACCGAGAAGGACCAATATAACCGCTTTGTTGCCGGGCAAACAAGCGGCAGTTTTTTGCAGAGCTGGGAATGGGGGGAATGGCAGGCGGGCCTTGGGAGGCAAGTTAAAAGGTTAAAGTTTAAAGTAGAAAGTGGGGACACTGCGGCTACAATTCAATTGATTAAAACTCCACTGCCTTTTGGCAAATATTATTTGTATGCGCCGTATGGGCCGGTTATGAGTGAAAAGTATAAAGGAGAAAGTATAAAGTTACTGCAGGAATTGCGAAAAAATTTTTCTGATGCAATTTTTGTCAGAATTGAGCCAAAAATTCAATCTTCAATCTTCAATCTTCAATCTTCAATCTTCAAATCGTCTAATATTCAGCCCGGCAAAACTCTGCTCGTTGATCTTTCAAAAACAGAAGATCGTCTTTTGGCCGAAATGCATCCTAAAACCAGATATAATATTAAGGTGGCGCAAAAACACGGGGTGGAAATTAAGGATGAGTTTGATATTAGCGTCGGGCATGGACTTTTTGCCAAAGAAGCGGTACAGTTAATTGCCCAAACCGCGCAAAGGCAGGGTTTTAAAGGTTACAGCGTCGGGTATTATAACAAACTGATAGATTTTTTGGCGGTAAAAAACCGCGGCGATTTACAGCTCCATATTTATAAGGCAATCTATCAAAATAAAATTTTGGCGGCGGCAATTATGCTGGATTTCGGCCGGACCAGGACTTTTTTATTCGGCGGTTCTTCCGAGAGGGACAAAAATGTAATGGCGCCGTATTTGTTGCACTGGCAGGCAATGCGGGATGCCGCGGCTTTGGGAATGCAGGCTTACGATTTTTGGGGAACGGAAACTTCTTCTGGCGATATGCCGGGGTTTGTTAGATTTAAGCTTGGCTTTGGCGGCCGGGAAGTTGAATATTCGGGCGCTTATGATATTATCATCAACAGGCTTTGGTATTGGGCCTACAATTTATTGAGAGCGGCAAATAAAACAGTAAAAAAAGTTCTCTGATGAAAAATTTATTAAAAAAGTTGATTCCGGAAAAATTGCTCAAATTGGTCCGCCCGTTATACCACGGGATTTTGGCCTGGGACGCGAGTATTTATTTTGACCGTCCGAGCGAGCGGCTAATTGTTATCGGCATAACCGGCACCGCGGGGAAATCCACCACCGCGGCCATGCTTTCCCATATTTTGAATTTTGCCGGGCTTAAAACCGGGTATATTACAACCGTGGATTTTTTTGACGGCACCCGTCATTTTATGAATAAGCACGGCCTAAGTATGCCCAATGAAATCAAACTGCAAAAGCAACTGCATGCCATGGCCGTAAATAAATGTGAGGTGGGCATAATTGAATGCACTTCCGAGGGGCTGGCGCAAGACCGGCACTGGGGGATTAATTTTGATATGGCTGTGTTTACAAACATGTCGCGCGCGCACCTGGAGTCGCACGGAAGTTTTGGAAATTATCAAAAAGCAAAAGGTAAGCTATTTGCCGCCTTAGCTAAAGGCAAAAAGAAGAAATTTTTTCCGCAAAAAATGATTGGCGCGAATTTTGACGACCCGATGTCCGGATATTTTTTAAGTTTTCCGGCCGATAAAAAATTCGGCGTCAGCTTTAACGGCCTTAAGGTCAGCGACTCGCACAAAACTTTTTATGCTAATTTAACAAAATACGGCGTGCCGGTTGAATTTACAATGGAAAGCACACTTTTTAATTTAAATATGCCGGGTAACTTTAACGCGCAAAACGCGGGATTGGCGGCGGCCTGCGCCGGTATGCTTGGAGTTAGTTTGGAAAAATCAGCGGAAGCCTTAAAAAATTTTACCGGCGTGCGCGGCAGAATGGAAAACGTCAGTAATAGTTTGGGTTTTAACATTATTGTGGATTATGGCTGTGAACCGGAATCTTTTAAAGCTTCGTTGGAAGCCGCGGCCCAGTTGCCGCACAACCGCTTAATCCACGTATTCGGTTCAACCGGAGGGCATCGCGATAAATCGAAGAGGTTTGAATTCGGCAGAATTTCGGCCGAGTACGCCGACTATATTATTGTCACCAATGATGACGTTTATGATTCCGACCCTAAAGAAATCGCGGGAAATGTGGAATTAGGAATTAGGAATTATGAATTAAGAAAACCGCAGTATGAAATTGTTTTAGATCGCCGTATGGCAATATATCACGCGCTTACAATGGCCCAACCCGGCGACTTGATTTTAATTGCCGGCAAAGGCAGTGAGCAATTTTTGGTTTTGCCGGGGAATAAACGGGTGGAATGGGACGATGTTGCTATAGTCCGGGAAGAACTGCAGAAATTAACATCTTCGGCGTCATCCTGAGGAGTGCAGCCGACGAAGGATCTCACCAAAGAGATTCTTCGCCCGCTTATCTTTGCCGATGACGGGCTCAGAATGACGCCGTATGAAGTACATATGATTTTATACATTGATACAACAGATTTTAATAAGGCGACATTTGCCATCAGGGACGGCAAAAAGATGGTTAGTTATGTCTACAAGATCGACCCGCACAAGTCGCATGAAACTTTGGCAAAGCTGGGTGAGTTTTTAAAATTGGCGAAAATAAAAACAACCTCTCCCTCGGTTTCTTCCCTCAGAAGGGGAGGGAGGCCTTTTATTGCTATCAAAAAAATAATTGTCAATAAGGGTCCGGGCTCTTACACCGGAGTGCGCGTGGGCCTTACCCACGCGCTGGCTTTGGGTTTTGCTTGGGATACTAAGGTAAGCGCCTTATCGTCCGCTGATTTTACGCGGATGATGACTACGAAAAAACGCTGAATGGAGCTTTCAGCGTAATATCAGCGTACCAATCCGCGTCCGTTCAGCGGGTTATTCTTTTAATTTGAATAAAGTCAGCGTCAAAATTAGCATCCCGATTAGCCACAAGACCAAAATCATTATATCAAAACCGATTTTATTTAAATCAAAAGGATACAAATACGCCTGGCGCAGGCCGTCGGCTAGATAGGTAATAGGAAGGAGGCGGGCAAAAACTTGCAGGCCGCGGGGGAGATCTTCTATCGGATAAAATACATTGCCTAAAAAAGTCAGAGGCAGGGCTATGGCCGAGGTAATGGGCGCGGCGGCATCGTAAGTTTTGGCGAAAGTGGAAATTAGCAGGCCGCAGAGCAAAAAAATCGCGCCGCCTAAAAGCACCAAAATCAGAGTGGAAAAAATATTTCCGGCAAAGCCGGCATGAAAAATAAGGATGCCGAGCGAGGTTAAAATTATTACCTGGGCGATTACAATTGTAAGCCGGGAGCAAACCAGGCTTAAGGCCAATTGCCACTGCTTTAGCGGTGTGGCCAGCAGACGCTTAATAACGCCGCGGGATTTTAAATCCACCATCCAGTAAGCTAAGGAATAAATGCCGCCCTGCATAATGGTCATGGCAATAATTCCCGGCAAAACGTAGCTGGAATATTTTAAATTGGAATTTATAATTTTGCCAATCGGCAAAACCGAAAGCGCGATATAAATAAACGCCGGCATCAAAACCGTCCAGTAAAGGCCTTCCTTTTCCCGGTAGAACATTTTGAAGTTGGATTTGAAGAGTTGGATAAAAGAATTCATAGATGAATTGACAAAAATGACATAATTGAACAAAATTGACAAAAATAATTGGGCCCAAAAATTATGTTCAATTTTATTTAATTTTTTAAATTTTGTTCAATACTATTTACTCCTCATACTCTTTCCCGGTCAGCCGCAAATAGACATCCTCCAAAGTTGCAGTCTTAACCGTGAAGCCGTAAAAAATAATATTATTTTGTTTAAGCAAATTAACGACCGAGGAAATTTTATCCAGTCCGGCGATTTCCAAAATCATTTTGGGGAAGTAGGCGTGGACTTTTTTTATTTCCGGAATGGCCTGGAAAATGTTCGGGTTGATTTTGGCATCGGTAAAAAAGGAAATTTGCGTCGTGTCGCTCAAACGGTCAATAAGTTTTTTTGGCTCGTCAATTTCCAGAATTTTTCCCTGGTCCATAATGGCCACGCGGTGGCACAAAAATTCCGCCTCTTCCATATAGTGGGTGGTAAGGACAATGGTAATGCCGCGCGCGTTGATGGTTTTTACCAACTGCCACATGTCGCGGCGAGCTTTTGGGTCCAGCCCGGTGGTCGGCTCATCAAGAAACAATATTTGCGGCTCATGAACCAGCGACGTCGCAATAGTAAACCTCTGCTTCTGTCCGCCGGAAAGTTCGGCAAACTCCGCGCCTTCTTTTTCTTCCAGGCCGACGAGTTTTAGAAGTTTTTGTTTTGTGTCATCCCGACCGAGGCCCGTCAATCGTAAATTATCAGCGGGCCGAGTGGAGGGATTCCTCCACTCCTCCGCCTTCGCCAAGGCTATGGCGGACAAGTCGGATGCGCTCGTCGGTCGGGATGACACATCAGAGTAGAACGATCTAAATAAATCTAATAACTCGCCCAGCGATAGGTGATGCAAATACTGGCTGGACTGCAATTGTACCCCAATTCTTTTTTTAATATCATCCGCGGACTGCAAATTATCAAAGCCCAAAACCTCCACATCACCCGAAGTCTGTGGTTTTAAACACTCTATAATCTCCAGCGTTGTAGTCTTTCCGGCCCCATTTGGCCCCAAAATCCCAAAAATCTCGCCCTTTTCCACGGCAAAACTTACGCCCTTAACCGCCTCAAGGGTTTTACCCTTGGCCAACTTATAGACTTTTTTGAGGTTTTGTACTATTATTATCTGTTGCATACGGGTATTATAGCATTTTTATTTTAGGTAAATAATGGGTATAATAACTGTAGTCATGAGAGAAACTGAAAATCATACATTAGACGAGAAATATAGAAGTCAGCAAAAATCAGAAGTTGAGATTGCTGGCGATTTTAAAATTTCAGAAGCCGAGTTGGAACAAGACCGGAGAACAGAACAAATGGTAAAAAAGACGGTTGGCCAGTGGGCGGATGCCTGGCTCGATCAATTTTATAACAATCCTCCGTCAGCCGATTCAATTGATAGTTTTACTTCTGACCGTTACCTTGCGGATGTATTAGATAATTTAACGGAAGGCCAATCCCCAGATTCTTTTGAAGATAATCGTATTACCCTGGCTTACAGAACTGCCGTGGAAACTTTTTACGAAAAGGTTGTAGACTTTGCTGAAGCAAAAATTACTTCCGGCGAACATCAGCAGGAAACCCAAAACTTTTTAAAAAATATTAACCAGGCTCTCTTTTCCATATCAGGTGGAACGGCGGACCAAATGGGTCTTGCCCATCACCTGCTTTTTACTGCCAAGACAAACCGGACCCCCGAACTGCAAGGCTGGTTTGGCCAGCAATTTACGGAAGAGATGGTTTATAAATTGAGCTTTTGCAACGATGCGGCAGTTGACCATCTGGTAAAACAGGTCCTAAATCGGCCGGTGGCAGAATTGGTAGATGTCATAGAGCAGCTTAAAACCGTGGCCGCCCACGCCTTGGCTAATGCCTATTCCGAAGAGGAAGGTTTTAATCATTCGGTTAAAATTATCGAAGCGCTAAAAGACAGCAGCCAGTCCCCGCTAGTTACGTATGCCGCGGATGCGGCTTTAGTTAGGCTTGAACAGGAACAGGAGGATCCGACTTATGGTATTGTTACCACCCATGCGGCGGCAACAGATTCGCGTTTGCCGGAAAGGCTTTCACAGCAATACACCGAAGATCATCAGCGGTTATCAAGACAAATTAAATCTGATGTCCCTGCTCAGCGCGGCAGTATTTTTACACCGATCTCCAAAGATACCGTAGGCATGCTTGATCACAGCAATATGCTCTATGCCGTGGGGAGAGTTGATATTGGCGCACTAAACGAGGCGGCTAAAGTCTCGCCCCAAGCTGTTGAAAATATCAGGGACTTTTTACGGCACGAAAAAAGTCCGCATCCGGAGAAGCTTCGGGACTTATTAGGCGTAACCATTCAAAACGTGCTGGCGCCAAGACAGGGCAAAGAGTTTATTCCCGTAGCAGATTTGCCGGAAGCCTTTCACAAAATTTCCCCGGCTTTAACTGTTGAGCAGTACCGGCAACTTTTTGAGCAAATTGTTGCCAGAGAAAAGTGGGAAGACGCGCAAAGAAGTTACCAGGGCCAAATTACCCAAGAAGCTGAACACGCAAACTTGGAAATATCCAATCGTTTTTTGCAAGATTTTTCTAGCTTAGCCGAGCAACTGTCCAACGAGCAATCCGCAGATTTTAGCTGGACTCGGCCTGAACTGGAAAAATTCAACGGCTATAAGCAGCAGCAAAATATAGAACTGGCTATGAAAAGAGCGATGGAGTTTTGCGACCGTTTGGAGTTTCCGTTAAGAATAAAGCTCGAACAATTTGTTAAAACTGGAAAAGACGGTGGTGTCACTTTGGAGAGGGTTTCTTTGACCCGCGATCAGATAGCGCAGGCTAAGCCGGAATGGAGCCCGCAGCAGATTGATTTGGTATTCGGCTTAGTTCAGGCGCAGCAAAATATGAGGGAAGGCCACAGCGCGACATGGAAAGAATGGGAAGAAAAAAAGAACAGCCATTTTTATGATAACGGTAGCCCGGAAGCCTTGGCGCAGATATCCGCTTACAGCGACACGATGCGGCGTTTTGCCAAACATTACCGGCAGTTTTCTCGCCACCTTAGCCGGTTCCTTAAAGAGGTTGAGGATGAACAGTCCAGCCGGCTTACTTCCGTGCATTTTACAAGAGTTAGTGAATTGGCAAAAGATAAAAAACTTATGCCGTTTGCGTCTTCGGACGCGCAGGACGTACCTATTCTTTTAGCGGACTTGCATCGCCCGGCTTTAAGAGCGCGTGTTGAACAGGACTTAGGCGTTTCTCTTACCGAACTAACTTTAAGTTCACAAATCCATTTTTTAAGATTCCTTGCCGGACAAAATAAGGAAGGCTACGAGAAACTCAAAACTGTCCTGGACAAATCGGAAGGATTCCGGGCGGAGTTGTTAAATTCTTTTTTGGTAGTTTCCGAAGATACAGCTTATGGCCAGCACATTCTGGCTTTGGCTGAGAGGTTAAGCGGTAAACCCTCCATTCGCAACTGAAGTGCAACCAATTTAAGGCTTCATTCCTTTAACAAAG
>CAZQFQ010000015.1:0-30016 GCA_964592725.1 uncultured Candidatus Saccharibacteria bacterium | reverse complement strand
GCCAACGTTCATTTGGCTTTGGAACACAATTTGGTTTTAATCCCGGTCGTGAATAAAATTGATCTCCCTAACTCGGACAAAAAAAAGACGGCTGATGAGCTTAAAGTGGCGTTTGGGTTTACGGATGAGGAAATTCTTTACGCCAGCGGCAAAACCGGCGAAGGTGTGGAAGAAATCATTAAGCGGGTAATCCAAAAAGTTCCTCCGCCAAAAGGCGACGGACAAAAACCGTTTCGGGGGCTTATTTTTGATTCGCTTTACGACATCCACCGCGGCGTGGTGGTTTACGTGCGGTGTTTTGACGGCGAGCTAAAAAATCGCGAAAAGATTTTTGCCATCGGCAGTCAGACCCAGTTTGAAAGTTTGGAAGTCGGCTATTTCCATCCCAAAATGGAAAAATCTGAAGGAATAAAAACGGGCGAGGTAGGATATATCGTAACCGGTTTGCGTGATGTCAGCAAAGCCCGAGTCGGCGACACAATCACTTTGTTTGACCGTAAAACCGACGTTGAACAGTTGCCCGGCTACAAACACGTCAAGCCTATGGTTTACGCCACAATTTTTCCTGTGAGTGGCGACGATTATCCAATTTTACGCGATGCCATGGCCAAGTTAAAACTTTCCGACGCGGCGTTGGAATTTGAACCGATAAACATTCCGAGCATCGGCTTTGGGTTTCGCACGGGATTTCTTGGTCTTTTGCACATGGACATTGTACAGGAGCGCCTGACCCGCGAATACAATTTGGATTTAATTTTAACCGCGCCGTCGGTGGCTTACCATGTTGTCACAAACAGCGGAAAAGATTTATACATCCACAATCCGGCGGAATTTCCCGACCCTTCCATCATCAAAGAGCTTTACGAGCCGTGGATGTCCGTTAATATTTTGGTCCCGCAAACTTACACCGGCCCGATTATGGAAATTGCCACCCAGCGCCGGGCGATATCAAAAGACATAAAATATTTGGGCAAAGACCGCGTGGAAATGACTTTTGAAATGCCGCTGGCCAACATTATTTCCGATTTTTACGATAAGCTAAAATCCGTTTCCAGCGGCTACGCTTCTTTAAATTACGATTTGATTGAAGAACGAATAGGGGATTTGGTTAAGGTGGATATTTTGGTCGCGGGCGAACCCGTAGTCGCTTTATCGGCAATAATGCACCGTTCCACCGCGGCCGCGGACGGCAAACAATTGGTAGAAAAACTTAAAACTCTAATTCCCCGCCACCAGTTTGAGATTGCCATCCAGGCCGCCATTGGCGGCAAAATCCTGGCCCGCGAAACCATCTCCGCTCTCCGCAAAGACGTCACCGGCTATCTCTACGGCGGCGACGTTACCCGCAAAATGAAATTATTAAACAAGCAAAAAAGAGGCAAAAAAAGAATGAAACGAATTGGGAAAGTAGATATTCCGCAGGAAGCGTTTTTGGCGGTGTTAAAAAGATAATATATGTCTGGGATTTTTGAAAAAACACATACCCATCGTTTCCTCGCTCAAATTGAGGCAGACTTAGTTTTGGTTGGCCGCGATTTACCGCAGATTTATCTTACGACTATTTCCGTGTGCTTATTCGTACGAATAAGAGAATAGTTTAAAAAAAATAAGGACCGGGCGAAATTTTTGCCGGTCCTTTTAAGTATTCCCGAACGACGTCAGGCATTTGGCTACCATATGTACCAGGTGACTACATCAAAGGCAGTCTTGTTTACCCGCCGGCAATTGGCCAATTTTTGTTTTACCGTGACCACAATATACTCACAACTATTATCAACAAGCGCATATTCGTACGAATATGCGCACGTAAGTAAAGGCAGGACGCCCTCTTAATTAAATCCCCGCAAGGTGTATAATATAGGCAAAGGGGGTGATTTATATGTCCGAGGAGCAGCTAATTGGCGAAGTCTTTCGCTATTATGAGGACAAGGGCATGGTCTATTTCAAGGTTTTTGATGGGTTAACCACAGGCCAGACTTTGCACTTTAAAGACCCTGACGGCGATTATTATCAGACTATTGATGAAATACAGGTTGCCAGCCAAACCCTGCATAACGCCTATCCGGGAGATTATGTGGGAATCCGTGTCGGACAAAAACTGCATGAGCACGACCAGGTTTTTGTGCGAAATTAGTTGACTTTTATATATTTTAAAGCGCCTCTAATCTTCTAATTAGGGTTGGATTTTTGGCTAAATTTTTGTTATTCTTCACAGGCTATAAAAAAAATTGCCTTTTTGCTATAATGATTTCATGTTCAAAAACCGCAAACACTTAAACAAAATAATGGCTATAATAATGGTTATAGTCGTATTAAGCATGGTCGGCGCCCTGTTTGCCGGCTCGTTTATCGGCACAAAGTAAAATTCAAATTTTAACAGAAGGCAAAAAAACAGCAACACAACCCTAAAACTTTGAAAAAAATTTTAAATGTTTAAATTTGATCTGCTGGAAAACGAGAAAGTCATAAATATTTACCGGCAAACCGAGGCGGTATTGTTTAAGCCGGTGCTGATTATTTTTGTGCTGATATATTTTCCCTGGTATTTTTTAATCAAATACGAACTGGTTTCCAATTACGACCGCCTGCTTTTATTTTGGACCTTTTTGGTTTTAATTTACGGCATCCATACCTATATGGTTTGGCTGCTTAACGCTTACATTGTCACGGACAAACGTTTGATAAACGTCGCGCATAAAAATCTTTTTAACAAAAAAGTCGTGGAAACCCCGCTGGAACGGATTTTAAACGTCAGCTTTCAGATAAAAGGATTTTGGCAGTCGCTGTTCAGTTTTGGGACGGTGGAAGTCCAGGCGGCCGGACTTTCCGACCCGCTGACTTTAAAAAATGTCAGCCAGCCGGACAAGCTTAAGGATTTTTTATGGAAAGTCCACAATCAGCATTCCGGCAACGGAATTTTAACGCAAAATTTGGAAATCAAACATCAAACTTTATCCAAACAGAAAAAAAATGATTAGCAAACAGACTTTATCGTCCAAAATAGCCGTCGTCGCTCTCCTGCTTTTGCTGGTATTTTTGTCATACTCAAAATACAAGCAGTGGTCGGCGCAAAAATTAATCCAGGCTCAAAAGCAGGATTTACAGCAACAGGCCGACGCTTTGCAAAAAAAGAATGACGAACTTAACCAGTCCCTGCAATATTTAAACTCTGACACCTTTAAGGAGAGCGTGGCCAGACAACAGCTCGGCTTAAAAAAACAGGGCGAGCAGGTTTACTCTTTTGCGGATGCTTCCCAAACCGGCCAGCTTCAGGGTCAAAATCAGCAAAGTCAAAGTAACGCAAAAAAATGGCTTGATTATTTTTTCGCGAATTAAAAATATTGTAAAAAATTAATTCGGAAACCGTAAAAAAATTAAACGATTTCCGGACAAAAAAGTTAAAGCTTATGGATAAAGAAATTGTCGATTATATTTTACTGGCCCAAAAGCACGGACTTTTAGACCAGGAAATTAAGCAAAACCTGCTTAATGCCGGCTGGGACGCCAATACGGTTGAGCAAAATTTTATTTTTTCCAAAGCGGCAGAAACCCACACCGGTGCCGGCGCGCCGCCTCCCCAGCCCGCGGCCGTTAACAATTTCCCCAAGCCGGAGGCTAGCCAGCCGGCCGCGGTTTTGCAAAGCACCCGCGCCGCCGTTGTCATCAGCGAACAAAATTTCCAAAAAAATCCGGAGCCGAAAAAACCAAAAAATTTAAAAAAACTCGCGATTTGGGCGGCGGTCATCATATTGCTTTTGTTGGCGTGCGGAGCCTACGCCTATTATAGTTTAGTTTTGGCAAATCCCGTTAAAATCTGGCAGAAATTCACCCAGGGCGGCCTGCAAACAGCCTATCAGACAAAATTTGATTTTTCCTATTCCGATCCCGGCGAAGCCCAAAGCGCCTCAAACAGTCCCATTAGCTACCAGCTTAAAGACATCAAGCTGAATTTAAGCGGAAGCGGATATGTAAACGCCCGGCAAGCGGATAACCCCGAGTCCAGTTCCACAATCCAATATACTTTTAGCAGCGGCAACACCAGTTTTTCCACGGGACTTCAGTATATTTTGCAAAACAAAATTTTATACCTTAACGTCGGCAATAATCCTATTTTGGATTTTATCAGCCAGGAAACCAACGGCGGCCAAAAAATTGACTGGATAAAAATTGATTTAAACCAACTGGAAAATGCGGCTTCCGGAAGTCCGGATCAGGCCGAATTCTATCAGCAGTTAGCCAGTCCGGACTTTAAAAATCAGCTGCAAAAAATTTGGCAAAATACAACTATAATCAAAGAAGATTCATACGTCGGCCGGGAAAAAATCAGCGGCGTTACCACCCTGCATTTTAAAAATTCCATAGACAAGCAGGCGCTTAAAAATTTGGTAAGCCAATATATCCAGCAGTTAGCCAAAGTGCTTAACAACACTAACTCCCAAATGTCCGACAGCGACGTTGCCACAATTAATCAAATAACTTCTCAAATTATTGACAAAATCCAGATAAGTGATTTTGAGACCTGGGTCGGGATGACCGACTTTAAACTTTATCAGGTAAAACTCGTGGTTAACGCGCCTTCGTTTATCTCCCTGGTAAAAAATGCTTCAACTTTCAGCGCCGCTTCATCAAACGACGACAAAAGAATTTCGGATGTTAGGGAAATGGCTTCGGCTTTGGAACTCTATTATAACGACCATAAAGGATACCCGGACGGCAACAAGGGCCAGCCGATTGGGCTTGCTCCGACATATATAGGTTTAATTCCAACCGCTCCTCCGACTAACGGCAACTGCAGTGATTTTTACAATACTTATTGGTATCAGCCAACGGGAACAAAAAGTTTGAGCAACGGCACGGCGGTTTACAGTTCATATCAGATGACTTTTTGCCTGGGCTCAAGCACGGGCGGATACGATGCGGGCATCGGCAAACTTACGCCCTCGGGAATCTCCGCGAACATCGCGTGCCCCGGAGATCCACAGCATTGCGTCAAATCGGCGGACGCGGTTGACTCTAACCTGGCTTTGGAACAACAAATCACCAATTTTCTAGGCAAGCTAAATTTTAGCGCTAATATTCAGGCTGACGCAACTTACAGTGATTACGGGAAAACCGTTACAATTACTCCTCCAACCGGCTCATTTGACATCCTCCAAAAATATCAGGAAACTCAAAGTATGGCCGGTGACGCTAAGAGAATTGCCGATGTATCGCAAATGGCATCAGCTTTGGAATTGTATTTTAATGACAATAATTCTTACCCCGACAGTTTAAACGCGCTCGCGCCAAAATACATCGGCGTTGTGCCGGTTCCGCCCGCCGCTTCCGGAACATGCTCCGAGCAGGATAACGCCTATACCTACGTAAAAATCGCTCCGACAAACTACCAACTGACTTTCTGCCTCGGGCAAGCAACCGGGGCATACCAGGCGGGCAAACACACCTTAACTCCGACCGGCATCCAATAGCAATCTTTAAAAGACGGCCGCACTTTTAAGTTGGTCGTCTTTTAATTTTAGGTAATTTTCGCTATAATTGTTGATATGAATGGAAAAATCGGTATTTTTGATTCCGGCCTTGGCGGTTTGGTAATCGCCAGGGCTATTTTTAAAAAGCTCCCAGCTTACGATTATATTTACCTTGGTGACACTAAGAGGTTGCCTTATGGCAACCGATCGGCTGATGAAGTTTATAAGTTTACCCGCGACGCGGTTATGCACCTTTTTGAGCGGGATTGCCGGCTCGTGATTTTGGCCTGTAACACGTCTTCAGCTTTGGCTTTGAGGAAAATTCAGCAGGAATTTTTGCCTAAATATTATCCGGACAGGCGCGTACTGGGAGTTGTCATTCCGACCTTAGAATCTGTTTTTCTCCCTCTCCCTTTGGGAGAGGGTCGGGGTGAGGGTAATAAAAAGCTGACAAAAATTGGGGTCATAGGCACTCAGGCAACCATCGGCTCACACATATATACGAAGGAACTGATGAAAATTGATAAAAAAGCAAAAATCACTGAACTGGCCACCCCCAAATTGGTTCCGCTGATTGAACAAAATTCTTTACAAAAGGCTGAAAACGCGGTAAAATTGTACTTGAAACCGCTTCAAAAACAGGGGATTGAAGCGCTGATTTTGGGTTGCACCCATTACCCGATTTTGCAGACGCAAATAAAAAAAATAGTCGGAAAAAAAATAAAGGTAGTATCCCAAACCGATTTTTTACCCGGCAAGCTAAAAGATTATTTAAAACGCCACCCGGAAATTAACCTAAAGCTTACCAAACATCATCAGCGGCAGTTTTTAGTAACTGCACATAAAAAAGGTTTTGACGATGTGGCAAAGAGGCTGTTTGGGAGAAAATTGAAGTTTAGGGTTGTAAGTTTGTAGGGTTAATTGCGGAGCCTCTCCTCCTGGAACAGGAGGAGTACTCAGCGAAGCTGGGGGAGGTGGTAGAAAATCGCGGATGTTATACCACCCCGTCTCGCTAACGCGATCCACCCCTCCTATATTAGGAGGGGAGCTCCGCAAATACTGCTCGCACGCGTAATAGGCCGGCTTAGCTCATCTGGTAGAGCAGCGGTATCGCCCTCCTTCGCCAAGGCTTCGGCGGGTCCACAGAAAAATTAGTGCCGAGATAGCTCAATTGGCAGAGCAGCGGTATCGTAAACCGCAGGTTGGAGGTTCGATTCCTCTTCTCGGCTCCATTTATACTAGCATGGTCCGACGTAGCTTTAGCGAAGTTGGATAAACCGCAGGTGGTCGGTTCGAGTCCGACAGCTGGCTCCATTAGAGCTAAAATTGGTGTGGGGGTAAACCGCAGGTGGTCGGTTCCCGCCGCCGCTAAAGCTGTGGCGGGCAAGCAAGTCCGACAGCCGGCTCCATCTCTACTAAATACTAAAGCATACTAAAAATACGAAATACTAAACTTTTGATACCCTCATGTTTCGTATTTGGTAACTTTTGTAAATTTTAGTATTTAGTAGAGACATGCAGCACTTTGTCAAGAGTGCCAAAAATTGCCACCCTTGCCAAAACGGCCAATTTTTGTTAATCTAATCGCGCTAACCAAGACTTTTGACAAAATAAGCTTTTGAGATAATTTTTTCAAAATTCGAGCGAAAAATTTAAACAACCGACGATGTTTAGCCTTGTGCTAAGCGGAGGAGGTTTGAAAATTTTGCAGCCGAATTTGGGAAAAATTAGCCAAAATGTTATTTTGGAAAAGGTCTCTAAATGGAAAATCCGAAAAAGTACAGCGAACAGGAGATTAAGGCTAAAAAAGCCGCGGTTTGGTCGCAACTGGTGGAAATAGGACTAGACTTTGCGCTATATTTAGCCATTCCCTTGCTTGCTTTTATTTATGCAGGGCAATGGCTGGACTCCAAGTACCACCATAAATTTTTTGTAATAATCGGTTTATTTTTAGCCCTTGGCCTTAGCACTTATTTAATATATAAAAAGATAAAAGCAATTAAAGATTTAATGGATAAGTAATATCTATCAATATCCCAATATCAACTAATATCTTTCGATGTTATCCCTCCCTCCGCTCTCCGCGGAAATATTATTCCACATAGGTTCATTCCCGATTACCAACGCTTACGTTAATTCCACTTTGGGCGTGGTGTTTTTCGCGGTGTTTGCTTTCTTTTTGAACAGGAGCGCTAAGAAATATTATCGCTCCGATGTAACCTCCCCTAACCCCTCCTTAGAAAAGGAGGGGAATAAAACACAAGCACCTAAAGGGTTGGTGAATTTTTTTGAATATTTGCTGGAATTTGTTTTGGGTTATATAGACGGCGTAACCAGAGACAGAAACAAAACGATGAAGTTTTTGCCCATAGTCGGAGGGATGTTCTTTTTCATCCTGTTTTCCAATTGGGTCGGGCTTCTGCCCGGTACCGGCAGTTTCGGGATTTATCGAGCCGGTGAATTTTTGCCTTTTTTGCGGCCGGCCAATTCCGACCTGAATCTAACTCTGGCTATGGCCGTGTTCGCGGTTATTACCAGCCATATTTTGGGCATTTTTACCATCGGCTTTTTTAAATACGCGAATAAATTTATTAAACTCGGCGACCTTTGGGTGGCCGCTAAAAGCCTTAGCCCGGTTAAAATTTTGGTGGCTGTAATTGAATTTTTCGTCGGATTCATAGAAATATTTTCCGAAGCCGCCAAAATTGTTTCCCTAAGTTTGCGGTTATTCGGGAACATTTTTGCCGGTGAAGTTTTGCTTACGGTCTTGGCCAGCCTAATTGCCGGTTACGGCGCTTTTTTAATCCCAATCCCGTTTATGCTGCTTGAACTCATTGTGGGAATCGTCCAGGCCACCGTATTTGCGATGCTGACTTTGGTATATTTGAGCGTCGCCACATCGCAAATTCACGGCCACGTCCACGAAGACCACGAGGAAATAAATGTAACGGAGGTGGAAGCCATTTGATAGTAAATGGTTATAAGGCATAGCGGCCGGTCTGGTTATAGGTAGTAAGTTGTAGGTTAATAAAAACCAAAAACTTATTACCGTACCGGCCGCTATACCTTAAAACTATTAACTTTTCTCACAAGGCGACATTAAACAATAATATAAATTGTCGACCGAATGTGGGAAGAAAGGTAATAAATTATGGATACCCAAACAATGACGGTGTTAGCCAAAGCTTTGGCTATCGCGGTCGGCGGGTTTGCTCCGGCTCTGGCTATCGGCAGGATTGCCGGAAAAGCCATGGAGTCTATCGGCAGGAATCCCGAAAGCACGGACAAAATTTTTGTGCCGCTGTTACTCGGGATGGCGTTTGCCGAAGCCATCGCGATTTACGCGCTAGTGGTTACGTTTACTTTGTAGGTTTTAAACTGGTCTGATGTTTTTCGTCGGATCAGATTTGAAACTTAATATGCTCACTTCGGCGTCATCATGAAGCCGAGTGCATCCGAGGCCGAAGAATCTCAAAATAAGAGATCTTTCGCTCCGCTTAGGATGACGCCAACAAAATAATGATTGATATAAACCCTTTTGTGATACAGATCGCTCACGCCCAGGAAGCCGCAACCGCAAGCTCCGGCGGCATCGCGGTTTTGGGTTTGAATGTAAAGTTTTTTATCGCGCAATTGATTAACTTCGGTATCTTACTGCTTATTTTTTGGAAATGGATACTGCCGGGCGTTACTAAAGCCATGCAAGACCGCACCGAGCGCATCCAAAAATCCCTGACCGACGCCGAAAGGATAGAAAAAGAAAAAAAGGAATTTGAAACCTGGCGCCAAACCGAAATGAATAAAGCCAGGCAGGAAGCCTCGTCTATAATTACAGGCGCTCAAACCGAAGCCGTGAACACAAAAAATCAGATTTTACTCTCGGCAAAATCCGAACAGCAAAAATTAGTTGACCAGGCCAAGTCCCAGATTGAATCGGAAAAAAACCGCTCCATAATGGAAGCCAAAACAGAGCTGGCGGACTTGGTCACCAACGCGGCGGAAAAGATATTGAGGAAAAAATTAGACACGCACGCCGACCAGCTGCTCATTAAAGAATCTCTGCAAAATATTAAAAATTAAAGTCATTTTTCGGCAAAAATATGTTTAACTTCTCACATAAAACAAATCGCTTTCCAAAAGAGAGCTACCTTGAAGAACAGGCCAATTTCGAGAAAGTTGCCGCGGCCATAAATGCTTATTCCGAGGCGCATTACCAATCAGCTTTTTTGGAACTCCAGGATTATGTGGCAAAATACGGCAACACTCCCAGGTCTTTGGAACTTGTAACCCTATTTGAAAAACGGCACCCTGAATATATTCCACAGTGCCGGGATCTGCTGAATTTAAAAATTTAAAATTACATGAAATTAACTTCCCAACAATACGCAGAAGCTTTATACGATGCGATATCGGAAACCGCCCCGCACGACCACGACAAAGTCCTGGATAATTTTGTTAAGGTTTTGGCGCAAAACGGGGATTTGGGAAAGTACGAGGAAATCGAAGCCGAATTTCGCAAGCTCAAATTGGAATCGCAGGGAATAAAAGAGGTTGAAATAACAATCGCGCGCGAGGCGGAAATGAATCGAGTTATACTTGACGAATTAAACGCGGTCGTCCGTTCCCATGTAGGGGACGGTTTGAAACCGTCCCCTACGACGGAAATTAAAACCCGCGTAGACGAATCCATAATCGGCGGAGTGGTAGTAAGGGTGGACGACACTTTAATAGATGCCGGCGTAAAAAATCAGCTAAATAATTTAAATCAAGCATTAAAATCCTAAATAACCATGCCTAACACTAACATTGTAGAGCAACTAAAAAATAAAATTGCCGCGTTCCAGACGGACGTTAAGGTAGAAAAAGTCGGAACGGTTTTGGAAGTGGGGGATGGGGTGGCAAGGGTGAGCGGGTTAAAAGAATGCGCCAGTATGGAAATGTTGGAATTTAATATTAGCCGAGGGTTACCCTCGGACCAGGCAAATTCCAAGACCGAGGGTAACCCTCGGTCACCTCGGTCAGTATTCGGCGTGGCATTGAACCTGGAAGAATCCGTTATCGGCTCCGTTATTTTAGGAGACTATACCCACATTAAAGCCGGCGATACTGTCCGATTAACAGGCAAGATTTTATCAGTTCCGGTTGGCGAAGCTGTAATCGGACGTACCGTAAACGCGCTTGGTGAGCCAATTGACGGCAAGGGGCCGGTGAAAACCGACAAATTTTATCCCGTTGAAAAAATCGCTCCCGGCGTTATCACCCGACAAGGCGTTAAACAGCCGGTGCAGACCGGAGTTAAAGCAATAGACGCGCTTATTCCAATCGGCCGCGGCCAGCGCGAACTTATAATCGGCGACCGCCAAACCGGAAAAACGGCCATCGCCATAGACACCATCATCAACCAAAAGGGCCAAAATATGATTTGCGTTTACGTTGCTATTGGCCAAAAAGAAGGCAAGGTTGCCAAAATCGTAAAAACTTTGGAAGAAAACGGGGCAATGGAATATACAATCGTCGTCTGCGCCTCTGCCAGCGAGCCGGCCGCTTTGTCTTATATTGCGCCATACTCAGGTTGCGCCATGGGTGAATATTTTATGGACCAGGGCAAGGACGTTTTGGTGGTTTATGATGATTTGTCAAAACAGGCCGTAGCTTATCGTGAAATTTCTTTGCTGCTCCGCCGCCCGCCGGGACGAGAGGCTTATCCCGGGGATGTATTTTATCTGCACAGCCGCTTATTGGAGCGCGCGGCAAAACTAAATCCGGATTTTGGCGGGGGTTCGCTTACAGCTTTACCGATTGTAGAAACGCAAGCGGGTGATGTGACCGCATATATTCCGACCAACGTGATTTCCATTACAGACGGACAAATATTTTTGGAAACCGACTTGTTCTACAAAGGTATCCGCCCGGCTTTAAACGTCGGCATTTCCGTTTCGCGCGTAGGTTCATCGGCGCAAACCAAAGCGATGAAGAAAGTTGCCGGAAAATTAAAACTGCAATTGGCGCAGTTCCGCGAACTGGAAGCCTTCGCCCAGTTCGGCTCCGACCTTGACCCCGAAACCCAGCACGCCCTTGACCTTGGCCGCCGGATGACGGAAGTCCTTAAACAACCGCAATACACCCCATTTTCTTTGGAAAAAGAAGTTACGGTACTATACGCGGTCAACAACGGCTACTTTAACTCCATCCCCGTTGAAAAAATAGCCGAAACCGAAAGCCGTTTCCACCAGTATATGGCAACGCAAGCCAAAGATGTTTTATCCGAAATCGCCATGACCAAAGAATTATCCGATTCTACGGAAGCAAAACTAAAAACCGCGATTGAACAGTTTGTGCAAACGGTAAAATAATCAAAAATATGTCAAAAGAAAAGGAAAACA
Organism: uncultured Candidatus Saccharibacteria bacterium; assembly: GCA_964592725.1. GTDB lineage: Bacteria > Patescibacteriota > Doudnabacteria > UBA920 > UBA920 > PALSA-1336. Next base: position 18,165 of record CAZQFQ010000015.1, on the reverse strand, counting down.
TTATTGAAGAGTGGCCACTTGATAAGAATGCCAGGTATAACGCCAATAACAAAATAGAGGCCGAACTTCGCCATAGAAATAAAATGGAAGATGAGGCCAGAGCCGGAATACCTTCTTTCGATGAGAGTAAAATTATAGAATATATACGAAATCGCATTGAAGCTCCAATTCGAAAGGTTATACCTCCGAAACCCCAGCCAAAAGAAAAAAGTGGAGAATAATTTTATTAATTTAAATTATGCCCGGAATTAAAGAACTAAAAACTCGTATAAAATCCATCGGCGGCACCAGGAAGGTGACGCGGGCTATGCAAATGGTGAGCGCCGCCAAGATGCGCAAGAGCCAGGACGCGACATTGCGGAGCCGGAATTATTCCACGCTGGCGTGGGAGCTGGTTTTAAATTTATCTTCGTCCGAGCAAATTGCGGCTGGCTTGCTTAAAACCTATCCAAAAGCCGAAAAGGCCGCGGTGCTGGTACTGTCTACAAACCGTGGAATGGTCGGAAGTTTAAATTCGAATTTGCTAAATTTGGTACAAAAAACTATAGAAACTGAAGTCCGAGGGTTACCCTCGGGGACCGAGGGTAACCCTCGGCTTGAAACTGATTTTATTACCTATGGCCGTAAAGGGCGGGATGTAATGGTCAAAAGCCATAAAGAAGTTTTGGCGGATTTCGTAAAATATGACCGCGTTATCACCACGGCGGACATTTTACCCATAGCCCAATTTATTTCCACTTTGTATAGCTCCGGAAAATACCAAAAAGTTTTAATTTTTTATAACCATTTTGTTTCCACGCTGGCCCAGAAGCCGACGGTAAAACAATTGTTACCGTTTATACAAGCATCCGCAGGCGAAAGCCCGAGGGTAACCCTCGGACCGGGCAATTTCCAAGACCGAGGGTTACCCTCGGCTCAAACAACCGAATACCTCTTTGAACCAAATTCCAAAGAAGTCCTGGAACATTTACTGCCCCGAATTATTGAATCCCAAATTTACCAGACAATCCTGGAATCCGAAGCCTCCGAACAGTCCGCCCGTATGGTGATGATGAAAAACGCCACCGAAGCCGCCGGGGATTTAATCACCGACCTAACTTTGACTTTCAACAAATTGAGGCAGAATAAAATAACGACCGAGCTGGCGGAAATAACCGCGGGCAAGATCGCTTTGGAGTAAATATGAATAGTGAAGCGGATTTAATTTATCCGGAAGATGAACCAACGAAGTTGTATATCAAATATTTTGATTTGTACACTTCGATTCAATCCTATTTTGAGGCACATTTTGCCCCCCGTTATGAAGGCGACCCCGATAAACTTCCGGCAAAAGATTTAGATACAAAGGATTTTCTTATGGCTAGAGCAGGGTATGCTATGTATTGCGTTAACGAGGGTAAGCCTGTCCCTGATGACTGTAAATATGATACTGTTGACAGAGAATTTAAGGAATGGATTAGCTATAAAGAACAAACCGGCGATGACTTACAAGTAGAATAACTTTTTAAATAATTAGATCATTTAATCTTTCAATTATCTTATGAACAAAGGAACAATATCACAAGTTATAGGACCGGTAGTGGACGTGCATTTTGCCGAGAATTTGCCGGCGATTTACAATGCGCTGGAGGTGGAGATTGCTGACCGAGGGTTACCCTCGGACCAGGCAAATTCCAAGACCGAGGGTAACCCTCGGCATAAACTGACGCTAGAAGTTCAGCAACAACTTCCCGGCAACATTGTCCGCACCGTGGCCATGTCATCCACCGACGGTTTAAAGCGCGGAACAGAGGTTACGGACACGGGCGCGCTAATTAGCGTACCGGTTGGTAAAAACACGCTGGGGCGCATTTTTAACGTCTTGGGGCAGGCTGTGGACGGCCAGGAGACACCCAAAAGCGATAAAAGGTACCCAATCCACCGTCCGGCTCCAAAATTCACGGACCAGAACACCAAAACCGAAATTCTGGAAACCGGAATTAAAGTTATAGATTTAATTTGTCCGATATTAAAAGGCGGTAAAGTTGGACTGTTCGGCGGAGCCGGCGTAGGAAAAACGGTTATCATCCAAGAGCTGATAAACAACATTGCCAAAGCTCACGGCGGCGTTTCTGTTTTTGCCGGGGTAGGGGAACGCACTCGTGAAGGAAACGATCTTTATCACGAAATGAAAGACGCTAACGTCCTGCCAAAATTGGCCATGGTGTTCGGGCAAATGAACGAACCGCCGGGAGCCCGCGCCCGCGTGGCATTGTCCGGTTTGAGCATGGCCGAATATTTCCGCGATGAAGAACACCAGGATGTTTTGATGTTCATCGATAACATTTTCCGGTTTACGCAGGCAGGCAGCGAAGTATCCGCGCTACTCGGGCGCATCCCATCCGCGGTCGGTTATCAGCCGACGCTCGCTACGGAAATGGGTGAACTGCAGGAAAGAATTACTTCTACAAAACAGGGGTCTATCACATCGGTGCAAGCTGTTTATGTTCCGGCCGACGACTTAACGGACCCGGCGCCTGCTACAACTTTCGCGCACTTGGATTCCACCTGCGTGCTTTCCCGCGCGCTTACGGAACTCGGTATTTATCCTGCGGTTGATCCTTTGGATTCAACATCTACAATTTTAGATCCGCTCATTGTGGGCAAGGAACACTACGATGTAGCACGCGGCGTTCAAAAAACTTTGCAACGCTACAAAGATCTGCAGGACATTATCGCCATATTAGGTATGGAAGAACTTCCTGACGAGGATAAAATTACTGTAACCCGCGCGCGCAAAATCCAGCGCTTCCTTTCCCAGCCCTTTGCCGTAGCCGAAGTCTTTACCGGCCGCAAAGGAGAATTTGTAAAGCTATCCGATACCGTCAGAGGTTTTAAAATGATATTAAACGGTGAATACGATTCCGTAGCTGAAGGGGAATTTTATATGAAGGGCGGGATTGAGCAGGTTAAGCGCTAGCGCTTTTCTACTAAATACGAAAGGGTACTAAATGTACTAAATACTAAACTCAGATAGCGCTTGGTATTTACGAAAAATAAAAATTAATTAACTATCATGCTGAGGGAAGATCTTGTTTACAAAGACGAGTATTACAAAATTGTAGGGGTTCTTATAAAGGTCTTTAAAGATCTGGGCGGCGAGCTATTGGAAAAACATTATCAAAAAGCTGTCGCAATTGCGCTTGCACTTGCAGGAATCAACTTTACTGAGCAGCATCCAATCAAACTGTATTACGCGGGAAAATTTATTGGAATTTACTACGCGGATTTTCTTATCATAATGGGCGAGTCTAAAATAATATTAGAGATTAAGAAACACGAAAATTTTGGAATTAAAAACATTAAACAGCTTAGCGAATATATTAAATCAGAACATATCAAGCTTGGTATACTGGCTAACTTTACCAAGACAGGCGTGGTATGCAGACGAATAGTCAATTTAGTACCTCAAGTTTAGTATTTTGTACCTTTAGTATCTTTTAGTATTTAGTAGAAGTATTTTATGAACAAACTGCACTTCCAACTAGTAACTCCCGAACGCACCGTTCTTAATGAAGAATTGGATTCTTTGTCGTGCCCGACAACTTTGGGCCAGATTACCATTTTGCCCGGCCATATACCATTGGTGGCAACGCTCACAGCGGGCGAATTGGCGGCAAAAAGTGGAAAAGACGAAAAGTTTATTCATGTTGAAGGCGGCTTTGTTGAAGTTCGGCCAAACAGCCGGGTTGTGGCTTTGGCGGATGCCGCGGAGCACCATTATGAAATAGATATAAAAAAGGCGGAAGAAGCTGTGGAGCGGGCAAAACACGAAATGGAAAAAAAGAAAATGTCGGCCGAAGAATACGCGGTCATTGCTTCTATTTTAAACAAGAACCAAAGCAGGTTAAAAGTCGCGCGCAAACACTCGCACCGAAGGCATTAAGCCGGTCATCCCCTCAAAAGGGGAGGGTGAGCTCCGCGAAATATGCCGATGATGTACAAACCAAAATCCGAATTGGAAAAATTCGGGCAAAAAATTTTTAATTTGCTTGTGGAAAACTTTCCGCAAACTTTTTACGTTGGGGGCATGGTAAGGGATTTATTATTGAATAGAAAGGTCCGCGATATTGATATCGCCACCTCTGCCGTTCCGGAAAAAGTTATGGAAATTTTGCAAAGCCATCGTATTAAATTCGATCCCCAGTATAAAAAATTAGGAATAGTAGCCATTCCATTCGGGGGCACAAACCTTTCTGTTACCACCTTTAGAATGGATTATTATATTAACAGCAGGTATCCAAAAGTCACATTTAAGGCCAATATTAAGCAGGACGCTTTAAGGCGCGATTTTACCGTAAATGCTTTATACTTAAGCCCAAAAGAAGGGAAAATTTTAGACTACCATGATGGTCTTAGGGATTTAAAAGCAAAAAAAATAAGATTTATCGGTAACCCTCAAAAAAGAATTAAGGAAGATCCTTTACGGATAATTAGAGCTCTTCGTTTTGAGCAAACTCTTAATTTTAAGCTTGAGAGCGCTACCAAAACGGCGATTAAAAATAATTTTTTACTGACAAAAATTTTAACAAAATCAAAAATAAAAAAAGAATTGGGCAAAATTAAAAATCCAAAGCAAAGAAAGTTTGTTCAAAATGCGGTTGACAGACAAATTTTACTTGACAAAAAGTAAAAAAAGTTATAAGATAAATTTATACCGGTTTAAAAATATTCGGGAAACACAAACGAAGCTCTGGCGAAAAACTCTGAAACAAATAAATTTAAATCCCGGCAAAATTAATTCAGCGTCAGATCGGAGTATCAATCAGCGTTGTATCAGCAAAAGATGCAAAATTACGCTACTCAACTTGAAACATAAAGTTTCAAGATACGAGGGTAGAAAATTAATAAAGCTTGACCAAAATTAGTTGAGCTTTAGGGAGACTAGCCCAATGGCTAAGAAAAAGAAAGTTGCAAAGAAGAAAAAGGGCGGTTCTAAGAAGAAGCGCCGCTAGTCTTTGCCCCGCCTCCTGCGGGAACAAAACCACCCCCAAAATTAAGGGTGGTTTTGTTGTATTTTGGCTTTTTTATAAAGCTCTTGCTTTTTTTAATGAATTATCGTAAACTGTATTTGCGGGATAGAGCAATTGGCAGCTCGCAAGGCTCAACTTCTAGTTAAGATCTTTTTATGGGTACCAAACTCAAGGGAGATATAGCAGAACAGGCCGCCATTTTAAAAATTTTGGAATTGGGTTGGGGAGTCGCAAAGCCGATTGGCGACAGACTCTCTTATGACCTAATAGCCGATGTAAGTGGCAAGCTATTTAGACTTCAGGTCAAATCCGCTTGGTTTAACGCCTTTGATAAAAATTATTGCATTGACGTCAGGCGCACAAAAACAAACCGGCGTAAAATGCTCAGAAGTCTATATAGCGACAAGGACTTTGATTTTGCACTTGTATATCTTCCTGAAAAACGTATTTTTTATGTTTTTCCGGTTAAAGTATTCATAGGTTTCGGCAGTTCATTATCTTTGGTAGAAACTGACAAACGTCAGCGCAAGCCAAAGTCCGCTGACTACCGGGAAGCTTTTGATCTTATTTCACAATGGGCTGCGCCAAAAGCAATTTTGGCGTGATAATCTATCAAATTCGGGGAAACCCTTAGCGGTGGTAATCCCGAGCCAAGCTCCGATACATAATCGGTGAAGGTGTAGAGACTTAATGGTAGACATCCCTCGGATGGGGGATGAAGAGAAAGTCCAGACCACAAATTCGTCAAACGGCGATGCAATTAAAGTTGTAGTGGTATGCATAACCTTGAGGTTCCCGGTTCGAGTCCGGGTCCCGCAACCAAGCTAGCTCTTGATCGTTTCGATGAAAAGCTGGCTTGGTTTATAACCGAAAACCTTAAAATCGTGACAGATTTTACCCTCTGCGCGAGGGATTTTTTGTAAAATGATTGGCTAACTAATATGTCGGAGTAGCTCAGTTAGTTAGAGCGTGGGACTCATAAGCCCAAGGTCAGAGGTGCAATTCCTCTCTCCGACACCAAAAATAGTTAAAAGTTATCAAGTTTATAAAGTTATAAAGTAACTGCGGAACTTGATAACCTTTATAACTTTCAACTTTTAACTAGTGCGAATGCACGGACTGGTAGCTCAGTTGGTTAGAGCGCTCCCCTGTCACGGGAGAGGTCGCGGGTTCGAGTCCCGTTCAGTCCGCCATATCGAAGAAACAGGTTCAAAAGCCTGTTTTTTTGTTTGATTAAGCGGTTCGAAAATATATTGGTCGGTTTTTGAATTCAGCGCCTCATCACCAGCGTTTGTTGCCGCGACCGCTTGCGCTAGTAATGCGAATGGTTTTGTAAGCTCTAAGGTCAAATCCTTGCCGTGTAGGCTCATTTTATCAAAGACCAGGCCAAGAATCTGCCGTTTGCGCTCAATAACCTTCGTTTGTTTATACAATTCCGCCGCTTGTTGCGATAAGGCAAAAAGGGTGCTCCCAAGTTCATGATATTTATCACTAGCCTTGGAGTGGCCGGTAATACTTTTGCTTATAGCCTCCTTTTCAGCAGTGTATTGTGTAAACTTTTTTTGATAAAATTGTTCATCAATTTTGCCGTCAAGGCGATCGTCGTATAAAATATCTAGTCGATGCTGGGTTCGTTTATAACTATCCTGCAACTCTTGAAGTGAATTTGAGTGATAACTGGTTTCATCCTGATGGCTTTCTTTTAGGGCTTTATGAATCCAATCGCTTAGGCGTGGCTTAAGTATCCGTAACGAATCTAGTTTGTCGGCCACTTTTTGCTCTACTTCTGATTCATGGGCCCAGGCCTTTTTAGAACACTTGCGGTAATCCCTATTGCAATGGCCATATAAAATCCCTTTTTGTTTTTCCCAAGTTATAAGGCCGCTGCACTCTACACAGCGCACCAGTCCTTGAAATTGGTAAAAATGCTTGCTGTATTTTGGAGTCGTGTGTCCCTTTAATATCTGCTGGCAGCGTTCAAATAGTTCTGGGCTTATAATAGGCTCGTGCTTGCCCGGGTATACTTTACCACACCAGCGCATTTGTCCAATATAAATTGGATCGTTTAGAATGTCACCCATTCTGCTTTTGACAACTTTTTTATTTGTTCGGCTCCTTAAGCCCTCCTCATACATAACCTCCATAAGCTTGGCAACGGAATAATTGCCGGATGAAAACAATTCAAACAGCCTTTTAATGTAAGGTACTTTTTCCGGGTCCGGCACGTGAGATATGCGGCAGTTTTCGTTTAAAGACATATAACCCAACCTCGGCCGATGAGGCATGCCTCCCTGGGCTATTTTTTCTTTTTGCCCTTTTTTAACTTCCTCGGAAAGATTATCAATATAATATTGGGCTACCGACACCTTAATATTCCAAATGAATTTTTCGTTTGATTTTGAATCCTTAGTTAAAACGCAGCTTTCTTTAACAAAATGAACTTGCCGTGCCGGATCAACTGAAATCCACTCATTGACGCTAACAGCGTCTTTTAAGTTACGGGTCAAACGATCAACCTTTTCGCAGATGATGACGTTTATGCCGTGGTCTTTCAAATACCCGAGCATGTCCGTAAAAACCTGCCTTTGGACTTTGCCGCTGGCAGACTCTGAGATAGAAAAAAGTTTAACCACGCTAAAATCATGCTTTTGCGCATATTCCCGCAATAGCTTTTCTTGGGCTGGTAATGAGTAGCCGGAGTCCTCCTGTTCGCGCGAGGATACCCGGGCATAGATAACGGCTTTCATAATTGACTTTTGTTATGAATTAAAGGGGCAGCCTGGGACCCAACTACACCAAATCGCTTTGGCTTTGCTGGCAGGCTGCCGCTTCAATAGCAAATAGGTACAATAAATGCGATTTGGGCTATATGTAATTGGGTCCATACATATTATAGCAAATTTTTAAAGTAGTTTAAACTCTCCCTCCCTCCATTTCTGCCCTCCTTTTATTATCTTCGGCTTTCAACCTTTCTAAATCTTCTTGATTTTCGATACTTCGAATGGTATTAAGGGCATCTAATGCTAATTTTTGGAGAGTCTGAGAGTTTTTATCGTCCATTTTACCAGCACGAAGTTGATTAATAATATCGGTCTGAAGCGCTAAAACATCTGCTCGTGTTTTTAACTGGATAGGCGGCAGTGGGTCTAAAATTAACTTACGATCTCCTTTTCCGCCTCGAGCTTGGGCACCCTTTTTTTCTGATTCGGAAATACCCATTGTTGCTGGTATTAATGAATTGGGTGAATATGTAAAAAGCTTGCCTGACAACCCAAGATTTACTCCAGAATATTGTGACAAATTAGATTATTATATGTTAAATAATAAATAAAAAGGTCTTGAAAAAGAGTTGTTAAACAATACTAAAAGAGAAAAATTAATTGAAAAATACTACAAAAAACCCGTCTGAATCTAGGCGGGTTTTAAAATATCAATTTATCATAATGTATAGCCATCCTTAAAACCAACTGGTAAGGCTATGGGTGATACATTTGGGGGCGGAGGAGGTAAAACAGTTTGACCCATTGGATTTGCTCTTGGGACTCTAGGTAAAGGCTGGACAGCTAGAGTGTTAATTACTACGTATTTATTGTTATTAACATCTATCAATGCTCCTCTAAACCTGCCACTTGAATCCCAAACAAAATCTCCTTCTAGCCATCCCAAATATTGACCGTCCCTAGAATAGAGATAGCCATTATTAATAAATCCTAAGTAGTTCCCGTTTGATAAAAATATAAAAAGTTCTTTATTCATTTATTTTTTTTAAATTTTCTAGTTTATTTTCTAAATCCATTAAATTAGGTATGTCTTTATGCTCAGGAATATAGGATGCTGGGACAGCATAACCAATACCCAATTGTACATTATTTATAATTGCCTGATAAATTTTAACTAAGTCAACCCCATGTAACGAAACTGCTCCCAATGACATCTTCTCGACTTTCTCTAATAGGTCAGAGTGTTCCCTTCTTTTTGCATTGACAACTCCAATAACTTTTCCATCAATATTCATTAACGGACACCCACTATTGCCTGAATTAACAGTGCCATCAATCAAATAAGTAGCTATGCCCGTAACATCTTTTGTGATTGCTGAAATGATACCTTGGTGAGTTGTTAAGTCTTGTAAGCTTAGAGGATAACCAGAAAATATTACTGGCATACCTTCTTTTATGGAATCAAAGTTTTCCAGCTCAAGAGGTTCTCGTTTATCATCATCAAATTTGAGCAAAGCTAAATCGTGCTCTTCGTCCTTTATGGCGACTTTGGCCAACATAAATTCTGAATTTGGGAATTTAACTAAAATACTATTAGCATCTTTAATTACATGGTTACAAGTAACTATAATACCCTTTTTGCCATAAACAAAGCCGCTACCGGTGCCATCTGGTTTATTTTCGGCGTTAAAGCGCACAATAAAAGCAATACTGGATTTTATCTTTTTTACTGTTTCTGAATAATCCATATTTCGGGCTCAAATAGGTATACAAATTATAACTAAAATTTTATCAAATAGCAATTTATTACCAAATTTCTGGTCGAAAAGCAAAAGTTCGAAAATTTACGAAATTTTGCCTTTCAAGTACTAAAATAGTAAAGGGCCGGGTGGGCAATCGTTTCGCGCTCAAAGGTGCGATTAGGAAATAGCCAATAATTCCTTAGCTTTCTTATAGGTTAGCTCCGGAAACTGGACATCCTTAACCCACTCCGAAGTTAGGAAAGCACCCCACGTAGCCCGCCATATTATAACCAAGCCCTCTTAAAACGAGGGCTTTAATAATTTTTAATAATTGAGGTGATCCCATACCCTCATACGATAAATCCTGATGGCGCAAGTAAATTGGAAAATTGACAAAAAAAAACGGCCGCGAAAGCAGGCGGCCGCGGCATAGTTTTAGAGATAAACCATGCAATGCAAATGGGGTCCCTAGTCCGGGTCGTCTTGGGGCACGGCTTCTTCGCGGGTCGGTATACGTGACCAACCGACCACATTTCTCCAGAAATGCCCGGTTGCTAAATCATCCCGATCCAAGGAAGCGTTTTCGGCCACCCTAGTGTCGATCGGTTGTCCTTCCGTTTGCTCCCAACTCATTCGTCCTCCGGTTTTAAAAATACTTGATGAAGCTATACAATTAATACCATATTATTTTGATTTTGTCTATAAGCTAAAATGTGCTAAAATTTAGTTATGCAAACAACTATTCTTTACGTAATAATTTTGGTTCTTTTAGCGGGGTTTGGCTTGCTTTTTTATTTTTTAACGGATTTAAAAAAGAAGTCGGAAAAGCCGGTTGACGACCAGGGAATAAAGGTAATGATGGAGTGGATGAAGGAGATTAAACAGGGGACTGACCAGACTAGGGTGGGGATGCAGAAAAGCATAGATGAAACCAATAAGGCGATTAACGAGAGGCTTGATAATGCCGGGCGAGTCATTGCCGCGCTTACTAAAGAGCTAGGCGGAATATCGCAAGTTGGGCCAGATATCAGAAGACTGACGGAAACTTTGGCTTCACCCAAATTAAGAGGCAACTTTGGCGAAGAAATGCTGGAAAATATGCTTTCCCAGGCTTTGCCTAAAAACGGCTACCAAATCCAATACAAATTTAAAAACGGAGAAGTGGTGGACGCGATAATTTACGTCGGGGAAAAAATTCTGCCCATAGACAGCAAGTTCAGTATGGAAAACTTTAGGCTGTATAAAGAAGCCACGACCGATGAAGCCAAAGAAGCGCTCAAAAAAACGTTTTTGAAAGATGTAAAAAAGCGCGTGGATGAAATCCACAAAAAATATATTTTGCCGCAGGAAAATACTTTTGACTTCGCGCTAATGTATATTCCTTCCGAAGGCGTGTTTAGCGAAGTCCTTGATGATACGCCGACGCTTAGCTATGGCAGGGAAAAAAAAGTTTATTTTGTCAGCCCCAACACCCTATACCATCATTTGCAAATCATTTTACTTTCCCTCCGCGGGCAAAAAGTTAACGAAGCCGCCCAACAAATCCTTGCTATGATCGCGGGCATAAAACAGGAATCCGACAAATTTGGCCGCAACCTCGACGTCCTCGGCAACCACATTAAAAACGCCGGCAATACAATGGGCACGGTAGTAAACGATTTTGCCAAACTTAAAACCAGTATCACCAATGCATCATCTTTAAAACTTGATAACGGGAAAGAATCCGAACAACAAAAATTATTGGAATAAAAATTTATGGAATTAAACCACCAAAAACAAAAAGGCTTTCTCCCGTTAGAGAATCTCATTAATGAAGCTATTGCTAAAGACCAACGACGGTCCAATAATACCAACGGCTCTCTAACGGGGTTTACATTAATAGAATTATTGGTAGTGATTTCAATAATCGGGCTTTTGGCTTCAATACTGCTTGTGTCGTTAAATTCTGCGCGAATGAAAGCGCGCGACGCCAAAAGAATATCAGATTTTAGTCAAATTCAGGACGCTTTGGGAATATATTATAATACTTATAATCAATATCCTAGCACCTTAGACAGTAATGCTAATTGTGGCGGGCCTGCTTCTGATGCAGGGTGGGCATCAAGCAACGGCACTTGTGGCGGCCAATGGCTGACTTCGGATGCAAATTTTATACAAATTATGCCCAAAGTCCCTGTGGATCCCGTCAATACCGGCATTAACGCGGGATGGGCGGGGAGCAGTTATGTTTATTCCTACGCGCAACAAAACAACGGCCAGGATTATGATCTAGTAACAAACCTGGAAGACCCAAATAATCCCAACCGCTGTGCCGTTAAGGAAGCCATTTATCACGGGGGTAATCTGCCATGGTGTCCGCCGTGGGCAGGAAATATAGGACGAAATCAAAGTATTTATGTAGATCATTAAAAAAATTGATTATGTCTATAAGAAATCCCGACCAAAGAGTCGGTGTGTTCGTGGATGTGCAAAATTTGTACTATTCCGCGAGGAATATGTATAACGCCAGAGTTAAGTTTAACGAGGTGCTGGAAACGGCCGTGGCCGGTCGTAAATTAATACGCGCCATTGCTTATTGTGTCAAGGCCGATATGCCTGAGGAGCATACGTTTTTTGAAGCTTTGGCAAAGGCCGGCTTTGAAGTCAAAATGAAGGAACTCCAAACTTTTGCCGGCGGGCATCAAAAAGGGGATTGGGACGTGGGTATTGCGATGGATATAATTAAGCTGATGAACAAGCTTGATGTAATTGTCCTGGCCAGCGGCGACGGCGACTACCTGCCGCTTTTGGAATATTTGCAGATGTCAGGCCAATTTACCGAGACCCTGGCCTTTGGCAAATCCTGCTCCGGCAAAGTCAAGGAAGTTACCGACTACTTTATTGACCTTGACGAAAACCCGCGCAAATTCCTTATGCCCATTAAAACGGGACGCAAATAAAAAAGCTGATTGTTTATATGGCTTACTCTGACAAAAGAAGCGGACTTAGTTCCTATAACAGAAATTCAGCGGAACAGAAAAAATTTGAAGAAGAGGCGAACAAATCAGCTGCGGATGATATGAGCGGAGTGCCTATTGCAAAAAAAAGGTCTCTGGAAAAACTGCCAAAACTTGACCGTTTTGAAAGCTCGCTATTTGAAAAAATCAGGATTTTATTTAAGTCCGGGAAGACTTTCACAATGGACGACATCGACACCAAGGAAGAGCGAAAACTGCTTCCGCAATTGATAAAAAAAGGCTATGTGAACGCTTGTGGTACTGATGAGTGGGTAACCAAAGAAGATGGCACAAAAAAACCGGCTTTTAGATTAGCATTTTAGTTTATGAAAATAGTTCTGGACACAAATGTTCTAATAAACGGATTTAAAGATGAATACTCTTACGAGAAAAAAATTATAGACGCCGTTATTGCCGGGGAAATCGAAGCTTACGCGAACAGACAGACATTGCAAGAAAATAAGTTGATAAGCGGTCAGCTGATAAACAGCGATGAGTACCAAAATCAGCTGAATGATTTGTTTGCGCAAATTAACTGGGTGGTAAACCGCCGGCAAATTCGCATTGTATCCGACCCCGAAGATAATAAAATTCTTGAAAGCGCGGTGGAAGCGGAGGCGGATTATTTAGTTACGTCCGATAACGCGCTTTTGAACATTGGCAAATATCAAAACGTCCAAATCGTAAACCCCGCCCAATTTTGGGCGAACTATAAAGATGAAGGAATGGATTTATGGAAGCAGTGGACGAATTTTATAAGTAATAACAATAAAAAATAATCATAATTTTGGATATATGACGAAAAAACCAGAGGGTTTTGACGAACATTTTATTGACCGAAAAATTGTCCAAGCCGATTTAGGTACAACAGCAATTGCAAGAGCAGAAATAACCGACCCCCTAATGATTGAAGCAAAAATAAGGAGGGCGAAAGCTATTTTTTCATCTTTTTTGTACCAAAGAACAACACATAGGCAAAAGAGTGCAGCCACCTTTTCAATGGACTTTGATAGTATGCGCCGCACTCTTGAACTTTCAGATATTCCTTACCCGATAGCAAAACTGGAAATTGACAAAATTATTTTATCTGTGCCCGGGCTAATCAAAACTGAAACAGGTTATACAGTTTCTGATCCAAAATTAATTTTTGAAAATTTTGGGTCGGGATCAATAAAAAAGAAAGTTTTAAATTTTTTATTAAAAGAACAAAATAAATCTTACTCATACGAAGAAATTGCCGGTGAACTCGGCGTATCAAAAATGGCTGTAGGATATGTTGTAAACGAACTCTTATCACAAGGCCAAGTAGTTTTTGTGGGGAAAAAAGTAAGCAAAAAAACACAGCGAAACATCATGTATTTTAAAATCGCGAAAAATAAATAATTCTTTCGAGCTTGGAAAATCTACTAAAAAATTTAAACAAAGAACAAACCGAAGCGGTTACCCATAAAAACGGGCCTCTTTTGATTGTGGCCGGAGCAGGGACGGGGAAGACGACGGTGATAACAAGACGGATTGCTTATCTTATTGAGCAAAAACTGGCTAAGCCCGATGAGATTTTGGCACTGACGTTTACTGACAAAGCCGCCGGAGAAATGCAGGAACGGGTGGATTTACTGCTGCCGCTCGGATATTATGATATGTGGATTTCCACTTTTCACAGTTTTTGCGAGCGGATTTTAAAAAACCACGCGCTGGACATCGGGCTTTCCAACGATTTTAAACTTCTGGATGACGTCGGGCAGTGGGTATTGGTTTTTAAAAACTTTGAAAAATTTAATTTGGATTACTACCGGCCTTTGGGAAGCCCAAACCGGTTTACAAGCGCGCTGTTAAAACATTTTTCGCGGTGCAAGGACGAGTTAATTGCGCCCGGAGATTATTTAAAGTACGCCGAAGGGCTAAGATTAAGCACTGATTTGTCATCGGCGGCCCGAGGGTTACCCTCGGTCTCCGAGGGTAACCCTCGGCTTGAAGAAGAATCCGAAGTTGCGCGCATAGAAGAAGTCGCCAACGCCTACCATGTTTACCAAAAACTTTTGCTCGATAACAATTACCTGGATTTTGGCGATTTGATTAATTATACTTTGGAGCTTTTCCAAAAACGCCCGCGGATTTTAAAATATTACCAAAACAAGTTTAAATTTTTAATGGTGGATGAGTTTCAGGATACAAATTTTTCCCAATATCAGCTTGTAAAATTATTATCCGGCGACGCCAAAAATATTACTGTTGTAGGCGATGACGACCAGTCCATTTACAAATTCCGCGGGGCCAGCGTTTCCAATATTTTAAAATTCAAAGGGGATTTTGGCGGGGCAAAACAAATTACTCTGATTCAAAATTACCGTAGTACCCAAAATATTTTGGACTTGGCTTATAATTTTATTCAGGCCAATAACCCGGACCGGTTGGAAGTGAAATTAAATATAGATAAACGGCTGTTGTCTTCCGTAGGGAAGGGTCTAGACCCTTCCCTACAAGGGCATATCGAGGTTCTGGAAAACGAAGATTTAAGCGGTGAACTGCATGCCGTCGCGAAAAAAATCCTGGATTTAAAGTCATCGGATAATAACTGTTCGTGGAACGATTTTGCGGTCTTAGTCAGGGCAAATTCCGCAGCCGAAGAACTTTTGCCGGTTCTGGACGCGGGCAAAATCCCTTATACATTTGTCGCCAACAAAGGCCTTTTTAAAAAACCGATTGTGGTGGACGTTCTTTCTTACATGCGTCTTTTGGACAACGCCCACGATTCCCAAAATTTATACCGGGTTTTTAGTTTACCAAAATTTAACATACCGCATGCGGAGCTGTCTTCTCTGGTTTTATTTGCGAAACAAAAAACTTTGTCTTTGTTTGAGGCGTTAACGCCCGCGCAGGCGCTCCCCGGTATTTCCGATGATATCCGCAAAAAAATCAAAATGCTTTTGGATTTTTTGCACAAACATTCCGCGGAAGCCAAAACTTCCACAGCCGCGGAAATGATGGTTAAAATCGTGGAAGATTTAGGCTTTGAACAAAAGCTCAAGGAAGATACGACCCAAAATGCGGAGGCGCGCGAACTTTTGGACCAGCTTTACAAAAAAATTGAGGATTTTGAAAAACAGGAAGACCACAAAGATTTACATAATTTTTTGCACATTTTGGATTTGGAAATGGAAGCCGGGAGTGAGGGCACGATCAAATTTGACCCGAACCAGGGTCCGGAAAGCGTAAAAGTTATGACCGTGCATTCCGCCAAAGGTTTGGAATTTTCATATGTGTTTATAATTAACATGGTGGAACAGCGCTTCCCGACGCGCGAAAAATCCGATGCCATAGAAATTCCGGAGCCGCTAATTAAGGACATTTTGCCGGAAGGGGATTTTCACCTGCAGGAAGAACGGCGGCTTTTTTATGTGGCCATGACCCGGGCCAGACGCGGGCTATATTTTACCTGGGCAAAAAATTACGGGGGCGCCAGATTAAAAAAACCGTCGCAATTCTTATTGGAGACCGGACTGGTTCCGAGCGAAAAAGTCAGCAAGGCAACGGGAAAAGTCGTGTTTGAAAAAACCCGGCCCGTTTTAAACAAACAGCAGGTTTATTTAAATCCGCCGGTAAAATTTTCGTACACCGACATCACTTCATTTCAAACCTGCCCCTTGCAATACAAATACGAGCGTTTTTTAAAACTCCCTTTGCCCGGAAGCCACCACCAGAGTTTTGGAAACACAATCCACAAAACCTTTGAGGATTTTTTAAAACTGTACAAAAACAATTCTGAAGTAAGCCAGACCGATCTGTTCGGAAAAAAATTAAGCGACGAGCCCCTGCCTGACTTTAAACTTTTGGAAAAACTTTATAATACAAACTGGATTGACGACTGGTATCCAAAAAAGGATGAAAAAGAAAAGTACCGTAAAATCGGCGTTCAGATGCTTAAATATTTTTATGAAGATCTTAGCCAAAATAAGCCGAATGTTAAATTTATTGAACAGTTTTTTAAATTAAAGCTCGGGGCTTACGATTTTGTGGGCAAAATTGACCGTGCCGACCAAAAGGACGGCGGCCTGGAAATTATAGATTACAAAACCGGAAAGACGCCCAAAACCAGGGCGGATTTGGACCAGCTTTACGTTTACCAATGGGCCGCGCAGGAATTTTTGCACCTGCCTGTCAAGAGCTTAAAGTATTGGTATTTGAGGGATAATCAATTTAAGGAAGAGCCGTGCGCGTCCGACAGTGAAATTGACCGTCTTAAAGCCGAACTTTTGGTGCTTATGGAAAAAATTGTTCACACGGCCAAATACAATCTCTTTTTAGAAGAAGATCAAAAACTTACCCATCATGATTGCAAATTTTTGTATTTGGAATAATTTATGTTATAATTAAGCGTGTCCACCAGTCCCAAACAACAAGTAACCCTAATTGCCTTCAGCACTTTTTTAGCGGCGTTTTCTGTCGGCTCAATTGTTAATTTTACCGACCCGGCAAGCAGTTCGTGGGTAACCTTTGGTTTTTTTTACGCGAGCTTATTCATTTTTTGTTTGGGCTTGTTCACGCTTGTTGGTCTTGGGCTTAGGCAAAAGCTTTCCCCGGGACACTATGTTGTAAATTTAGGTAACAGCTTTAGGCAAGGCTTTTTTGTCGGATTGCTGATTGTCGCTTCGTTTGTGCTTTTATCCAAACATCTTCTTTTTTGGTGGGTGGAACTAACCCTGATTTTATTTTTAGCCGCCGTTGAAGCCTTTTTAAATTTAAAGGTTTAAATTTTTCTACTAAATAGTACTAAAGATACTAAATACTAAACTAGTCACTATCCGTTTTGTATTTCGTACTTTTAGTATCCTTTAGTATTTAGTAGAAGCGAAGAAAATGGACAATATAATTCCTAAAAATTCAAGTCCCGACCCAAAACCGCTAGACAATATCCCGGCTTCCAAACCGCAAAACGGGGAGAATTTAGTATTTTTTAATGTAATGCCCAAACCCGGCCCTAAGAGCGCGTTTGTTGAACCAAAAATCAAAGTTGAAATAAAGCCGGAAGCTCCGATACAAAATAATTCGGCGCAAAAATTAAAAAAATATAAATTATACGGGCTTATCGGTTTGGGAATTATTATTTTTGGCGTAGCCGCGTATTTTTTGGTTAACAAGCTCGGCTCAAACAGCTATAAACCGGAAAATTATTTGGTCAATCATCCCGCCGTACAAAACTCCAAGCCGCAGATACAAAGTTTGCCAAGCGCGCCGCAACCGGATTTTACCACGCCCCAAGCGTGGAGGGATAAATATTTTGTCGCCGGATGCGCGGATGCCGCAATCTGCGGCGACAACGCCGACCCGGACCGCGACGGTCTGACTAACCTCCAGGAATATAAATTGGGCACCGACCCGAATAATCCGGACTCGGACCAGGACGGACTGTCAGACGGCGACGAAGTCAATATTTTTGGCACAGACCCCCTAAACAGCCATACCGGCAACGATCCCAAATATACCGATGCCGATTTTATAAAAGGAGGGTTTGACATTTCTACTAATAAAAAAATGTCCGCGTCAGAAATTGCCGCCATTTCCGCCAAGATGCGGCAATTCGGCCTGCACGAACCGACTATCACAACTTTAAGCTCCGTGTTGTGCCCCTTATACAACTTTTGCGGACAAAATTCCGCAACCGCCGCGACTTCAACTTTGCCCAGTATGGCAAGCT
>CAZQFQ010000014.1:0-30448 GCA_964592725.1 uncultured Candidatus Saccharibacteria bacterium | reverse complement strand
AAATTAAATTTTCCGAAAAAAACGACTAAAACCAACTAAATCCCGAACGGTAACCGGGCTACTTGTATCCACCGGATGCTCACTCCGGTCAATGGTGATGCCGACGCGCACGGCTAGAACATCTTCAATGAGATCCGCGACCGGTTTCTTGGTCTGAAGAGCGAGGAAATTCAATGGGATGAAGAGCTCGGTTGGCAGTATCTGCCTGTAAAGATCCTCCTTCTGTTCTTGGTTCATAAGTGTGTCTCCTAGTTTAGTAGTGTAAGATATAATAAGAATTTGTCAACTGTATGCCTAAAAATAAAAAAATCATCATGCCTAAAGTTTTCTCCGACGCCCCAAAGGGCTTGGTGATTTGTTATATTGGCGCGGGGAAGGGGAAGACGACGGCGGCGATGGGGATGGCGGTGAGGGCGGCGGGTGACGGGAAAAGAGTTTTTATTTTGCAGTTTGTGAAGGCCGGCAATAAATCGGATGACAAAATAAAAGAAGGCGAATGGCCAATCTCATCCGAAATTAATTTTTTTGATAATGTGTCGTATGGCCATAACATCGGCGCGATTGAAAACGAGCAGGTCGGTTTAGGTTTTGTCGGAATTTTGGGCGACAAAAAAGAAAAAGACATTCACATCCGCCAGGCGCTTAAGGGAATAGAGCGGGCGCGCGAAATTATCACATCGGGCGATTATGACTTGGTAATCCTCGATGAGATCATCTCGGCGCTGGAAGTCGGGCTTATAGAAGAGCGCGACATTATCGACCTGATAAAATTAAAAGCCCCGCTCCAGCATTTGGTTATCACCGGCCACAACAAGTATCCAAAAATTTTAAAACTCTGCGACTTGGTTACCGAAATGAAAATGATTAAGCATCCGTACTACAAAGGAATTTTGGCGCAGAAGGGGATAGATTATTAGGCCGCGGAAGAACGCGGAATCTGGCGCGGAAGAACGCGGAATCGCGGAGCCCCCTCCCCAATTCATGGGGAGGGTGCCTGAAAGGCGGGAGAGGTTAATTCTAAGATTTTAACCCCTCTGTCCCGCCTGCGGCGGGACATCTCCCCATTAAATGGGGAGAGACCGCAGTATTGCCGTGTAATTGACAATCTCCACTCAACAACTTAAAATCATAAAGTATGAAAAATCGGGCAATAAAAATTTTATTAGTAATATCAGCGGTTATTTTATTAGCCGCGGGGTGCAATAAAACGCAGCCCAAGCCGGTTAGTCAGCCGGTCAGCCGGTCAGCTAATCAGCCGACACAACAGACGGCTACCCAAACGTCTCCATCAAACAATCAGGCAACGCCAACAGCAAACCATCCGGTTCCTAAAATTCCGCCGATAACGTCCGTTACCGTTACCCAAATAGTTGACGGTTCCAAGCTTAATAAACCGGCCGATATATTTGTGGCGGGTGAAACGGCATTTCAGCTACTTGAAAAAGACCACGCGGTTATTGCCAAAAATTACACGGGCATCGGCGAAATGGTTTTGTCCATTGACGGCGTTAAGCCCGACAGCCAGCACTATTGGGAATTTTTTGTAAACGGCAAATCCAGTAACGTGGGCGCATCATCATACGTTTTAAAAGCCGGGGATAAAATTGAATGGAAGTTATCAGCTATCAGCTCATCTGGAGAGTGAAATTATTAGAAATAAGGAAATTAAGAAATTATGTTGATATACGCAATAATCATAGCGGCAATTATTACGCGCTTCATTCCGCACATGCCGAATTTCGCGCCGATTACGGCGCTGGCGATTTTTAGCGGGGCGAATTTGGGCTGGAAAAAATCCGTCGGTCTGGTTTTGGCCGCCAGGTTCATTAGCGACATATTTTTGGGATTTTTTGCCTGGCCGTTAATGGTCGCGGTTTACGCTTCGCATTTGGCCGGGGTGCTGTTTGGGGTGTGGATTAAAAAAACAACCTCTCTGTCCCTCGGCGGCACTCGGGACATCTCCCCTCAAGAGGGGAGAGCTCCGCAGTTTCCCTCGGATATTACGCGGAGCTCTCCTCCTAAGATAGGAGGAGTACCCCGTCAGACGGGGGGAGGTGGTATGAATCGCTGGGTCAAAATTATTGCGTCCTCGCTCGGCGCGTCTCTGATATTTTTTCTCGTCACCAACTTCGCTTTTTTATATGGCACTTATCCGCATAACATCAGTGGCATTATTTTAGCTTATACCAACGGCCTGCCGTTTTTCCGCGGCACGGTTTTGGGAGATTTAGGTTATACGATGGCATTATTTGGCGGATACGAATTTGTTAAGTTGTTGACCACGCAAAAGGCCAGATCCCTAATCCCTAATCCCTAATTCCTTATACTTTTCCCATGCAAAAGGGTGTGGACTTCGTCGGCATATCGGTAGTATACTTTTGCCACGACGGCAAGGGAAATTTTGTGATGGGAAAAAGATCCAAGCAGGCGCGCGACGAACACGGGCGCTGGGACATCGGCGGCGGGGGAGTGGAAGTTAATGACAGCGTGGAGCAGACGCTAAAAAAGGAAATTATGGAAGAGTACTGCGCGGAAGTTTTAAGTTTTGAGTTTTTAGGTTTCAGGGACGTATTTCGCGCGCATCAAGGAAAACCGACGCATTGGGTAGCATTGGATTACAAAGTTCTTGTTAATCCATCCAAGATAAAAAATGGTGAGCCTCATAAGTTGGACGAGGTTAAATGGTTTACATTCAAAAATATGCCGCCGATGGAAGAAAGCCACTCCCAGTGGCCGGAATTTTTAAGGCTCTATAAATCCCGCCTTTAAGCGGGATTTTAAATTTTATGCTAAAATAAAGACAGTATGATTATTTCTATAATCGCTCATCCAAATTCCAAAAGGCCCAGAATAGAAAAAGATTTATTCGGCACTTTGCACATCTATGTTAATCAACCGCCGCTGGAAGGCAAAGCCAACAAAGCTGTGGCGGAAAGTTTGGCCGAGCATTTTAAAACCAATAAATCCAAAATAAAATTAATCAGAGGCTCAAAGTCCAAACAAAAGGTCTTTGATGTCCAAAAGTAAAATTTTTATCGGTATTGCCTTAAGTTTTGCTGTCGGCATACTAATCGCCTCCAAATTTAATATTCCGGCTTCGGCCACAGACATTTTTTTGGCGGTTTGCGCGGCCGGGTTTGGCTTATTTTTTTTCGGTCAAAATAAAAAATCCGCGCTTGCGGCGCTGTTTTTATTTTGCGCCGGACTCGGGGCTTTAAGACTGGGAATGTCCGTGGTGCCGAATGAGTATCAAAATCTGTTGGACAATAAACAGCAGTTGGAAGGTTACATAACAGAAGATGTAGATGTCAGGAGCAACGAGCAGTTAATTACTTTTACCCCGGACGGTTTTAGCCAGAATATTTTAATCACCGCGCCGTTGACGCAAAAATTTTTTTACGGCGACTGGGTGGTCGTGGAAGGTAAGCCGACCGTTCCTAAAAATACCGGCGATTTTGACTACGAAAAATATCTGGAAAGGTTTAACGTTTACGCGGTGATGAGCTATCCAAAAGTCATGATTTTAAAAAGCAACCGACTTAACCCCGTAAAGTATCAGCTGTTTAGAGTTAAAGAGGCTTTCAGCGGAAAAATAAAAGAGCTGTTGGACGAGCCGCAGGACGGGTTACTGTTGGCGATTTTAACCGGCCAAAAAGGGATTTTGCCCCAGGCCATCGTTAGCGATTTTAGCGAAACCGGCGCGTCGCACATTATCGCGGTGGACGGGTATAAAGTGACAATTATTGTTACCCTTTTGGCCGCGTTGGCCGTTTATTTAGGCAGGCGAGCGGTTTTTTGGCTGACTATTTTTGCTCTCATCGGCTTTGTGATAATTACCGGCGCGCCGTCCTCGGTTTTGCGTGCCGCCATAATGGGCTTTTTACTTTTGATTGCATTAAACATCGGCCGGCAATATTCCATAGTTCCGGCGCTGTTTTTTGCCGCACTGGTTATGTTAATTGCTAATCCCAGGATTTTATTTTGGGACGTGGGCTTTCAGCTGTCGTTTGCCGCCACGCTGGGCATTGTCCATTTTTTGCCGGTCTTTAACCAACTGACGCCAAAAATTCCGGAAGGCTTTGGCGTCAAAAAATATTTTTTAATAACGTTGGCCGCCGTGGTTTCCACCATGCCCATAATTTTGCTGGACTTCGGCGTGTTGAGCCTGTCGGCGCCCATAGTCAACGTTCTGATTATGCCCATTTTGTCCCTGACAATGCTGTTTGGGTTTTTATCCGTGCTCCCCGTCGTTGGCCCGGGTTTTGCGTTCGTGGCCAACTTATTTTTGCTCTATATTTTAAAAATAACTTCCTTTTTTGCCGGCTTGCCTTACAGTTATTTGAATTTTCAAATTTCCGCCTTAATATTTTGGGTTTTGATTGGGGGAGTCTTTGGGGTTTACTTTCTGCTTAAGTTTTTTGCGTCTAAAATTGAGAATCAGCCGGAAGTGTGATAAAAACATTCTTTCACCGGCGTCATCCCGAGCCCGTCATCGGCAAAACCAAGCGGGCGAAGGATCTCCTATATATCTATATATAGAGTGCCATTGTAAATCGTAAGGAGATTCTTCGTCATTCGGATGCACTCATGACTCAGAATGACGCCGTGTGAGCGATTGGCTTTTGGCGGGCGGTTGAATTAAATTTTAGCCTATGATAAGATAATCTAAGAATCAATTAACAAGGACAAACAATGACCAACAAAACGCTGTTTTTAGTCATCATCGCGATAATTATAGTCGGCGCGGCCGCGGCAGGATATTTTTATTGGCAACAAACCAAGCCTTTGGTAATTCCGACTCCGGTTGCCGTGGATAATTCCCAAACGCAACAAAACCAGCAGGCTCCGGCTACCAATAACAACCAGCCGGCCAACAGCGTAGCGACCGCCACGCCGGCAACGGCAAGCGCCGGCACTTGCGTCAGGGATTTTGACCCCTCCAAATTAAGCTCAAACGCCAATATGGATATAGCAAACAGGGAAGTGCAAATCAGCGTAAAGGATTTCGGCAATATCACGGTTGAGTTTTACGACAAAGACGCGCCTTTGGCCGTGCAGAATTTTTTGCGGTTAACCGATTCCGGATATTATGATTGTTTAACTTTCCACCGCGTGGCCCAGGGATTTGTTATCCAAGGCGGCGATCCAAACGGCAACGGCACCGGCGGCCAGTCGGCTTTTGGCAAGCCGTTTGCCGACGAGCTAAATCCGAGCACTCCATCATACAAGGCAGGATATCTTAAAGGCGTGCTTGCCATGGCCAACTCCGGTCCAAATACCAACGGCAGTCAGTTCTTTATTATGCTGGCCGACAACAACCTGCCGCATAACTACACAATTTTCGGCAAAGTTATTTCCGGGCAGGACGTGGTGGATAAAATCGGCCAGGTTCCCATCACCCCGGTAATGGGCCCAACAGACGGCAGTCCGGTCACGCCGGTGGTTATGGAGTCGGTTAAGATCATTAAATAGTGATTAGTGCATAGAGAATAGTGAATAGGATAAGGCATCCTTTCCTATTCACTAAGCACTATTCACTAGTGATTAGTGCATAGAGAATAGTGAATAGGATAACACCTCCTATCCTATTCGCTAAGCACTAAGCACTGAGCACTAACCCTATGACTTTTCCAGTATTTAAAACTAAGACAGCCGGTGTGGCGGAAAAATTTGACTTAAACGATCCAAAATCCCGCAAAAAATATTTTGAGGCCAAAGCCGGAAATGAAATCAAGAAACTCCAAAAATATTTGCAAAAAGGAGCTTTTGTGGGTTTTTTGCTGGGCAAAAAAAATTCCGGCAAAGGCACATATTCCAAATTATTTATGGAAGCGGTCGGAGCCGAGCATATTGGACATCTTGCCGTTGGCGACATTGTCCGAGATATACATAAAAGTCTGGAGGATGAAAAAGAAAAACAGAGCCTGGTTGATTTTTTAAAAAATAATTACCGCGGTTTCCACAGCGTGGAAGAAACTTTGGACCTTATCGGCGGCCGAAGCCAATCCACTCTTATTTCTTCGGAGTTGATTTTGGCTCTGATAAAGTATGAAATAAGCAAGCGGCCGAGACAGGCGGTTTTTATTGACGGCTTCCCTCGCGCCCACGATCAAATCAATTATTCTTTATACCTTAAAGAGCTTATTGGCTATCCTAAAGAGCCGGATTTTTTTGTATTTTTAAACGTGCCAAATTCCATTATTGACGAACGCATTAAATACCGCGTCGTTTGTCCAATCTGCAAGACGCCGCGCAACACAAAACTTTTGGCCACTAAAGACGTCGGTTACGATTCCGCTACCAAGCAGTTTTATCTAATGTGCGATACGCCTTCTTGCAACAAGGAACGGATGTTACCCAAAGAGGGGGATGAGCTTGGCATAGAGCCGATTCGCGCCCGTTTGGAAGTCGACAACCAAATTTTTCAAAAATTGCTGACGCTGACCGGCGTACCCAAAGTGTATTTGCGGAACTCCGTACCGGTTGATGAAGCCGCCGAAAAGGTGGACGATTATGAATTAACGCCTTCGTACAGCTATAAATTGGACGAAGCTACCGGCAAAATTACGACCTTGGAAAGTCCCTGGATTGTCAAAGACGACGAGGGCAAAGATTCCTACAGTCTCCTGCCTCCGGCCGTAGTAGTCGGCATGATAAAACAAATCGCCGGGGTTTTGGGATTGTAGTGCCGCTGATCGGTCGCTGATAAGTACGCTGATGCGACGCTGAAGCTTTCGTACTCCGGCGTCATCCTGAACCCGAATGCATCTGAGGGTGAAGGATCTCTTAATAATAACCGATAAACATAAAAACTCCGAAAGGGGAGTTTAAAATTGGGTTGATATTAAAATTCCTCTTTGTTATAATGTGTTATTAAAGGAGGGCTTCAATGCCCGAAAAAACCAGTAAAAACGGCTTTTATAACCCTTTTCAGGAGTCCATGCGCAGACTGCAGGCATCAGTCAACAGCCAGCAAAAGTCTCTTAAGCTTTATCGGCAAAGCCAGAAACAGGAGTTTGACGCCGCCAGCGGCTACCTCCACCGGCTGTACGATTTTCTTGCCAAGTTGATCACCAATCAGGCCTTGCTACCTGATCGTGAATCCTTTGACTATCTGATGCGTCACGTATTTTCTTTAGAGGATTTGCCATTCGACCATATCGGTCAGGTTGACCGCGAGGAGGCGTGGCTACAGCACTTGTTGCTGGCTGGAACCTGCGAGTCGGAAATTATGGACTTTGACCGGCTCAAAGGGTACTTTCAAGGAAAAGTCCTAGACTTACGGCGCCTAGCCTGCGATATTTCTTTCCTGTTTGAAAAATGGGAGCGTTATATCCGGGTAGAACTGGAGATAATTCCCGGACAGGTTTTGACCGATGAAATATATGTTCCTCGGCAGTCCAGGACCGGCAATTGGCGCAACGTAAAGCGGCTGACTTTCCGGACGCTTCCCGACAAGGGTCGTCTGGTTTTAACGCTAGTCTCGCTTCCCGACCTGATTTCGCCGGTGAAGAAAAAACGGTGACCGTTCCGGCCACCGTTCATTTTTTCCTAAAAAACTTCGGCAAAGTAAAATCTTTTAATTTTAATTCTTTTATGCGGTCAATGATGCCCTGGTTGTGCTCGTTTAGGTAGTGGCGGATGCGGTTTTTTGCGCTGTGGGTTTTGGCGGCTTTGAGCCAGTCGCGGGAAATGGTCGCTTCTTTTTTGCTTTTAATAATTTCCACGGTGTCCTCGTTTTCCAGCTCGTCGTATATGCTTTTCATTTTGTCGTTAATTTTGGCGCCCATCATATGCAGGCCCAAATCGGTGTGCACGGCAAAGGCAAAATCTATGACGCTGGCGCCGGCCGGCAAATCTTTAATATCGCCTTTGGGGGTGAATACAAAAATCCGGTCGCGAAAAAAATCTATTTTCAGGCTTTCCAAAAATTCTTCGGGATTTTGGGTTTCTTCCTGCCAGGACTGCAGTTCCCGAATCCAGTTTGCCTGAATCCGTCCCACGCTTTCTGGCTTGCCTTCTTCGGCGTAAAACCAGTGGGCGGCTACCCCTCGTTCGGCTTCTTCGTGCATTAAGTCGGTGCGGATTTGGATTTCAAAAGTTTTGCCGTCCTTGTTAAAAACGGTGGTGTGTAAACTTTGGTAGCCGTTAGGTTTGGGCGTGGCGATGTAATCTTTAATTCTTCCCGGCAGAGGCTGAAAATATTTGTGGATTATGCCTAAGGCGGCGTAGCAATCGGCCGTGGATTTGGTAATAATCCGCAGAGCGACAATATCATTAATTTTGGTAATGTCATTTTGGTATTTTTGCAGTTTTCGAAACAGGGAATACAGGCGTTTGACGCGCCCGTTAATTTCCAAATATTTTATGCCTTCTGTTCGCAGGGTATGATGGAGCATTTTTTCCATTTCTTTGATGCTCTCTTCGCGGTTTTTTAGCTCCCTGGCCAAAAGTTGTTTGGTTTCCGCGTACTCTTTGGGGTAAACAATTTTAAAAGATAAATTTTCCAGCTCGTCTTTCCAGTTGCCGATGCCCAGGCGGGCGGCAATGGGCGCGTAGATTTCCAAAGTTTCGCTTGCGACTTTAAGCTGTTTTTCCGGCGGGATAAACTGGATGGTGCGCATATTGTGGATGCGGTCGGCCAATTTAATCAGGATTACGCGGATGTCCTGGCTGGTGGCGATAAACAATTTGCGCAGGTTTTCGACATAAAATTTATCTTTGCCGTCCTTCATCCGCACCTGGCCAAGCTGGGTCACGCCGTCAATTAAATTGGCGATTTCCGGGCCAAACTCCGCCTCCAATTTTTCCAAAGAAAAGTTTGTGTCTTCGGGGACATCGTGGAGCAAAGTGGCTGCCAAGGTTGAAGCGTCGGGGAAAATTTGGCCCAAAGTTATGGCCGCTTCGCGCGGATGCGAAAAATACGGGTCGCCGTTTTTGCGTTTTTGCCCCTCGTGAGCGCGGTTGGAAATTTCATAAGCGCGCCTTAAAATTTGCTCTTCTTTTGGGCTGAATTTGTGGGGGATTGATTTTAGGAAATCGGGAAATTGCTTCATAGTTTTATAATTATATCACGTTGAGGGGTTTGATGGTATAATGGTATTGAACAGAAAAAAATAGAAATAATGAAATTGTGGAAATTGGGAAATTATGGGAGCTCCCTAATTTCACAATTTCACTAATTTCTTAATTTCTGTTATGAAAATTATGCCCGAGTTGCCCGAAGTCCAAACTATAGTTTCCGAGCTTAATCGTAAATTAAAAAAGCGGACCATTAAGTCTGTTACTGTTAACGCTCCAAAAATGATCAGTATGGGGCCGCATACAGTCAGTAATATAAGAGTTGCCGATAACGGCAAAGTTGCATTGTTTAAAAAGATGCTGGTCGGCCGCCGCATAACTGCTGTAAAGCGGAGGGCGAAACTGATTATTATCAACCTCTCCCGTCCCTCGGATGCACTCGGGACACCCTCCCCATTTCTTGGGGAGGGGAATAAGGTGAGAGCTTCGCTCTCGCTTTTGGTGCATCTTAAAATGACCGGGCAGTTTATTTTTGAAGATGACCGATTGCGGGAAAAAACAGGCGGTAAATATCGGATGTTCAATAATTTGACCGCGCCCCCGGTTAAATTGCCCGGCAAACATACCCACGTGATTTTTGAATTTACCGACGGATCCCATTTATATTTTAACGACATCCGCAAATTCGGTTATATGAAGCTGGTGCGGGATGACGAAATTGATCAGGTTAAAGAGCTCCTGGAATACGGCCCCGAACCTCTGGATAATGAATTTACAATCGGAGCTTTTGAAGCGGCCGCGTCAAAAGCTCCGATGGGTAAAATTAAGCAGGTGCTGATGAATCCCAAAGTGGTGGCGGGAATCGGCAATATTTATAGTGATGAAATTTTATTCCACGCCGGCGTGAGGCCCACGCGCAGGGTTTCATCGCTCAGCGATAAAGAATTATCAGCTGTCTACAAATGGATTAAATCGGTGTTAACCAAAGCCATAAAAGCCAAAGGCTCATCGGTGGGCGATTTTGTGAGAACTGATGGAAGCTGGGGCCAAATGGGAAAATATCATTTTGTTTACGGGCGCAAAGGGCAAAAGTGCAAAAAATGTGGTACGATTATACAAAGCGTCAAACTAAACGGTAGAACGGGCAGTTTTTGTCCGAATTGCCAGAAATGATTTAATTATGGCTGAAATTAATAGAGGTTTTAGATCTCCGGAGTCTATTTCCGCGACAGCGCGAGATTTCTCAGATTTGATGGATAAATTATCTTTGCCTGAAAGCTACTTAGAACACAAAGGGCTGATTTTAGATGTAGGCTCCGGTTGGGCAAATTTTGTTAAGGTCGCTAACCAGAAATATGGCAAAACAGGAACAAGGGTAATTGGTATGGATCCGGCTTATGCTTTCTTATCTCAAGATCCAGAAGAAACAAAACAAAATTTAGGAAGAACCAACATCTCTATTTCTTTGGACCAGGGAGTTTTACATGGTCTGCGAATCGATGAATATTTAAGTAGAGAAGCGGAGCTTCTTGCTGAGTTTTACAAAGAATTTTCCCAATCAGGGGATTATATAGCTGGTTCTCACCAAGACTTGCCGTTTAAACCGGAAAGTTTGGATTTAGTTTTATCCAGTAATTCGCTAACGTGCAATAATCCCGAAGCAGTAAAAAGAGCTTTGCTAAATATGGCGGAAAGTATAAAACTTGGAGGCGAATTTAGGATAGCGCCTTTTTATAAGCCTTTTTACATCCGGTTTATGGAGAATGGCATTGATTTGGCGGTGCAAGACTGGAGAGACGATGATCCCAAAAGGCAAGAAATTATAAATAAGTTATTTAAAGGAGACAAAGAAATTGAAAGTCAAATTCAAATTTATAATTTTTTGGATTTTATGAGGGGGTTGGAACAAGATTTAGGGATGAATTTTTATAGCGTGGAAATCTTTAAAGACGAAGCCAGAGATCCTGCAAACACTTCTTTATACTCTTTGATCGGAGTAAAGGGAAACCAACTGCCGAACATCAAAAAAGACAAAGGTTCCGTGTGCTGTTTAAGAAAATTACTTTTCCATACTGCACCTGATTTATCTAAGCGGTTAACCGATGAGGTTCTATTAAATCATCAGATTATGGGTAAGTTGGAAAGTAAAATCATTAAAGCATAAAATATGGAAACCAATCAAAATTCATCAGAACAAAAACCTGCGATAACCCAGGAACAGATGGTTAAGGAAATTTATGAGAATACGGAGAAGATTAAAAAATACGCACGGTGGCAGTTGTATGTTACTTTGGTGCTCGTCGTTTTGCCCCTTGTGGCTTTGTTGGTAGTTTTGCCTTTGATTTTAAAAACTCTGGCCGCGAGTAATATAGCGCCGATGCAGGGGTTGCAGTAGTATAACGCGGATCTACGGATGAATATTCGGATCCACGGATGGCTACGGATTATATGCAGAAAATCTCAATGCGTAATAAGATCTTTTTTTTGATTTTGGTTTTGTTAGTCGCATCAGGTTTTTTAATTTGGCACTTTGATCGGCACCAACACCAGGCGTTCCAGACAAATAGTTACGCGGCGGATATACTTATTACCAACGCCGAAGTTTTGACTTTGGACCAAAAATCCGATATTTATAATCCCGGATGGGTGGAAATTAGGGATGGAAAAATTATCGGTTTGGGAAGTGGCCGGGCGCCGGCTGACATCAGCGCATCCAAAACTATTGATGCAACCGGAAAACTGGTTATGCCCGGCCTGGTTAATACCCACGCGCACTCGGCCATGACTCTGCTTAGGGGATTGGATGACAACGATGCCTTTGAACCCTGGCTAAAAAGCACTGCAGTTTACGAACAGCAAATAACCCCGGATGACGTTTACTGGGGTAGCCTCCTTGCGGAAGATGAAATGATCTGCAGCGGCACCACGGCGTTTAACGATATGTATTTTTTTCCGGAAAACACGGCCGAGGCGGTCTCGCAGGCGGGAATGCGCGCGGTATTAAGAATTCCGACCACTGATAACAACGGGCAAATAACTTTTGACCAGAATTTTATCAGCCAAAACCAAAACAATCCGCTTATAACTTTTTCCCTGGCGCCGAATCCGTTTTTGGATTATACAATCAGCGAATTAAAACAAATTTCCGATTACGCTTTAAAAAATAATTATTTGGTCCACATCCACTTTGAGGAAGATCCGCAAAACCGCACCGACAGCCTGGCCAAATATCAGCTGACCCCGACCGAATTAATATCGGAAGCCGGCTTTTTGCGGAACAAATTGGTTTTGGCGCATGCCGCCGATGTTAATCAAGACGAAATAAATTTGCTGGCGCAATATCCCAACGTCGGAGTTTCTTTTAATCCTAAAAGTGAGGCCAAGCTCGGCCCGTTTTTGCCCCCGGTTGTGGAAATGCTAAACAGCGGCCTGAACGTTGGTATTGGCACGGACGGCGCGGCATCCAGCAACAGCCTGGATATGTTCGGGCAAATTAATTTTGCGGCTTACGGATATTTAAAATGCTTATCACCGGATAAGTTTTGCCAAAACGGCTACACCATCAACCCTGAAAAAATCGTGCGTATGGCCACCATTGACGGCGCCAAAATTTTGGGGCTTGATGACAAAATCGGCTCGCTAAAAGCAGGTAAACAGGCCGATATAATCATATTAGATTTACAACAAGCCCATTTACAGCCATCCTACGACATTTATTCCACTTTGGTCTATAATACCAGCGGGAGCGATGTGGTTGATTCAATTATAAATGGGAAGATTGTTATGCTTGACCGCCGACTCTTAACTATTAATGAGGCTGATGTTATTAAAAAGGTCGAAGATATATCGAATAAATTTAAAAAATAAATTGTAGCGGAGGCCACCGGCCTCCATTCTAACCTGTTTAATTTAGTGGCGGCCAATGGCCGCCGCTACATCAAGGCAAATTTATGCAAGAAGAAAAATGGCAACAATTGGTGGAGGCGGCGCAGAAACATTTTAAGAATGTGAGCCTCACGCGCGAAGATTTAATTATGGATACCCAGGACGGGCCCATAAAGCAGGGGACGCAGGACATTTTAATTTTTGAAAACCCGTCCGGGAAATTTAAGCTGGTGCGCGAAAACCGTCCGGTGGTTTTAGAGAAAAAAGAAATGTATTCCCATCGAGCCGGTCAAAGCGCCCAAACCCAGTACAAATTTTCCGAAACGGAATTTTCACACAAGTTGCGGGTATACAAAGAGGTGGGGTTTGAAGATTGGGACGAGATAACGCTGGATAAATTGGGTCTATAACGGTAGCGGAGGCCACCGGCCTCCACTTATGAATATGTTTGCCAGAAAACCAAACAGAATAAAAAAATTCGATTATAGCCACCCAAATTTTTATTTTGTAACGATTTGCACAAAAGACCGCCGCGAACATTTCGGAGAAATTTTTGACTGTGAAATGGTTTTAAACAATGCCGGCCAAGCGGCCGAGGATTTTTGGGAAGAAATCCCAAAACATTACGATAATGTTGAATTAGACGAATTTATAATTATGCCCAATCATTTGCACGGGATTGTAATTCTTGAAACCAAAGCCGGTGGTCTGCAAAGCAATCTATCGCAAATCATCGGTTCTTATAAAAATATTGTTTCCAAACATTTGCATACCGGGGGGTTTGCAAATTTCGCTTGGCAAAAATCGTTTTATGATAATGTCATCAGGGACGAAAAATCACTGCGGCGTATAAGGGAATATATCCGTAACAATCCCCGGAAATGGGGGCTAGACAGAAATAACCGGGAAAATCTTTGGATGTAAAATATAATATAATTAGATGGCGGCCGGTGGCCGCCGCTACCGTGTTAAATGCTTAAAGAGCGCATATTATTGACCCTTAAATTTTTCGATCTTCAGGATTACCCTGTAACGCTTTTGGAATTGCATAAATTTTTGTTGGCTAATATTCAAATTTTAAGGACACGAATTAACACAGATTGGGATTTGATTGATGAATCGGCGGGCGATAATCAAATAGCCGACATTGATGAAGTTGTAAAGTGCCTGGATGAAGAATGCCAAAATGAAGTTCAACAAAAAAACGGGTTTTACTGCCTGCGCGGGCGGGTAAATATAATCGACCGGCGTTTGGCCAATTATATTTACGGGATTAAGCGCGAGCGTCGGATTCGCCGGTTTATTGGCGGTTTAAAATATTTGCCTTTTGTGCGCGGAGCGGCGCTGGCTGGCAGCCAGGCTATGGGGCAGGAAAAAACTGATTCCGATATTGACCTTTTAATTATAGTTGACCCCAAATTTTTGTGGTTCGGGCGCACCGTGGTGACCTTTTACTTCCAAATATTGGGAATGCGCCGCCACGGCAAAAAAATTGCCGACCGGTTTTGTCTCAACCATTATTTGGCCGGGGTAAAGAAAATTAATCAGCTGCGGAATTTATACACGGCCTGGGAATATGCAAAACTAAGGCCGCTGATAAATCAGGATGCGGTGGAGGAATTTCAGGAAAAGAACGGCCAATGGATAAAAATGTTTTTTCCGAATTTTGAACTCCCCCCGGCCCCCTCTTTGAAAAAGAGGGGGAGTGCAATCCTTTCATCCGATGGACAATCATCGTTGCAAATAAAACTCGAGCGGATGCTAAACGGTAAATTCGGGCAATGGCTGGAAATCAAACTAAAAAACTGGCAGTTGCCAAAAATCCGGAAGGAAGAGTTTATTTTGGTTTTGGATGACGAATTATCCTTTCATCCGCAGAGCAAACAAAGAGAGCTTTTAACCAGGTTTTTTGCGGGATAATAGGCTTTATCAGTCATCTTGACAGAGTGATAAATTAAGCTATAATTAAATTAATTTTAGAATTAATTATCTCTACTAAATACTAAAGAATACGAAAGATACTAAATACTAAACTTGAATTTTAATTTTAGTATTTCGTACTTTTAGTATAGTTTCGTATTTAGTAGAAGTTTCGGAGAAACCTATGAAAGTAAAACCTTTGGGAAATCGCGTGCTGGTAAAACAGCTGTCTTCCGAGGAAGTTACAAAATCGGGTATTGTTTTGCCGGATACCGCGGACAAAGAAAAAAAAGCGCAGGGCAAAATTGTGGAACTGGGCAACGGCAGTGAAATTTCATCGCTGGGATTGAAAGTCGGGGACACGGTCGTATTTGGCAAGTACGCCGGTGAAGAAGTGGAAATAGACGAGAACGGCAAAAAAGTGGAATACAAAATTTTATATGTCGGGAAAGAAAAGGACGATTCCGATATTTTGGCGCTTGTTGAATAACTATTAACCTTCTACTAAATACGAAAATATACTAAAGATACTAAATACTAAAGCCTATAAAAAACGTGAATGAAAAACATTCCGGTTTAGTATTTCGTATATTTAGTAACCTTTAGTATTTAGTAGAAAATTTAAAGGAATAAATTATGTCAAAAATTATCAAATACGGTTTTGACGCAAAACAGGCCATTAAGGCCGGCGTAGACAAAGCCGCAAACGCAGTTAAAGTTACCCTGGGTCCAACCGGTAAAGCCGTAATTTTGGACAAAGGCTACGGCAGTCCCACAATTACCGACGACGGAGTGACCGTGGCCAAAGAAATTGAATTGGAAGATAAGTTTGAAAATGTCGGCGCTTCTTTAATCCAGGAAGTGGCCAACAAAACCAATGAGGCCGCCGGCGACGGGACGACCACTGCCACGGTTTTAGCACAAAAAATGATTGAAGCGGCTTTTGAAGCGGCAGCCTTAGCCTCCACCCAGGCTAACGAAATAAAAAAAGGCATGGACAAAGCTGTGGCTTTTGTGGTGGAAGAACTCAAAAAAGTTAAAAAAGATGTAAAAAATAAAGAAGAAATCCAGCAGGTCGCGACCATTGCTTCTTTGGATCCGGAAGTTGGCAAGCTAATAGCCGAAGCAATGGAAGAAGTCGGACATGAGGGAATTATCACAGTAGAAGAAGGTCAGACCACGGGGTTGGAAAAAGAAGTGGTCAAAGGAATGCGTTTTGACAAGGGTTTTGTAAATCCGTACATGGTAACCAACGCCGAACGTATGGAAGCCGTATGGGAAGACGCCTATATTTTAATCACCGACGAAAAAGTTTCTTCTGTTCAGGAAGTTTTGCCAATTCTGGAAAAAGTGGCGCAAAGCGGCAAAAAAGATTTGGTGATAATCGCGGACGAGGTTGAAGGCGAGGCTCTGACTACTTTTGTATTAAATAAATTGCGCGGCACGTTTAATGTTTTGGCTGTTAAGGCTCCGGGTTTTGGCGACAGGCGCAAAGAAATGCTTCAGGATATTGCGGTGCTTACCGGCGGTAATGTAATCACCAAAGATATGGGATTGAAGCTTGATAAAACCGAAATTGTGGACTTGGGCAAGGCACGTAAAGTTATCGCCACTAAAGAGTTTACCACTATTGTGGGTGGCGCTGGCGACAAAAATAAAATAGACGAGCGTGTAAATCAAATTAAAGCTGAAATTAAGAATTCTACTTCGGATTACGACAAGGAAAAATTGCAGGAACGAATGGCGCGTTTGGCGGGCGGAGTGGGGGTAATCAAAGTAGGCGCCTTTACTGAAACCGAGATGAAAGCCAAGAAATTCAAAATAGAAGATGCGCTTAATGCCACTAAGGCCGCGGTAGAAGAGGGAATTGTGGCCGGTGGTGGAGCGGCTTTGGTAAAAATTGTGCCGTTATTGGAAAAAGAGAAGGCTAAATTAAGCGGCGCTTATCGTATGGGTTATCACATTGTTCTTACCGCTCTTGAAGCGCCATTGAGACAGATCTCCCAAAATTCAGGAGTAGAGCCAACCAACATTATTACTTTTATCCAAACCAAAGGTGCTCATGCAGGTTATGATTTTACCAAATACGACGGCGCGGACTGGCAGACCGGAGTGGTGGAAGATATGATGAAAGTTGGTATCGTTGACCCTCTTAAAGTTACCCGCCTGGCTTTGGAGAACGCGGTCTCCATCGCCTCCACTTTGGTTACCACCGAGGCCATTGTGGTTGACAAGCCCGAGCCCAAAGCGCCAGCCGCACCCGCTGGTATGGGCGGAGGTATGGGCGGTATGGATTATTAGGCAAACCAATAAACACGGATTAAAAACGAATTAACACGAATAAGCATAACAAAAAGCCCGGGGTTAACAAACCCCGGGCTTTTTGTTATAATTGTATGTGTTTCTTAACTAAAATATTTTATGGGCGCTGACTTGAATCGTGGCAGGGGGGACGGAGCCGAATATGACGCACGGGATTATTTCGTAATGGCTTTAAGAGCTCTCCCGGAGCATTTACAACCATGGTTGAATATTTTGCAAAATGCCGATCAACCGGCAATGAGGAGATTACGTAATTTGGCAAAACAGGCTACTTTACCTCCGGAAAAAATAGATTTTGGTTTGATTTTGCAAGAACTAAAAGATTACTTGGAATTTTATGCCAGGCAACAGGCGCAGGACTATTTAGATGTTATGGAATTGTCATCAGATATGCCTACGGCTCAAGCCATTCATTACATCAAGGCCAATTTTGAAAAATATTTTTTGGAGCTCAACAAGTTGTCTTTATTAAATAAGAACGGCCGAACAGAGGATGCCGAAAAAAGTTTTAGAAATTTGAGGAATAGGATTTTATTTGAAAATTCTACCATCCGGGAATTTAGTGAAGCGAGAGTTCAGGTGATTATCTCCGCGTTAAATTATTTATTGAGCTATGCGGGAGCAAACGGACTTGTTTTTAAGGAAGTTATTAAATTACAAAATTTTATTTTTTTACAACCCTTGTTTTCTTCTTTAACTTCTGAGGAGAAGTTGGCGGTTCAGATTGAAGTAGACAAATTTGAAGGAAAATCAAAAATTCTAGCAAGGAGAATTTTGGCTTATTTAAAATAATTTCTTTTAATTAAGCCAAAAATTACCTCTGGCATTAAATGCCCCCTTGACATTGGGGCATTTTTGGTGTAGAGTGTTTAGTTACGCTCAAAAAGCGTGCTTTAACAATTTTATAAAATATCCGTTCGTTTTTACAGGAGACAAATGGGTATACGACAGGCCCTTGCGCCAATCTTCACCATACAGTTGATTTAAAATAAAGGCGAAGTCGGTTGCTCAGAAACCTTTCTTAGCTCCTCGGCTCGGAAAGTAAAAAATAAAATTTTTACTTTCTCTCGCTCTACGTCGCGAATAAGATTTTCCATTTTACATTCAGAGAATCATTTATATCCGGAAATACTTGTTTGATGGAGATTGGCGCGGGGGCAATTATCATAGTTGCATAATAATCTGTGTTATCTGCCGGTATCTGTGCATCTGTGAACTATGCTGCTAATTTCGTTAAACCGGATTGGCGGCACTATAAAGCCGTATACTGCATACAAGAACATTTTAATTAAGGTTCTCCTGTATTTGAAGTATACGGTTTTAATTTTGCCGGAGGCAAAATTAAAACTTCTACTAAATACTAAAACCTATAGATCCGTGAAAGAAAAATGTTGGTTTAGTATTTCGTATATTTAGTAACCTTTAGTATTTAGTAGAAGCAAGCTTGCTTGCACTATCGTGGGCCTAAAAGGAAGGCAAATATTATGGAGGTC
Organism: uncultured Candidatus Saccharibacteria bacterium; assembly: GCA_964592725.1. GTDB lineage: Bacteria > Patescibacteriota > Doudnabacteria > UBA920 > UBA920 > PALSA-1336. The sequence continues at coordinate 11,807 of CAZQFQ010000014.1, read as the reverse complement.
GCTTTGACCTTTTGGCCTCATCACTTTAGACCCACAATAGTGCAAACAGATTAACACGGATATTACAGACGAATTAACACGGATTGGAAACGGATGGACACGGATCAGAAATTGCCGGAAACAGTTTGGCGGCCAAGCGGTTATCTGTCTTGGTTGCCAGTCTGTTTCCAACAAATTTTAATATAAGGGGCGAGTAAGCGCTCTTTTTTATTTTATTTTGAACCCTCTCCCTAACCCTCCCCCATGGGGGGAGGGGAGTAAAATGCGCGGTTGAAAAAACAGGATTATGGGATTATAATAATAAAACTAATTTACTTTTGTCTTTTTAGGAGCGTAGGTTTTCAAAATTGGAAATTTGCGCCCCTTGGGGGATGGAGAATCGCCAGGGAAAACGCGGGAGCGAAGCTTCCGCAAGAATTTTTGGACCGAAGGGTTCAAAATTGGCATGGAGGTGCCAAAAATGCTGAAAAAGATCTTGCTGTTTGGGTGTATTTCGGCGCTCGGACTGTGGTGGCGGTCAGCCACCATTGGGGTGCACGACGCTTACGACCGCTCGTGGCTCCAATGGGGCATGATTTTGGGCACTTGGGCGGCATGGGGGATTGGGGAGTTTGTGTGCCGGCCCCTGAAACCCAGCGAGCCCGATCAGACTACCCGGCGGCAGTTGGCCAAACTGCTGTCCACGCCGCAAAAGGCGGCAAAAAAAGCCATCGTGAGCATCGCGACGGCGAATGTGGAGGGATTTCATCGGTGAGAGCAGGAGGATTTTGGAGAGGAAACCTAAGGGCGGCACGCATTAATATTTTGCATTTATACAGCCGCCCTACACATCTTTTAAAATTTTTTTCTTCCAAATTTGTCCCCCGAAGGGGGGTGGGTTTGGAGGAACAAAAAATGTTGGAGTGCGTTTTTTGGGGCCTGTTTGCTCTAGTTGCTCTGGTAGCAGCGGTCGTAATAAAGACGGGAAAAGGGGATTGGCTATGATTGACGCACTATTGGTTGTTGCGGCCGCGGGAATCACTTTCGGCATAATTTATTTGGTGGTGCCGAACGGTAACGCCCAGGTCGCAACCAAGCAAACGCAAAAAAAGGAGGGGAAATGATGGATTGGGTGCTAGAGCGCTTGAACGCCTTGGGCGCCTTGGGCGACCGTTACTGGTGGCTCGACGCAGCCATGCGGTGGGCTTTGACAATTTTTCTGATTGCCCTGCCACTGTTAGGCATTTGGCGGGCAGGAAAAAAAGATGGCCAGAAGCGGTGAGGGCGGTAAGGAGAGTCGTCGTACTTCTCTGATTCCGCCCCACATTTTTAAAAAGAATAGGACAAATAGGACGTATAGGACCGATAAAACCCTCACCCTACCCTCTCCCAAAGGGAGAGGGAAAACAGATTTATTTTCTGTAATCCGTCGGTGATGTGATGATTTTGATTTTTATCGCAAGACGCGAATTAAGATCATCATCCTGTCTTTGCCGGCGGGTTATAGGAAATAAAAATAATGTTGCGACAATCACCCCTCCCCAACCCTCCCCCTGGAGGGGAGGGAAAAATAAGTGCCGATTGGAGAAAGGAAACGGCTTATCAACTTTACAAAAATAAACTTTTGTTTTAATATCAAATCAAATTGTAAATTGCAATTTGTCCACAAAAGTTTTGTGGCCAGGTTGGAGTTGATAAAAAATGTGTAAAGGAAAGTGTTCTTATGGTACGAATCCCCGTGAGGACCTTTATAAAAGAGGGCTAATAGCGGGAATGGCCGGTCGGGTTGACCGGACTATTGAGCACCAGTGCTACTGGTGCGCTTGGATGGAAGGGAGAACTGCTCAAGAGATACTTGATGAGCAGAGACGCCTCCGACAGACTGATCCTAACCCGGGCGTGGATTTTCTGATTATTGATCTTCGCCCGATCGAGGAGCATGACGGAGAACGCTATTTGAGGAAGGCCAGGAACCTCGTGAGGTTCCTGAACGTCCGGCCCGATCGTAGGCGCGGCTTCCATGAAGCCGACGGCGAGGAGTTTGACTCCGCCGTACTCCATGAGTTGGAAGACTCCCCCCAGGCATCGCGTTTCGCGGTTGACTAAACGCAATCTGGCAAGGCCGGCGCCTCTGCGCCGACCTTGCCATACACTTTCCTTAGTGGAAGGTTTTTTAATTTTTCTTGACGAAAAGGCTTTATTTGGCTATAATTTGGAAGCTTTAACAATTAATTAATCAGAAGTTACGAAGTAGAGTAGAGATCCTTCCCCTTCGGATGCACTCAGGGTCAGGATGACGCCCAGTGCGGTGCCACTTTTTACTTTTTACTTTTAACTTTCTACTTTCAACTATTATGGGAGTTCCTAAGAAACACAAGACTCGCAGTGGACGAGACCAAAGACGCAGTCATTTGGCTTTAAAAAAGACTTCTTTCGCGGTTTGCAAAAATTGCGGCTCTGCCGTTATGCCGCATCTGCCTTGTAAGAATTGCGGGTATTATCGCGGCCGGAAAATTACAAAATAAGCTTCTACGAAATACGAAAAAAACTAAATACGAAAGCAATGTGCGTAGCAAGTTTCGTATTTCGTTCATTTAGTATTTCGTAGAAATTTTGTGGAAACAAAATGGCAAACAGGCATTTATCCAGAACCATCGCCCTGCAATCCCTGTTTGAGTGGGATTTTAACGGGCAAAAAGACGAGCTCGCGGGCATTGTTCAAAACCACGTTAAAGAATTCGCGGACGTCGGCGACGATGCCGTTTTTATTTTGGAATTGGCCAACGGCGTGGCGCAAAATTTGCCGGCCATTGATAAGGTAATTACCAAGCACGCGCCGGAATGGCCTATGGACCAAATTCCGCCCGTGGACCGCAATGTCCTGCGCCTGGGAGTTTTTGAGCTCAAGATTTTAAAGCAGGTGCCGCCCAAAGTGGCCATAAACGAGGCCGTGGAGCTGGCAAAAACTTTTGGGGGAGAATCATCGGGGAAATTTGTCAACGGGGTTTTGGGGGCACTTTATAAAGAAATAGAAACCGCGGATACAAAGTCCAAATGAAATTGGGAAATTGGAAATAAGGAAATTAAGAAATTTTTAAAAAGAGTGTCGGGAACACCGCTGGGGCGGTGTTTTAATTTAGTCCGGATAAATTGATATGTATCATTCCGAGCGACCCCGAGCCAGCAGCATCCGAGTTGAGGGGGAGCCGAGGAATCCCTTAACAGTGAAATATTATTGCAAATGAAAAAAATAATTCCAACTCTTCTTGTTTTGTCCGGCCTCGGAATTTTTAGTTTTGCCTTTGCCCAGTCTGACATCCACATTTCCCAAATTCAAATCACCGGTGGAAAAAATAACACGGACAATGATTTTATTGAATTTTTTAACGCCAGTTCGTCGTCGGTAAATTTAAAAGGCTGCCATTTAGTTAAGCGGCCGGGCAATGCCAACAGCGACACTCTGGTTAAATCCTGGAGCAAGGATACTTTTATTCCGGCCAAGAGTTTTTATTTGTGGGCAAACTCCGGTTTTGTAAATACCGCGGTAAAACCCGACGTGGTTAGCTCGGCCACGATTTCCGACAACACGGGCGTTGCTTTACGCTTTGGCGCGGTAAATAGCGGCGTAATTTTGGATTCGGCGTCGTGGGGAAAAACCGCCAACGGTTTTAATAATGTGTCATCCGTAAACCCCGGCGCCGGTCAGGCGTTAATAAGGACTGATTTATACCAAGACCAATCAACATATTTTATCGGCGCTTCAAATCCGCGCGATTCTTTAATAAATGATTTGACCGCGGCTTTTGACGCCAGCCAGGAAACGGATCGGGTTATTAAAAGTGATAATAAAATCACCGCCGGACAGGCCAAAATCGCGTCGATTAGTGCCGATACATCGCTCGCAACGCAAACACCGCCAGACGCCGGGCAGGTGGAAGGGGAAGATATGATCGCCGCCACACCATCAGCCGATAATCAAAACTCCCAACCCGCTTATTCTGGGCAAAGCTATCAAACAAGCCAAAGCGCCAAAAAGGGCGCAGTTAAGTATTTAATTTTATCCGGAGCGGCTTTGGCTATACTGCTAATCATCGCGAAGAAATATCTTTTTAATAAGCGGAAATAACCGCATTTTTGAACAAAATTAAGGCAGACGTAACGTTTGCTCTGTTTTTTACGTTACAATTGACACAATAAAAATTACTATCCATCTTACTGGAATTTTTATAAAAACAGGCCTATAATATAATTAGATTTGGTAAATAATCACAATTTAAGCAAAAAGCACCAAATTTAGGCTAAACAACGTATAGTAATTAGCCAACATCAAAAATAATTAAAATAGCCCTGAAAAATGGGATCCGCCCCTGGCGGAAAAGGAGAAATCTTATGAACAAGCTTCAACTAACGGAGCAATTGGCCGCTAAATTGGGTATTACCCATACCGAGGCGGAAAGGTTTACTAATACTTTAATCAGCATGATTTACGACGTCCTTCGCGGCGGCGACAAAGTCAACATTTCGGGTTTTGGGCAGTTCTCGGTTTCCCACCGCGCTTCCCGCATTGGCGTGAACCCGCGCAATCCTTCGCAAAAAATTACCATCCCTGAACTCAATACCCCCAAGTTCAAAGCAGGCGAAGCGTTTAAAGAGGCAGTTAAGCTTAGATAATTCCGGTGAGACGAATAGGCACGAATACTGCATACGAATTTTCACGAATCACAAAAAGCCCCCAACCGGGGGCTTTTAAAGTTTGTGGAGCGGGTAGCGGGAGTCGAACCCGCATTATCAGTTTGGAAAACTGAGATAATGACCGTTATATGATACCCGCAAAAGCTAATGTAGTATAACTGACTTATTATAGCGATTTTACGGATTGATTTCAAGATTTGTTGTATAATATGGTAATGGACATCTTTTGGATAATTTTTATAATCATCGCGGCGTATTTTTTTCTGGCGTTTTTTGTGTTGCGGCTGGTGGCGCCTTTTATGGGATTTAAACAGTATTTGCCGCCCACGGATTTGCCGCCGGAGATCAGGCAAACCATCGCGGAGCTGGAAAATAAAACCACCGATCAAAAAACATTTTTACAGCTGGCTTATAATCTGCTGGCTTCAAAATACGACCACGGCAGGTATAATGTGGTACGTTTCCTGCCGAGATTATTCCGCACAGATTTGGAACAAATTTGGAACAGCACGGGATACGCGCATTGCACCACCAGGAATTATGTCCTTTTTACATTGCTGGCCAACAGTAAATATTTTAAGCCGGAAGATGTGAGAGTCCGGCATCAATTTTTTAACTTTGTTCCCCATCAATATTTGCAGGTAAAAGTTGACGGCATATGGACAGACGCCGACCCGGGTGGTTCATATAAAGGCGGCGTAGTTTTGGGTAAGCACGCCAGCTGGTTTTGGTAAAATGTGTCTTATTGACAGCAATCAGTTTTTAGTGTACGATAGCTTTAACAATTTAATATTTATCAAGAGCGCAGCGAGTGACCTAGCACGTTGACCTGCCGGCAACCCATCGAGCAACATCGGTAAGGTGCCAATTCTAGCCCCGAGCGGGGAAGATAATTTTTAACTCCGCCGACGGGCGGTTTTTTGTTACCAGTAAAATTCATAATTAACCGCTGAAAAGACGCTGATGGTGACGCTGAATAAACGCCGAAGAAGCGTTCAGCGACCAATCAGCGTTCCTATCAGCGACCAATCAGCGGAATATGAACAATAAAAGTATAAAAAAGAGCTACACATTCACGTCCGAGTCCGTAACCGAGGGGCATCCGGACAAAGTTTGCGACCAAATTAGCGACGCGGTTTACGACGAAATGCTAAGGCAGGACAAAAAAGCGCACGCCGGCATAGAATGTTTTGCCACCACGGGTTTGGTGGTAGTCGGCGGCGAGGCGCGGACAAAAGCTTACGTGGATATTCAGTCCATAGTGCGGCGGACGCTTAAGAAAATCGGATATGATAAACCCGAATATGGTTTTTGTTTTTCCGATGTCGGAGTCATTAGCACTTTGCACGAACAATCTCCGGACATCGCGCAGGGCGTGGACGAAGGTAAGGGCGAATTTAAAGAGCAGGGCGCCGGGGACCAAGGTTTGATGTTTGGTTTTGCCTGCGACGAAACCAAAGAATTAATGCCGTTGCCGATTGCTTTGGCCCACGGTCTAACGCGCAAGCTGGCCGAGGTGCGCAAGAATAAAAAATTGCCGTACTTAAGGCCGGACGGCAAATCGCAAGTCAGCATTGAATATGTTGCCGGCAAGCCAAAAAGAGTATCTACAGTTGTTATCGCGGCGCATCATTCCGAAGATGTGACTACGGAAAAGTTGCGCGCCGATATTACCCAATTTGTTATCAAGCCGGTTTTGGGAAAATGGTTTAACAAAAATATCAGGATATTTATAAATTCCACGGGCCGTTTTGTAATCGGCGGGCCGCCGGCGGACGCGGGACTAACCGGCCGCAAGATTATCGTGGACACTTACGGCGGTTACGCGCCGCACGGCGGCGGAGCATTTTCCGGCAAGTGCGTGACAAAAGTTGACCGCAGCGCGGCATACGCGGCTCGTTACATCGCCAAAAACGTTGTCGCGTCGGGGCTTGCAAAAAAGTGTTTGGTGCAATTAGCCTACGCTATCGGCGTGGCCAAGCCGGTTTCGGTTATGGTAGATACCTATGGCACCGGAAAAATTACGGACGATCGTTTAGAGCAAATCATCGAACAAATTTTCCCGCTCAAACCGGCTGACATCATCAAGCAACTCAATCTCGAAAAACCCATCTACGAACAAACCGCGGCTTACGGGCATTTTGGCCGGACGGATGTGAAGTTTCCTTGGGAGAAAACGGATAAGGTAAGAGAAATTAAGAAATTGGCGAAATTGAAGAAATAAGATATAATTAAATTGCTATGATTACTTTATCCAAAAGCCGTCTGTCGGCTTTTGCTGAGACCCTTAGGGGTATAGCCCAAATATTTTTTGCTTCGGTGCTGATTGATCCGATTATCAGCAGAAATGCAAATTGGTGGATGTTCTGTTCAGGACTTATACTTTCCTTTATTTTTTGGACATTGGGCATATATTTAGTCAAAGATTAATATGAATGATATTACGCAAATTATGACCGCTTTTTATATTCTTGGGGCTTTGTTGGCAATCGCCGTTGCTCTGACAATTTTGGTTGTCAAAAAAAATAAATAGCGTATTGCCGGTTTGGGCAATCATATTCCTTATAAATGGGTATATTCGCATCAGCTTTTTAAATTTTAAAATCACATTATTTCACGGCCGTGAAATAATGTGATTTTTAAGATTTTGGAGGATTGAGAAAACGTTGATATAATAAATCATATGGACAGAAATTTAGCTTTAGAATTTGTGCGCGTGACCGAGGCGGCGGCGATTGCCGCTTCCAAGTGGGTAGGCAAGGGCGAGGCTAAAAAGGCCGACGGCGCGGCGGTTAAGGAAATGCGCGCGAGGTTTAACCAGATAGATTTTGCCGGAACGGTGGTAATCGGCGAGGGAAGCAAGGATGAGGCGCCGGAGCTTTACCAAGGGGAAAAAGTTGGATTAGGCTGGAAAAAACCTTCATCCGCCCTTCGGGCACCTTCCCCCAGAGGGGGAAGGCCGATAAATTTCGACCTTGCGATAGACCCGCTGGAGTGTACTGATAGTGTGGCTTTTGGAAGGTATAATGCGATTACGGTTATAGCGGCTGGTGCTAGAGATACGCTGCTGAACGCTCCTGACACGTATATGGAAAAAATCGCGGTCGGGCCAAAGGCGGCCAAAGTTATCAGCTTAAACGCAAAACCATCGGTCAACATCAAAAATACCGCCAAAGCTTTGGGAAAGAAAGTTTCCGACGTGACGGTTGTAGTATTAGATAGGCCGCGCCATCAACAACTCATCGGCCAAATTAGAAAAGCCGGCGCCCGTGTTAGACTTATAACGGACGGCGACGTAGCCGGCGGCATAGCGCCGTGTTTGCCCGAGTCGGGCATAGATATGCTTATGGGCGTTGGCGCCTCGGCAGAGGCTGTTTTGGCGGCTGTAGCCGTTAAAATAATGGGAGGCCAACTGCTTTGCCGGTTTAAACCGAAAGACGAACATCATCAGCAGTTAATCAAAAAAGCCGGGCTGAATACGACAAAAATTTACGGAGTAAACGACCTTGCTAAAGGCAATCAACTTACCTTTACGGCCACCGGCGTAATAGACGGCCCACTACTCTCCGGAGTGAGATTTATTGGTCATACGATTGTCACCCACTCCATTGTCATCCGCGGCCGGTCGGGAACAGTCCGCTATATCACAACCCATCATCACGAAAAACATTAAATTTTAAATATGGACAAAAATTTGGGATACACAAAACCTTTGTTTATAATGGCGTTTGACCATCGCGCCAGCTTTGCCAAAACTGTTTTGGGTTTGCCGGGCGAACTGACGGCCGAGCAAACAGAACAGGTGCGCGATTATAAATATTTAATTTATCAAGGATTGCTTAAAGCCATACAGCAGGGCGTGCCAAAAGAGCAGGCCGCGGTTTTGGTTGATGAATTTTCCGGCGACAGGGTGCTTAAGGAAGCCAAAGCGCTGGGCCTGACGGTTATTTTAACAACGGAAAAAAGCGGCAAAGACGAATTCTTTTTTGAGTACGGCAACGATTTTGGCACCCATATAGAAAAATATTCGCCGACTTTTACCAAAGCGCTGGTGCGGTATAATCCGGACGGCGACGCGGAGGGAAACCATCGCAGCGCGGAACAGTTAAAAATTTTGAGCGACTATTCCCACAGCAAAGGTTTTAAATTTTTAATTGAACCGTTAATTCCCGCCACTCCCGTTCAATTGGCCCGACTCGACGGCGACAAGCACCGCTACGACACGGAGTTGCGGCCGAATTTGACGGTGAGGATGATAAAAGAACTGCAATCGGCCGGCGCGGATCCGGACGTTTGGAAAATAGAGGGCTTGAATGATACCGAGGCGTATAAAAGAGTCGTGGCGCAGGCCCGGGCGGGCGGACGAAATAATGTTTCCTGCGTGATTTTGGGCAGGGGGGAAAGCGCGGAGGGCGTGGAAAAATGGATTGACGCGGGGAAATCGGCTCCCGGGATTATCGGTTTTGCCATAGGCAGAACCATTTTTTCCGACGCCTTATCCGAATTGCGCCAGGGCAAAATTTCCCGCGACCTGGCTATTGGAAAAATCTGCGAAAATTATTTACATTTTTATAAACTATTTACATCATAGATTTAAGTCATAATCAAAATAAACTATGCTTACAGCAAAACCCCAGTTTGGACCCAACGAACACTTGGAAAAAATCCGCCACGGCAAGGCCAGAAAAATATCGCCTAAAATGCTCGCGAACATTAATAAAGAGTTTGGCAGCGGTTTTGAATTTCTGCGCAAATATAAAAAAGCCGTCAGCATAATGGGAACCGCCAGAAACGGTCTGGACCCGAAGGTTTACGAGGAAGCGACCAAGCTGGCTTTTAAGCTTTCCAAGGCCGGTTTTACAATTATGACCGGCGGCGGCCCGGGAATTATGGAAGCTGCCAACAAAGGCGCTTTTGAAGCCGGGGGAAAATCGGTAGGCATAAATATTAAATTGCCTTTTGAACAGCGCACCAACCAATACGTTAAGGAAAGCGAGGATTTTAGTTTCTTTTTTACCAGAAAGGTGATGCTGGAATACGCCTCGCAAATTTATGTATTTTTTCCGGGTGGTTTTGGCACGATGGACGAGCTGTTTGAAATGATTACGCTTATTCAGACAAAAAAAATCCGGCGCGTGCCGATTGTTTTGATTGACCAGGAATTCTGGGGCCCGCTTTTGGATTGGCTGTGGGAAACCGTGTTTCAAAAAAATCATAATATAGACGAGAAAGATTTGGATTTGTATCATTTGGCCGCCAACGCCGATGAAGCTTACGAATACATCAAGAAATTGCCGGAGCATTTGTTTAATTAAGCTCCTACGAACTAAACGAACTACGAACTAAACTGCAGTTATCGTGGGTTTCCCGGTTCGTAGTTCGAACTGTTCGTAAGTTCGTAGGAGATAAATATGGCTAAACCAAGTAATCTAAAAACGAAAATATTCCTAGACAGCGGCGATCCGGCCGAGACCCGGGAGGCTTTGTCGGTGCTTGGATTTTTGGACGGGCAGACAACTAACCCTTCGCTGATCGCAAAAAATCCGGCAACTGCGGGAAAAAAGTTTGCTAAAGATGAATTGTTGGATTTTTATCGCGGCGTGGTTAGTGAAGTCTCATCGCTCATTCCAAATGGCTCGGTTTCCATAGAAGTTTATGCGGACGATAAAACTTCGGCCGAGGAAATGTTGGAGCAGGGCAGACAGTTTTTTAAATGGATTCCCAATGCCCACGTTAAATACCCCACTACTGCGGAGGGTTTAAAAGCCGCGGAAACAAGCGTAAAAGAAGGTATGCGGGTCAATATGACCTTAGTTTTTTCCCAGGAGCAGGCCGCGGCGGTTTATGCGGCCACGCTTGGCGCAAAAAAAGGCGACGTTTTTTTATCTCCGTTTGTCGGACGCCTGGACGACAGGGGAGAGAACGGAATGGATTTTATTGCCAACACAATTAAGATGTATGAATCGGGTGACGGCCATGTGGAAGTTTTGGTTGCCTCTGTAAGATCCCTTGAACATTTTAACAAGTCCATTGAACTTGGCGCGGACATTATTACCGCTCCGCTGAAAATCTTAAAAGAGTGGGCCGCCGCGGGCTTTTCCACGGAGTTTCCCCTCCTTACGAAGGAGGGGTTAGGGGAGGTTTTAAAGCCAATCCCATACCAAAAAATCACCCTAACCAAATCCTGGCAAGACTACAACATCCGCCACGAACTGACCGATAAAGGCATACAAAAATTTGCCGCCGACTGGAACAAGCTAATTAAATAAAATAATTTATTATACCATAAATTTAAATTGGAAGATGGGACACATCCTCCAGTTTGTCATTTTAGTCTAAAAGTAGGAATTTAATTTTCTTGTGCTGTTTTATTAGCTCCCCACTATCTTCCACAAATTTTTTATAATCGTCGGGACTTTTAAATTTATCAAGAATAACGTCCTTGGAACACAGGTTACCGTTCCTTTTACCGATGTAATCCAAATAACTGCTATACGGCCAGTCTTCAAGGTTTTTTACCAATCCTGCAACTAGGGGATTCTGGTGTATATAAGCCGAAAGCCAGATTAAATAACTTTCATTTTCAATATGGATAGCTTTAAAAGCTCCTTGGAATAAATGGCCGGTATGGTCATATTTTTTTTGGAAATATTTGGCATAGCCGGTACAAAGCTTTTGGATTAATTTGCTGACTTTAACATCGCCATTTTGTCTTATCATAAAATGGAAATGGTTCGGCATCGAGCAATGGCAAATAAGAGAAAAAGCTCCAGGCGGCAAATTTTTTCTTTTATATTTTAGATCAATGGCGGACGGTTCTTTTTGTGTTTCATTTTCAGGAAAAAAATTTTCAGTTAAACGGCGCATAAAAATTCCATAATCCTGGGAATCCAAAAAAATGTCATTTTTTCCGTTGCCACGGTTAAAAATATGATAATAGTTACCCGGAGCAAAAATTTTGTAATCCCTGTAACCCATATTTATATTATAACATAGTTTTTAATTGGAAGATGGGACACATCTTCCAGTTGTGGAAAAAGGCTGTAAATGATAAAATTTTAGGGACACACGTTGGAGAAATACGGGCTGTCGTATACCGGTAGTACGCCTGCTTTGGGAGCAGGTAGACTGGGTTC
>CAZQFQ010000013.1:0-32400 GCA_964592725.1 uncultured Candidatus Saccharibacteria bacterium | reverse complement strand
TCTAAAAGTCCGGTTTTTATTCTTAAGAGTCCGGTTTTCAATTTTTCCCAACACCATTCTGGTACAATACCAGGGTTATCACTTTTTTGAGGAGTCAAACACTAAAAATTTTGACTCACTAGCAAATTAAAAGGTCAAAATTTTTATGCAATTTTTACCAATCAAAACCCGCAAGTTTCTTCCGCCGGAGGATAATATAATCGGAGAGCTTGATAAGCGCCTGCCAAAGCTCAAAGAAGGCGATGTTTTGCTGATTGCTTCCAAGATTTTGGCTATTCATCAGGGGAGGTGTGTCAGAGTATCGGAAAGTCGGAAGTCGGATTTGGTAAAACAAGAAGCTGATTATAGTTTGCCGGGATATATGATTGGCGATTCGGAAATTATTTTGACAATTAAAGATTATACGTTAATTCCCTCGGCCGGCATAGATGAAAGCAACGGCAACGGATATTTTATTTTATGGCCAAAAAATGTTAATTTATTGCTTAAACAAATTGTAAAAAGATACCAAAAAAAATTCCATATAAAAAATTTGGCGGCTGTGGCCGTGGACAGCACAACCAGGCCGCTAAGGTGGGGGACGCAGGGCGTGAGCATTGGTTTTTGGGGACTGAACCCGCTTTACGACTACCGCGGAAAAAAAGATATTTTTAAGCGTAAGCTTGTATATACTCAAAGGAACTTGGTAGATACACTGGCGGATTTAGGCGCGCTAATTATGGGCGAAGGCGGGGAACAAACTCCGGTGGTAATACTGCGCGGCGCGAAGTTTGTAAAATTCACAAAAAAAGATTTATATCACAAACTGGTGATCCCGCCAAAAAAAGATTTATACGCGCCTTTGTTGCGGCCATTTTTGAAACGAAGGCAGTTTCTCTGTCGGCGTCATTCTGAGGGAGTGCATCCGACCGAAGAATCTCAAACAAAGCTTAAGAGATCCTTCGCCCGCTTGGTTTTGCCGATGACGGGCTCAGGATGACGCCAGGGCCGGGGAAATTATTCCGCTACTATCGTATCGGATCCTCAACCCTAAACCTAAACGGGTTAAAATCGGTATGGTAATCAAACACATCCAGCCCCTCGCTCTTCTTTAACTTATTAACCACAAAATAAGTCAGCGGGGTAACCAAAACCTCATAAGTACACTTAAACAAATAGAAGCTAAAAATAATTTGCAGAATCACGCTGTTTGGCAGAATGCCGTAAAACGCGATTCCTAAAAACAAAAAAGTATCTACCGCCTGGCCGACCACGGTTGAACCAATAGTGCGGGTCCATAAATATTTACCTTTGGTTAACAGTTTCATTTTAGCCATAACCAAATCGTTGGCAAAACCGCCCATCCAATAAGCGATCACGCTGGCAGCCGATATGCGGGGCACAAAGCCCAAAACCGCGTCGTAAGCGGCCTGGCTGTGCCAGGAGGGTGCCGACGGCAAGCGCTGGACTAACAATAAAACCAATGCCTGAATAATTACCGCGGCAAACCCGATCCACACCACTCTCCTGGCGCGGGCGTAACCGTAAACTTCGGTTAAAATATCGCTAAAAATATAAGACACGGGAAACAGCACCGCGGCTCCCGCGGTTTGGATAATTCCAAACTGCACAATTTTGGTTGACGTAATTTCCGAAACCAACAACACCGCCACAAACAAACCCGTAAAAATATCGTAATACTTCGGCTCCCGTCCTTGAAATTTATCTTGCATTAATGTTTTTAGATTAAAAATAATACAGCTATTATAACATAGAACCGGTTGTTTTTTACAAGCAAGACTGTTTTATTCCCCTCCTTGCAAAGGAGGGATTAGGGGAGGTTATTAAATATCGAGGTTTCAAGCTTCTTTCCCTAAAAGAACTCAACGAGCAAGGCAGTATCCTGCTTCACTATAAAAAAAGATGACAGACTACTTGCGGTCTGTCAGCGCCGCGCCGGTTAACGGCGTTTAATGTGCCTGTTCAAAACAAAATACAGGCGAGGTTCGGTGTGCCCACCATTGGGACTCAAGCGCACAGCCGCGATCGCCGTAACATCAAATTTGCCGATCCTGCCAAGCTTGTGGCCGGCTCTGGGCCCTATCGCGATGGTGTCCGGCCCGGGCTGATGGGTGTTCTCGGTTTCCGCGCCGAGTGAGAAGCCTTTCCAAGTCCGCCGTTCCGCCACCAAAAATTCATAGAACGCTTTCTTTGTCAGAAACGGCGAGCCCTCCACATACAGGTGCCATCGCCCGGCCTGCTTGTCAAACCGGAAATCCATCGCCCATTGGTCAGCCTTAGTATTCCACTGGCGCTGGACCATAGTTTCCGCCCACCAACTCTCTCCGCGGTAGCCAACGCCGCCGAAAAAGTTGGTGTTGTTGAGGCTAATGGTCCGCAGGTTGGTAATAGACCACCCCGCTACGAACCAGTTCCCGCCAACATCCGCCTGGACATGAACCGCGTCTCGGTTTTGCCAGTCTTGTCCAAACGACAGGCTGGTTACAAAGAGCAACAATAACATAAACTTCATCTTGACCACGTGCGTCTTAATCCGTTTGGGTTTGCAATCCTTCCAGTCTCTCCGCTTCAGATCCAATAGATAATGAACCATCCAGATATAGAATACTGGAACTGAAAAACCAACTAACGCCATTGCCCCATAAAGCGGAATGAAAGGCATATTTGGTCTCGTCGGCATCAATAAAATAAACGACGCGAGTGCTGGCAAAAGAATCAAGCCACCACAGACAATCTCGCGCTTCCCCTCTTTTATGCGAAAAATCAAACGCGCTAAATTGGAAGGGAAAAACAAGATGGCGACGTCCAAGTAATCACCTGGTGGACGACCCTCAAATCCGAGAACAAATATGCTAACGACAAATCCAACCAAAAATCCTCCAACAAAGCACCACAAGCAAACCATTGAATTCCTCCTTTTTAACGGTCAATCAACTGCAAACCTTCCTGTTGACCGTTAACCTGGAAGTCTATATAATATCTATGGAGTGGCCAAGACCACCATAGGGTAGTATTAAACACCACATTATGATTACAGCAGATGTATTGGCTACTTTGGGCATATCGCCCAACGAAGCCAAAATTTATGAATCGTTGGTAGAGAGCGGGGAAGCGGGAATCAGCGCCATAGCGATTAACGCTAAAATCCACCGCCGCAACGCTTATGATGCCATTAAAAGGCTGGTTGATAAAGGTTTGGTTTTTGAAATCTTTTCCGCGGCCGAAAACCGTTATAACGCGGTTGATCCGGATAAGCTGACGGAGCTTTTGGGCGAGCGGCAAATGGCCTTACAAAAAATCCTGCCGGATTTAAAACGCAAGTTTGTACACAGAGAAGCGCCGCAGGAAGCTTACATTTACCGCGGTCTGGAAGGACAAAAAAATATATTCCACGACATGTTGCGCGTGGGCGCCGACAGTTATTTTATTGGGGCAAAGGGAGGATGGTACGACGCGAGAATTGAAACCGCGCGCCAGGCCTTTTTTAGAGGAGCAAAAAAGAAAGGCATAAAATTTATCCAATTATTCGACTATGAAGCCATAAGGCAAATGCCGAGCTTTCCCAAACATTTTGAAGGAAATTTAAAATACCGGGTTTTGTCCAAAGAATTTTCCACAAATTCCGCCATCCATATTTTTGGCGATTATGTGATAACCTATACCGGCTTGGGTATTGGCCATATCGAAGAAGACACGGTATTTTTTGTATTGCACAGTAAAAACTTAGCCGAAAGTTACCGCAAATGGTTTTGGTATATGTGGGGGCTGTCGTCGGAAAAAAAATGACTCCGCATTAATTAACTTTGTAGCGGCGTCATCCCGAGTGCAACCGAGGGATCCCTTTATCAAGTTTTGAGACCATTCGTCGATGTATGTTTCAGGTGAGGCCAAGATTTTTTTGCCATGCCCTTGCAAAAAGTCTCCGGATCTGCTATACTTAGTATAGAAAAGTTAGTTCTTCAACAGAAGAAACCAAAATAAAAAACAATTTAAAGTTTTTTAGCAATCCTAACTCGTTAGGATGTATATTGCCTTTATTTACAGGGCAATGGGCCGCAAGGTTATTCTTCCGGCTTATAAAAGCTTCTTTTGACTTTTCGGAAAGGCCCTCTATTGCCAAACAGCCCCGACGGGCTTGGCAATACATAGAGGGTTTTTCTTATGCGGACATTACACACCGCCACTTTTCAGTCAGATAAAATACTTCAAAGAAAAGTGGCTTTGGCCAATTGCGTCGTTATTTTGTTGCGGTTTTACTCGGCGTAGATTAACTACGCCTCGTAAAATCCTCACAAAATGCCTCGCACTTGACCAATGTGTAATGTCCGCCACACCCGAAGCTAGTCTTCGGGCGCTACCATAGACGCTGATTTTATGCTAATCTATTAAATGCAATATCAAATAATAAATAAAATTACTACTATGGATCAAGAGGACATTCAAAGCTTATACGATGATAAATACAAAAAGACCCTCGGCCTGACTTACGAGGAATGGGCCGAGCAGGGGCCGCAAAGCGAGGCCGAAGCTTACGCCAGGCTCCAGGAAATTGACGACGAGCTAAAAAACGGCTACGACGAATGGTACGAGGCCGAAGGCGACGTAAAAACGGAACTGGAAGATTACCGCGACAAACTTAAAGCCGAATACGATTTTATAGAAGCGGCCTTTGGTTTGGAGGCGCCGGATAAAAACTGGTAAATCTCTACTAAATACGAAATATTACGAAAGGTACTAAATACTAAAACCTGAGGATGATCGTTTCGTATTTAGTACTTTTAGTAAAATTTAGTATTTAATAGATAATGTATGTTATACATTGTTGCCACACCAATCGGAAATCTGGGCGACATCACCTTGCGCGCGATTGAAACTTTAAAATCGTGCGATTTTATAATGGCGGAAAATCCCGGGTATAGCAGGAGGCTGCTGCAATATATCTACGGTCTGGATATTAACCCCTCTCAGTCTCCCCTTTTAAAAAGTGGAGAGGGCTCCGCAGATACTGCGCAAGACCGCGGAGCCCCCCTCTTTTCTAAAGAGGGGGGAGGGGGAGTTAAAAAAGAAGTGGTGCAATTCGCCGAACACAACGAACAGCAAGTTTTAAAAAATTTAACTCGGAGGCTTGCAAAACAAAACGGATGTTTGATAACCGACGCGGGGACGCCCGGGATTTCCGATCCGGGTTTTAGATTAGTGCGCGAATGCATAAAAGAGGGCGTGCAAGTTGTGCCGATTCCAGGGGCCTCGGCAGTAATAACGGCTTTGTGTGCCTCCGGCTTGCCGACCGACAAATTTATGTTCCTGGGATTTTTACAAAAAACCGCGGCTAAAACCGTCGGCGCTTTGCAAACCGCGGCCGACGCGGAAGCCACGGCAATTTTTTATGAATCACCCGAAAGAATTTTAAAAACTCTTGCCTACATCAGCAACGCCTTTCCAACCTCCCAAATTGTTATTGCCCGCGAACTCACCAAAATCTACGAAGAATTTATCAGAGGGACTCCAATGCAGGTTATGGACTCCCTAAAAGACCGCCCTAGCGTTAAAGGGGAATTTACGGTCCTGGTGTCATTTAAATAATTTTCTAACGGCGTCATTCTGAGCCCGTCATCGGCATAAACCAGCGGACGAAGAATCTCATCATCAATTAAGAGATCCTTCGTTGGCTGCACTCCTCAGGATGACGCTGTAAAATCACATTATGTCTGGTCACTCAAAATGGTCACAAATTAAACGAACGAAAGGCGTCCTTGACCAAAAACGTGGTTTGGTTTTTTCAAAGTATTCCAAAAAGATTTCCATTGCCGTAAAGCAGGGAAGGGGCGGAAATCCGGCGATGAATTTTCAACTCAAGAGCGTTATTGAATCAGCCAAAGCCGCCGGAATGCCGAACGATAATATAGACCGTGCCATAAAAAACGGTTTGGGCGAAGGCGCGGCGGCCGTAAAAGAAGTCGTTTACGAAGGCTATGGGCCGTTTGGCACGGCATTTTTGGTGGAAGCCGCGACCGATAATTCAAACCGCACCTACAACAATATCCGAAAAATATTTTCCGATCACGGCGGATCCGTAGGTGCCCAGGGATCCGTTGCCTGGCAATTTTCCACCAAAGGGCAAATTTTGGTGGAACGCGACCCTGTACCAGTCGGCCAAAAGGCCTCCGGTACAGGGCACAGCGCCAACGATTTATCTGACATTGAAATGGCGGCCATAGACGCAGGCGCTGATGATGTTAGGGAGTCCAATGAGGGTTTGGAAGTCTATACCAGCGTTTCCGATTTGCATAAAGTTAAACAAGCCCTGGAAAAAATCGGGGCTAAAATTGCCCAAGCGGAAATAATTAAAGAGTCGTCGCAGGGCACCGACCTTACCGAAGAACAAAAGCCAAAAGTTGACGCGCTGTTTGCGGCTTTAGAGAATGATGAGGATGTAATTGCGGTTCACACATCAGCAAATTTGTAACATTTATTTGTGTCATCCCGACCGAGTGCATCCGAGTGGAGGGATCCCTCCACTCGTCGTCGGATGCACTCCTCCTCGGTCGGGATGACACAATATTTTTCTTATGATAATACTAGGAATCGATCCAGGCACCGCAACAACGGGCTTTGGTGTCATCAGCCTAACTAAAAACCAGCCAGAGTTGGTGGATTTTGGGATTATATCAACAAAAAAAACTTCAACCGACGCCGAGAGATTAAAAATCCTTGCCGATGATTTAAAATCAATATTAAAAAAATATAAACCGGATTGCGTGGGAATTGAAAAACTTTTCTTCACAACGAATCAAAAAACCGTAATGACGGTTTCCCAGGCCAGGGGAGCGATATTACTGGTTTGCCAGACTAATAAAATCCCGATTTTGGAATTTACGCCGCTGCAAGTTAAAAGTTTTATTTGCGGCTATGGCAAGGCTGAAAAAAAACAGGTACAATATGTTGTGCAAAAAACTTTTAAATTAAAGTCCGCCCCAAAGCCCGATGACGCCGCGGATGCGCTCGCGATCGCTTTATGTGCGGGTCATTATTATCGCAAAACCTTAAAACCTTCACCCCGCCTGCCTACGCCTATTTACAAAGTTTAGACGGTTGTCGAAGTCTGGCACAACTACCAATATCCACCACTTCCAAAAGTAGGAATGGCGGGCAGGACTAACCATCTCCCATCCGACTTCGTCCGCCGGAGGCGGACTACGTCGGACGAGAAGAGAGAGGGATAAATTGCGTTTGCAATGTCTAAAAACCCCTGATATAATTGCGGCAAGCTTAAAATTTGAGCATTAACATAATATATATGTTCTTTGACGACGAAGACGATACCGCTGAAGACGGCGGAGTAGTTGCAACCCCAACGGATGATGACAAAGACGAAAACAAAGACGAAGAAACAGTATAAGGCGCGGATGCTCGCGGAATCTAACGCGGAAAAACGCGGAAACTAAAGCCCCTCCAAGAAAATCTTGGAGGGGCTTTAGTTTACTTTGATTTGATTTTTACAAACTTTCTCTTGCCCACTTGGATGAGTTTATCCTTATCGCTCTTTTCTATAACCATATCTGTTTTGATTACTTCTCCGTTAATTTTCACCCCGCCTTGGGCTATTAACCTTCTTGCCTCTGATTTGCTGGAAACCAATTGCGCCAAAACCATCACATCCGCGCTTGCCATCGGCAAGTCCATTGAATGCACTACAATATTTTCAGGCAACTCGCCCTTGTTAAACTGATTTATAAAAGCCTCTTTAGCTTTTGCCCCCGCCGCTTTACCGTGGTATAGCGATGTTATTTCTTCAGCCAGAACCAATTTCTGATCGCGTGGATTCGCCAATTTCATTATTTCATCAATTTCTTTTATTTCTGCCCGTGTTGCCAATATAAAATACTTTTTTATTAGTTCATCATTAATTGACATAACCTTGCCGAACATATTGTTCGGCTCGTCGGTAATGTTAATGACATTGCCCCAGGACGAGGACATTTTTCGGCCGTCCGTGCCTTCCATTAACTGTGTGGTTAAAATATCCTGCGGCTTTTGCGCATAGGCAGGCTGAATGGTGCGGCCGGCCAATAAATTAAACCGCTGGTCGGTTCCGCCGAGCTCAACATCGGCTTTCACGGCCACACTATCATACCCCTGCATAATCGGGTACAACAGCTCGCGGAAAGAAACACGTTTGCCGGCTTTAAGGCGAACGGCCACATTCTCTCTCGCGGCCATTTCGTGGAGACTAAATAAGTCCGCCATTTTCCCGATTTCCAAAAAACCCAATTTTTTCAGCCACTTGGAATTGTAGTGGGTTTCCGTTTTCTTTTTGTCCAAAATTTTAAACGCCTGCTCAAAATAGGTTTTCAGATTTTTTTTGATTTCCGCTTCGCCAAGCATCGGACGTTCAGCTTCTTTATCGGAAGTGTCGCCAATCAGCCCGGTAAAATCCCCAACAATAAAAACCACCTGGTGCCCAAGTTCCTGGAATTGGCGCAGTTTCCATAAAACCACGGCGCGGCCGATGTGAATATTGGGGCTGGTGGGGTCTATGCCCAACTTCACACGCAATTTCTTTTTTGACCTTAAGGCTTCTTCCAAATGGCCTTTATCGATTACTTCTTCCACGCCCCTGGTTAAGAGTTCTTCAATTGTATCCATAATTATCGCTGTTTAATTGCTATCATTATAGCATTTTTCTTAAAGCTTAAAAACAGGTATAATCTATTATATATCAATGAAAGTTTATTCCTATCAAACTCCAAAAGTAACCTCTTCGGACACCCCCAAAAAAACGGGCAAACCAAAAAGAAAATCCCGTTTTAAGCCGGGATGGCGAAGATTTTTTACCTGGGTGTTCCGCCTGGCGGCTTTGGGAGTTGTACTGATTGCCGTGCTGTTTTTGTATTATTCCCGAAATCTTCCGGACCCGAACAAATTACTGGACCGCGACGTGCCGCAGTCAACCAAAATTTACGCGCGCGACGGCAGCCTGCTTTACGAAATCCACGGGGAATACAAACGAACCCTGATAACTTTGGATCAGATTCCGCCTCAGGCGCAGCAAGCAACCATTGCCGTTGAGGACAAAGGATTTTATAAAGAGGGTGGCGTTTCCTTAACAGGGATTATCCGCGCCGCGATTACCGACGTTTTAAGTCTTCACCTTACACAAGGCGCCAGCACTATTACCCAACAGTTTGTAAAAAATGCGCTTCTGACCGACAACAAATCCTGGGACCGGAAAATCCGCGAGGCAATTTTAGCCATTGCCATAGACGCGCACTTTTCCAAAGCCCAAATCCTCCAGCTCTATTTAAACGAAATCCCTTACGGCCGGAACGCCTACGGCATAGAGGCGGCCGCGGAAACTTATTTTAACACCACAGCCAAAAATTTGGATTTGGCCCAAAGCGCCTACCTGGCCGCCATGGTCCAGGCCCCGACTTACTATAATCCTTCGGGCCCCAACCGCGCCGAACTCGACGCGCGTAAAAATACAGTTTTGGCATTAATGCAACAACAGGGATATATAACTGCGGCCCAGGAAAAACAGGCGCAGACTGAGGTGGTAAATTTTTCGGAAATCACCAACGGTATTATAGCTCCGCATTTTGTGCTTTGGGTGGAAAACTATCTTGATAATAAATATGGCGAGAGCACCCTGGAAGAAGGCGGCCTGCAAGTATATACCACGCTGGATCCGAGGCTCCAATCAATTGCCGAAACGGTTGTAAAAAATGACGTGGCCAAAGAAAGCATAAAATACAACGCCAACAACGCGGCTTTGGTTGCCATAGACCCTAAAACCGGACAGGTTTTGGCCATGGTCGGAAGCAAGGATTATTTTGGGACGCCCGAACCGGCGGGCTGTACTCCCGGAAAAAATTGTACTTTTGAACCAAACGTTAATGTGGCCATAGCCCAGCGCCAGCCAGGATCCAGCTTTAAACCCTACGTTTACGGCACGGCTTTTAAGCAGGGTTTTAACTATTCGCCGGCCAGTATGCTGGTGGATGTAGTAACCGATTTTGGCACTTACAACGGCAAAGATTACATCCCGCACAATTATAACGACGAAAGCTACGGACCGGTTTCCATCAGACAGGCCTTTGCCGGAAGCTTGAATGTGCCGGCCGTAAAAATGCTGGATTTGGTCGGCGTGGACAACGCCGTACAGACCGCGCACGATTTAGGCATTACCAGCCCGCTGGCCGACTGCGGGCTTAGCCTGGTTTTGGGCGGGTGCGAGGTCACGCTGCTTGACCACGTGGCGGCTTATTCGGTTATTGCCAATGAGGGAATAAAAAATCCCGAAACTCCAATATTAAAAATTTTGGATAAAGACGGCAATGTTTTGGAACAATACCAAAGCAATCCGCAATCCGTATTGGATCCGCAGGATGCTTACGAGCTCATAAGCATAATGACTGACAATAACGCCAGAACCTTTATTTTTGGCGCCAACTCGCCGCTAACTCTGCCGGGCCGGGTAGTGGCGGCCAAGACCGGCACCACGCAAAATTTCCGCGACGGCTGGACTTTGGGCTTTACGCCTTCTTTGGCCGCGGGCGTGTGGGCGGGAAACAACGACGGCACTTTGTTAAAGTCCGGCTCCGACGGAGTGGTTGTGGCCGCGCCGATTTGGCATGACTTTATGCTGCAGGCTCTGGCCACCAGCACACCGGAAACTTTTACCGTACCGCCGGGAATTACCCAGGTCACGGTGGACTCGGTATCCGGACTTTTGCCGACCGACGCCACTCCGCAAACCAAAGTGGAAACTTTCGCCAGCTATTCGGTGCCGACGACTTACGATAACGTTCATATTAAAGTTCCTTTTGATGTAACCACCGGACAGCCGGCCACCAGCTTAACTTCGCCCGCCAACATCACCTATAAATACTACAAAGTCCTGCACAGTGAAATGCCTAATAATCCAAACTGGGAAAATCCTGTCATTGCCTGGGCATTGGCTAACGGCTATACCTATCCGCCAAACCAGGCTACGACCACGCCGGTTGCCACCAACGGCCAGGGGCCGAGCGTAAATATTTTAGATCCGGCCGACGGCGAAACCATTACCCAAATGCCTTTTCCGGTTACGGTGAGCGCTATTTCTTCAAATCCGATTGTAAGGATAGATTTATCCATAGACGGGCAGTTCTATCAAAGCCTCACCCAGCAACCGTTTGTATTTAACGTGAACGAAAATTTAACCGACGGGCCTTACACTATTGCCGCGCACGCGGTTGACTCCGCGGGCGCGACTTCGGATACCAGCGTAAATATTAACTTAAGTTTGAGCGCGCCGCTTACCTTAACTCAGCCGCAGGATCAAAGCGTCCTGCAATTCCCGGTAAATTTGACGGCCGCCAGCAACGAACTTTTTAACAATATTAATTTTTATTACCAGGTCGGAGGCGGCCAGGCTAAGCTTATTGGCGCGGCCTCAAACACCGACCATACCGACCAATACCATTACACCATAACTTGGCAAACCCCTCCCCCCGGCGGCAGTTACGAACTTTTTGCGCAAAGCACCAACGGGTATACGAGCCGAAAAATACAGGTAACGGTACCATAAAAAGAAATAATTGAAATAGGGAAATTAAGAAATTGGTACCGCTTATTTCCTTATTTCCTTATTTCCTTATTTCCTTATTTCCTTATTTCCTTATTTCTCATATGCAATACCTGCTTCTTCTAACCTTCATCCTCGCCCCGACCTACGTAATCAGGTTTAATTTTTTGCATTTGCCCGCGAACTTCCTAATGTTGTGGGTGTTTTTATTTTGGATAATATTCGGCGCTTGGTTGGTTATAAAAAAACAATTATTGCTATTTTTGACGGCCGTCAAAAACAGCAATAGAACAATTTTGGTTTTGGTTGGGCTGTTTTTCTTGTCGGGTGTTATGAGTCTATTTGTCGGTAGCATAGACCGCGCCAAACTGGGGCAATTTATTGTTCTATTTTTGCAACCAATCCCGACCTTCTTTATCACCGGATATATATTTAAACAAAACCCTAAATCCAAAGACTTTTTACTTTTTACTTTTTACTTTTTACTCGGAATCGCCGGCCTCTACGCGATTATCCAGTACTTCACCCTCCTCGGCCTCCCGCCTGCCTGGTGGGGCAACAGCATAGAACCCAAACGCGCCTTGAGTTTTTTTGTCCACCCCAACTTTTACGCTCTCTGGTCCGCCCCACTTTTGGCATTTTTAATCCCGGATGTTGCTTTAAATCTTAAATCTAAAATCTTAAATTTTAAATCCATTGCCTGGCTCATCGGCGCCATCGGTTTGCTTTTATCTTTATCCCGTTCCGGCTGGCTCGGACTGGCCGCGGCCATTGTTGTTTACCTGATAGTTGCCGCGGATAAAAAAACCCGCAAAATAATTTTCGCGGGCGCTGTTATCGCGCTGGCTATAGTCGCATACTATCCAAATTTACGCTATCGGATTTTATTGCCATTTTACGGGGAAAAGTCCGCGGACTCGCGCGTAGAACTTTGGACCGACGGCCTTAGAGCAGTAAAAGAATCTCCAATCTTGGGACTCGGCCTCACCGGCTTCGCCAAACAATACGGTCAGCTTAACACCGACCCCACCCTAGACACCCACAACTTCCCGCACAACATCTTCCTAAACTTCTGGGTAGAAACCGGCCTTCTTGGCCTCATAACCTTCCTCTGGCTCATCAGCCTCCATATTTATCGCGGTTTGCGTGCAGTTTTCCCTCCCCAAGAAATGGGGAGGGGCAGGGGAGAGGTTGATTTAATTTCTCTCTCCATCTCCCTCTTCCTCATCGCCCTCCTCTTCCAAGGCCTAGTAGACAACCCCTACTTTAAAAACGATTTGGCTTTGGTGTTTTGGATAATACTGGCTCTAGCAGCTTAATAAAAATTGTTCGTAAAAAAATTAGTCTTTTTGAAATTAAATTTTAAACAAAACTATTATGACCAGACTCTTTGAAGACTTGCCAGAAAGTGAAAAACCAAATCAAAGTTTTATAGCACCACCAACTTCTTCTGCTGTTCAGCCGACAACAGTTTTAAATAAATCGGTAAGGCCAAAATTGGGCAATGCAGAAAGCATTATTTTGATTACTACAACATTATTTATTTTGATTGGATACGGTAATAATTTTAGTCAAGATGTTCTAATAAGGCTACAATTATTCCTTTTATGGATATGGGTCATTGGTTGCGGTTGGTTTCTTTATAAAAATTGTAACCTGTTTGGGGGTGAACTCCCCAAAGATGAAATTTCTAAGTTAACAACGACAGAAAAAGCGCTAATCTGGCTTTTTAGTATTTTAAGCCCTTCTATAGTTGGAATAGTGATTTTAGTTTTATGGCGTAAAAATATTTCAAAAGCCAGAAGGGCAAATATGATTGTAATGATAGTATTTTTGATTGAAATTGCATTAGGTATTCTAGTCGGTATTATGCAATCAAAAGTAAGTGGTGGCTAACAACAATAATTTCCATTTCAAATTGTAATATTTTACTAAAATGCCCACATCAAAAAAATTTTATATCAGCAATCGTTTTTTACAAGACCAACTTGCCGTCTTAATAGGGGGTATCCTTATTCCTTCCATCTTTGGATGGTATTTTTCACCTTGGTTTTATTGCCTTTCATTTTTAGGGATATTACTAACTTTAAGAAGCTTTTCTTATCACTTATTTATAAACGAGGGCTTTGTTGAAGAAAAAGGGCTCTTTATTAAAGGCCGAATAATATCAATAAGTGAAATAAAAGAGGCTATTATAAATTTTTACCAATACATTGCCCCCGGAGGAGTTGATCGGTACGGACAACACACTCCACCTCCAATATTTGGCTTTTCTCTAAAAACCGACGATAACTTTAGTAAACCCTTTCCTTTATACCCAATCAATCCTAAATTCATTGACGAACTTAAAAAAGTTAATCCTTCAATTATAGTTACTAACCAACAAATAATAAAAGACTGGCATAGTGAGGATAGAAAAAAGTTTAAAAAAAACTACAACCTATTTTGGACTATTTTCTTTATTGGGGTGGCAATATGGCTAATACTGAAAATATTATATCCTCAATCATTTTGAATTAATTTGTGAAACGATCACCAATTCAAAACCCCTCACTTGAGGGGTTTAGTGTTTTATTCGGATGACTACGCGGCGGTATGGGTCAAAGTCTATGCTGGAGCTTTCTACTTCGGGGTGGTGTTCCTGCAAATACGCGTGGACCAGGCGGCGTTCGTAGTTGGGCATGGGCTCCAGGGCTTGGGAGCGGCCAGTCATTTTGGCTTTTTCCACCGCGGCTTTGGCGGTTTCTTTTAAAAACCATTCGCGCTTTCTTTTGTAGTCGTCAACATCTAAAGTAAACCAAAACGGCTCTTGCGAGTTAAATTTCTTCGCGGCCAAAGCCTGCACTAGTATTTGCAGAGAATGCAAAGTTGCGCCCTGCCGGCCGATCAGCATAAAAGAATCCGGCGAACTGATATTAAAAACCAAGCCTTTGGTAATGCTTTCTTCAAATTCAACACTTCCGGGAATCCCGGCGTTGGCCAGAATTTCGGTAATGATGGTTTTTATAATTTCTATCTTGTTATAATCGGTCATGGGGGAGTGATTAGTGATCAGTGAATAGTGATTAGAAGATTAACTTACTACCGTAACCTTCGGTTGTTGGAGCTTAATGTAGTATTGCTGGCCGACGGCAAATAAAGTCGTCACTATCCAGTAAAGCGGCAGGCCGGCGGGAAGCTTAATGGCAATTATCATACTGATAACCGGCAAAACATAAGTGGTCTGCATTTGCATAGCCTTCATTGTGGCATCCTGGCCCGGGGTTTTTGGCATCATTAGTTTAGATTGCCAAAATTGCGCCACGCCTGCCAAAATTCCCAAAGTAATGCTGGGCTGGGACAAATCCAAAACTCTTAAAAAATACGGGCTGATACTTACCGGCACGCGGACAAAACTGTAAAGGCCGGCAAGCCGCGTATGAATTTCTATTTTGGAATTTAAAGCCACCCTAAATACCTGATACAGTCCGATTAAAATCGGAAGCTGTAATAGCAGGGGAAGGCACGAACCCAAAGGGTTAATTTTATGTTCCTTATACAAATCCATCATCGCTTTAGCCTGGGCTTCCTTGTTGTCTTTATGTTTTTCGCGAAGTTCGTTGAGTTTGGGCTGAAGCTCATTCATCGCTTTTTGGCTCTTTAGCGACTTGTGGAAGCTCGGCGCCAAAATCAGGCGGATAACAACCGTAACCAAAATTATTACCACGCCAATGTCGTGCCCGGGAATAATATTATAAAAAAACACCAGCAGATTAAGCAGGGGGCGGTAGATAATGTCGTTGTAGAGAGTTAGGAGCATTAGTTAATTGAGCAAAATTGACAAAATTTAATAAAATTGATCAAAATTTTGGGACAAGGTCAACCTTTGGTTCGGACCAGGGGTGACACTTAATCAACCTCACGATGGCAAGCCGCGCGCCTTTGAGCAGTCCAAATCTTGTGACAGATTCTTTGGCGTATTCACTGCACGAAGGGTAAAAACGGCAATAACCATGCGGAAAACGGACTTTTAGCCAGCTGTGGTCAGGGGAAAGTAAAAACTGATATAAACTTATCAGCGCTATAATAATAAGCGCCGGCAAATTAAATATAAAATTTTTAATTTTGTTAATCATAAGGTTGCCTTATTCTCGCGGAGGCGTCCAAAAATGATTTTACAATATCTTTTTCCGGCAGTTGGACTACCCTTGGTTTTGCCGAAATAACATAACTGCCGCTTCTGAATTTATCCAAATTTTTGCGGATATATTCCCGCACCAATCTTTTTAACCGGTTTCTGGTCACGGCCTTTTTATAAACTTTGACGGATACAACAACGGTAAATTGTTTTTCCGCGGGCCTGGGTAAAAATCGAATATTAAAAAATGGGTTAAAAAAAGTCCGCCCTCTCGCAAAGGCCGTTTGAATATCTTTACTCTTGGCCAGGCGGTTTGCTCTTTTTAACATAAAATCGTAAACTCTAAACTTGGGTCAATTTCTTCCTGCCCTTTTGCCTGCGCCGCGCCAAAACATTGCGGCCGGTTTTACTGCCCATTCGTTTTAAAAAACCATGGCGGGCGGCTCTTCGTTTTACTTTCGGTTGGTAAGTTCTTTTCATATATTCACAGATGCACGGATTTCACAGATGCCACAGTTCTGCACTCATATGTGCTTCGTGCGTAATCCGGACACCCGTGAATTTAATTAATGACTGGGTAATTATAATGAAAGTTTCCACTTTGGTCAACCTGAAAATTCAACGGGCTACCATCATTTATATTACCAACATCTTTTCCACATCATATTAACAGGGCCGTTCAAATCCCTTATAAAGACAAGGATTTTTTGCCATTTTACATGTTGATAACTCCCTGATAGAATGACAAACAGATGGACACAGAGACTGCAGACAGATCAACACGGATCTGTGTTAATCCGTAAATAATCCGTGTAAATCGGTTCCCTATATGAACAACCAACAACTCTGGCAAGCAATTTTAGGCGGAATGGAAGTTTCTTTAAGCAAAGCTAATTTTAATACTTGGTTCAAAAATACCAGCATAGCGGAACGCGGGCCGGATTTTATTATTATTGCCGTACCCAGCGCTTTTAGCCGTGACTGGATTGCTTCTAAATACCAACAAGAGATGCTTAAAACCTTAAAAACCCTGGCGCCGGAAATCAAGGAAATAAAATACCGCTTAGGCGGCGCGCCTGCCCAAAACGAACCCGTAGCAAACAAGCAGGGAACTAAATATAGCACGGAGCAAAACAGCCGCAGGGAAACTTTTACCCAAAACAGCGGTTCCGACACCACCGGCCTAAACCCAAAATACACTTTTGAAACTTTTATTGTCGGAAAAAACAACGAGCTATCCCACGCCGCGAGCCAAGCCGTGGCTAAAAGTCCGGGCACGCAATACAATCCGTTGTTTATTTACGGCGGGGTTGGGTTAGGCAAAACCCACTTAATGCACGCCGCGGGCCACCGCCTTTTGCAAAACGCGCCCAAAGCAAAAATCCTTTATATTACGGCTGAGAAATTTGCCAACGATTACGTAAACGCGATTTCCCAAAAACACATGGAAGAATTTAAGAAAGAATACCGGGGCGTGGACGCCCTACTTATTGACGACATCCAGTTTATGGCGGGCAAAGAAGGGTTCCAGGAAGAATTTTTCCATACTTTTAACGAGTTGAGGGACAAAGGAAAGCAAATTATTATTACTTCCGACCGACCGCCAAAAGAAATTCCCGCGGTGGAGCAAAGGCTTATTTCCCGTTTTGAATGGGGGATGGTCGCGGACATCCAGGCGCCGGATTTGGAAACCAGGATGGCAATTTTGCGCAACAAAATGGAAAAAAAGGGGTCTGTACTCGGCGAGGATATTTTGTTTTATATCGCGGAAAATGTCACCAGTAATATTAGGGAGTTAGAAGGCGCGTTAAACAGACTGGCGGTTTACCAACAAATGGAAAACCGCGGGATGGTTTTGGATCAGGCAAAAACCATTTTGGCCAGTATTATCAGCACCAAAAAGCGGGTTACCTCGGCTAAAAAAATTGCTGAATCCGTGGCGGAATTTTATAATATTTCCATGGAAGACCTTATAAAACAGTCCCGAAAAAAAGAATTTGTCAAACCCAGGCAGATTGCTATGTATTTAATTAGAAAAGAGTTGGATAATTCCTTTCCTTCCATAGGCGATTTTTTTGGGGGCAGGGATCATACCACAGTTATGCACGCGGTGGACAAGGTGGAGAACCTGAAGACAAGCAAGGACTCTTTTAAACAAGAATTGGATTTAATCTTGGATAAACTGTTTATATAAAAACCGTCAACTGTTAATAATTTTTAATTTTTCCAAAACACCCACCACACAAAAGAAAAAACCAAAAACTTTTAAACTTTTTTCCACTAAAAAGTAACAAGCAAAAACAAAAAACATTTGGTTTTAATTAACCTCCGGCCCCAATCCACAAATCAACCAACCTTATTAGAGTAGTTAATTATTTAAATTTAAAATTAATTAATTATGGTATGAAAATAATTTGTACCCAAGAAAATCTAAAAACCGGACTTTCGGTTGTGGGAAGAATAATTTCTTCTTCCCAAACCCTCCCAATTTTAAACAACCTGCTTTTAAAAACCGAGAATGGGTTGTTAAAAATTTCTTCCACAAACCTGGAGATTGCCATAACCAACAATATTAGATGTAAGGTGGAAGAGGAAGGAATAGCGACAGTAGCAAGTAAAACCCTGGTTGATTTAATAAACAACCTTCCAAATAAAAACATTACCTTACAAAGCAAAGGAAAAGAGTTGTTTGTCGAGGCGGAAAATTATCACACCAACATAAAAACCCTGCCGGCCGAGGAATTTCCTTTAATCCCCCAGGTGGAAGGGAAAAACATTTTAACTATAGGCGCGCAGGAGCTGAAAACCGCCGTTGACCAGGTGGTTTTCGCGGCCTCAACCAACCAAACCCAGCCGGAAATTTCAGGGGTGTTGTTTGCCGGTGAAAAAGGAGGGTTGAGGTTGGCGGCCACCGACCGTTACCGGCTGGCGGAAAAGAAAATCTTAGCCCCCCAGAACAACGCGGAAAACTTGGAAGTGATTGTTCCGCAAAAAACCTGCCAGGAGCTTTCCAGGATTATAGCTAACCAAAAAGGAACTTTGGAAATTAGGTTTTCCGAAACCCAAATGTCTGTTAATTTTAACGAAACCGAAATTATCAGCCGTCTGGTGGACGGGCAGTATCCCGATTACCGGCAGATTATTCCGGCGAGTTTTACAACAACCTCAACCGTGGAAAAAAATTCTTTGGTTAACGCGTTGCGGGCCGTGGCGATTTTCGGACAAAATGGGAATAGCGTGAATATGGCCTTTTCCGAAGAAAAACAACAGGTGGTTTTAAACGCGGAATCCTCAGATTTGGGCAGGGGCTCGGTTGAGCTTCCTGCCAAAATAGAGGGAAAGGGTGGCTCCTTGGTTTTAAATTATCATTATTTACTTGATTGTTTAAACGGAATTAGTTCACAAAATATTTTGTTAAAAATGACTGATGACAACTCCCCCAGCCTTGTTGTGCCGGAAGACAGGAATGATTATATTTATTTGGTTATGCCTATAAAGAGCTAGCGACCCACTGATTGGTCGCTGATATGTACGCTGAAAAGATGCTGAGTTGTTGTATTTGGGCTTAGATAATAATTAAAAGCTATCTCAAAATTAGCTTTTGAGAAAAAATTGAGAAATTTTGAGCGGATTGGCTCTTAACAAATTTTGACGTTTAGCCGAAGCTAAGCGGAAAAATTTTTAAGGCTGAGACGGCCAAAATTACTCGATTTTAACCAAAATGGAATTTTGAGATAGCTTTTAGAAGGATTTTATTAACCAAACGCGTTAAAAATTTTTAATACTTTAAAAACTACTTCCGCGTCAGATCCGCGTAGTAATCCGCGACCTATCAGCGGCCCACAAGAACTATATGAGAATAAAAAACATTCAGATAAAAAACTTCAGAAATTATCCGGATTTAAACATTGAAATAAAAAGCGATATTGTGGTACTAACCGGCCCCAACGCCGTGGGGAAAACCAACCTTTTGGAGTCGGTTTATTTTGCCTCGCTTTTTAAGTCTTTTCGCGACGACACGGAGTTTATTTTTTTAAAAGATTCCACAAGCCTTGAGTTAAAATTGAGTTTGGAGAAGGCCGGAGAAAGTCGCGTCCTGGAAATATATTTGGAAAAAAGAGATAAAATTTATGCCAATTTTTTAATAGACGGCGTAAAAAAGAAGCGCCGCGAAGCCCAGGGTTTTTTGAGCGTGGTAATATTTGACCCCACCGACGTGGATATGTTCAGCCGGTCGCCGGACTCCCGCCGCAAATATTTAAATATGGTTTTGTCGCAAAGAAATTTAGAGTATTTGGATGCGCTGGGAAAATATAAAAAAGCTCTGTTTCAAAAAACCCGCCTACTGCAGGACGTCAAGACGGGCAGGAGCCAGGGAGAGGATTTAGGGGAATGGAATCAGCAGCTAATTGCCCTGGGAAGCTTAATAATTTTGGAAAGAAAAAAATTAATCAGTTTTTTGAATACCAGTATCGCGGAAATTTACACCACTATCTCCGGTTTTCACCGGCCGGTGGAGGTGTCATACGATACTTTGCCCGGGGACAGCCTTGAGGAGATTTCCGAAAGCTATAGGCAGAAGCTTATGGCTGTTGCCGGAAAAGAAGCCTTCTTAACCACTTGCCTGGTCGGGCCGCATCGCGACGATTTTTCTTTAATGAGCGACGGGTTGTTTTTGTCGCCGTTTTCCTCGCGCGGGGAACTCCGCAGCCAGGTTTTGGCGTTAAAAATTTTGGAGCTGGAATTTTTAAGCGACGGGGACGAAAAGCCGATTTTGCTTTTGGACGACGTGTTGTCGGAGCTTGATGAAACCCGCCGCACTTTCCTGTTAAAATACCTTCAAGGCAAATTCCAAACCTTTATTACCACCACCCATCCTTTGGAAATGCCGGCCCAGCATATAACCCTGACCCCGGCCATGGAAGAGGAAGAAGTGGAAGTAGGATAGCTAGAACCTATTTTAAAAATCCTTCGGGCTGCAATTCCAGGATTTTGGCGTCTTGGCCTTAAAAATTTTTCCGCTTAGCTTCGGCTAAACGTCAAAATTTGTTAAGGGCCAATCCGCTCAAAATCCTGTAATTTCGCCTACAAATTATTTTTAAAATAGGTTCTAGCAAAAAGGTTCATTAAGGATAGGCCAGGGGTGGCCGGATAAAATTTGTTTTGCCTTACGCTTTGCCTAGAAACAATTTAAATAGTAGCAGGCGTTATTTTCGGCAACGCGCGGGGCAAAAAAATTTTACCGGCCACCCCTGGCTACGTAACTGATTAGCTAGGCCATGCGATCAGCAAAACAAATTTTCCCAGCCCCTTGGCCTATCCGTGAAAAGAAGCCCAGATTTAATAAGAAACTAAAATGTCATCTAATCAAAATTATAACAAGGGCTTTACCCCAATCGGCAAGCTTTTAAAAAATACCGCCAAGGAGTATCATTTAGAAAACGTCCTTTACCGGCAAAAGACAATAAACAGCTGGCAAAAGGTTGTTTCCGGATTTATAGAGGAAGCGCAAAGCCAAACCCAGGCGGTGGATTTTAACAGAGGGGTTTTAACGGTTGCCTGTCTGTCGCGCGAGGCCGCTTATAAAATTAAACTTATGGCCGAGCGGATAATCGCCGCGTTAAATGAAATAATCGGCAAGCGAGTGGTTTACGCAATTTACGTGGAAGTTTAGAAGTATGAATTTTCTTTTTGGAATTATCCAAAATTTTTTGGCGGGACTGTCGTATTACCGTTACCTTTTAACTTTTGTTTTAGCGATGGTTGAAGGGCCCATGGTAATGGTGGCCAGCGGCATTTTGCTTCGGCTGAATTTTTTTTATTTTTGGCCGATTTATCTTTCTTTAATGCTCGGTGATTTTGTCGCGGACATTGCCTGGTATTGGATAGGTTATTACAGCGGCCGGCGCTTTGTGGAACGCTTCGGCAAATATTTTAGCCTGACTCCGGAAGTTATAGAAAAAGTTGAGACTTTTTTTCACAGGCACCAGGACAAAATTTTATTTATTTCCAAAATTACCATGGGCTTTGGGTTTGCCATGGCAACCCTTTTGACCGCGGGGATCATCCGCATCCAGTTTAAACGGTACGCTTTGTTTAATTTTTTGGGCGGATTTATTTGGACCGGCATTCTGCTTGCTGTGGGTTATTTTTTCGGCAATCTTTATACTGTAATCAACAAAGGGTTTAAGGCTGTTTTTTTAATCGGTTTGGCCGCCTTAATGGTCGGCCTGCTCTATGGCGCCAGCCGCTTTTTTAAAACCCTGCTTATTAAAAGTAGACTGTGACTTTTTCTTTTATTATCCCAACCCTGCAGGAAGAATCGGTTATTGAAAAGATTTTAAAAAATCT
This sequence comes from uncultured Candidatus Saccharibacteria bacterium, assembly GCA_964592725.1. GTDB lineage: Bacteria > Patescibacteriota > Doudnabacteria > UBA920 > UBA920 > PALSA-1336. The sequence continues at coordinate 10,363 of CAZQFQ010000013.1, read as the reverse complement.
TAAACAAATAACCGTTTTTGATTATGAAATTATTGTTTCCGACGGCGGCAGCAAAGATCGGACTGTTGAGGTTGCAAAAAAATACGCGGACAAAGTTGTGGAAAATAATTCCGGACAAAGGCAAACAATTGCCATAGGCCGCAACGCCGGGGCAAAAGTTGCCGCCGGCGAGTATTTAGTTTTTTTAGACGCCGACGTTTACGTTCCGGAGCCGGACAAATTTTTTAAGCGCGCTTTAGAGCACTTTAAAGACGAGCAAAATCTTTTGGCTTTAAGCGGCTGGGTGCGCGTTTTCCCGGAAATGGAGACCTGGGCCGACTTAGTGGGTTACGTGATAGTTTCGGGTTGCATGTTTTATTTGCAGAACAACATTTTTCACACCGGCGCGACTTGCGGCGAATTCCAAATGATCCGCGCCGATATTTTTAGAAAGCTCGGCGGTTATAAAGAGCACCTGGTTGCTACCGAAGATATGGACTTATTTGTCAGGATAGCCAAACTTGGCCGCACTAAAACCGATCCCAAGCTTTTGCTTTACCACACCGGCCGCCGCCCGCACAAAATCGGCTGGCCAAGGCTCTACTGGGAATGGTTTACCAACGGTTTTAAAGCCGGCGTCTTTGACAAATCCCACAGCAAAGAGTGGAAGGTTATAAGATAAAAAGAGCGGCTAGCTGCCGCTCTTTTTTTTGGGCTTGGGTTTTGGTTTGGAGATTGGGTATGGCGCGCGGGGTTCGCGCAGGACGTTGTAGTCTATTTGGTTGTTGGAGTATTGGTGAATTAGGGATGATATTAACGTCTGGTAGGGGATGCCTTGTTTTCTAGCCTTGTTTTGGATTTCAAAAAGATCGCCTTGGGAAATACGGATATTAATATTTTTAACTTTTTCCATAGTGGCCCTGGCCGCGGCCATTAGCTTTATTTTTTGCGCTTCAAAATCCGGGGCGCGTTTAAACTCGCCTTTATCTAAAGCCTCCTCGATTTCGGCCTCATAATCATCCAGTTCGTAGCCAAAGTCAGTTTGTTTATATTTGGGATCCATACTTTTCCTTTCTTAAATATTTTCTAGTAGCTTTGCCGCTAGGAATCATTGTTTTTAAAAATATTGCACTTTCGTTTTCAACATAAGGAATCAAATAGGCATAGTCGTTTATTTCCAATACTGACATTCTTTGGCCGAGGTATTTTTTTTGGTTAGGATTTGGAAAGTCGTCAAGGATTTTGTTGTTTAAATATGCCATTCTAACATCCTCAAAGCTTACCCCTCGCGTGGTTTTTATCAAATTGTTTTTGTTTTGGTCCCAATCAAAAGGCTTCATATAATAAATATGATATGACAAAGCATATTATTTGTCAACCCCGTTAGAAATACTTATATACAAGGTGGATTTAAAAATTGATATATACTTAAACAAGGTTACTTATCATTTTTTAATAATTTCTAATGGGGTCAATAGTAAGATTTTACCCCTATTTATTAATAAAAAACCGGAAAACTTAAAAAAAGTTTTCCGGTCGTTTTCTTGGAAACCCTCACCCCGCCTGCCTACGCCTATTTACAAAGTTTAGACGGTTGTCGAAGTCTGACACAACTACCAATATCCACTACTTCCAAAAGTAGGCATGGCGGGCAGGCCCGACCCTCTCCCATAGGGAGAGGGGAAAAAGGTATTGCTATTTTTTTGCTTTTGGGTCAACTTCGTGCGCGCGTCTTACCAGGTCACTGGAGCTTTGGATTTTTCCGCTTTTGCCGACGTTGTAGACTAATTTTATACTAAGCTTATTGCAAAGTTCAACTTCGGGAATAGGATCGCCGTCCGGTTTTCGGTCACCGCCGTTGGCAAAAATATCAGGCTTGAGTTTTTCCAGTTCAGCACAGACCGACATATTGGAAGGATTTTCAGGATGATTTGTCAAAACCACTTCGTCAACATAACGAACGGCTTGCACAATGGCCTTACGCTCACCTTCGTCCATAAAAGCAAATCCTTTTTTCTTTTTTAGCCAGTTGTCATTATTAATAATCACGACTAACTTGTCGCCAAGGGCTTTGGCTTCCTGCATTAATTCAATATGGCCGATGTGAATGGGATCAAAACCCCCGGAAATTGCTACTGTAACCATAACGATTAACGATTAACGACCGCAATTTAAGTTAATTGTCAATTGTTCTTTATACCCCCGCCGCGGATTTGGCAAGATTGGAATTTTTTTCGTAAAGGTCTAAAACCATTTTTTCTATGGCCGCCGGGTTTGGCACGTTGTGGAATTCAAAACGATCCACTGTGCCGGCGGTCTGGACAAAAACATTGCCGTAATTAAAAATTGTCCCTAAAATGCCCACGGTCTGGCTGGTGGCGTCTTCAATTTTGTCTATGTGGAGTTCAGAGACCACGTGGTTAAACAACCCTTCCTGGCTTACATCAACCACCCTGATGCTTGTGATAATCTGGATATTCAAATAATAAAAAACAAAAATCAAAAATAGGCTCAAAACCAAAAGCATAGTGTAAATCTGGGTAAGCAATAAAGTTCCCTGGCCTAACACTCCTTGCGTCAGACCCGGCAAAGTTGACTGGCTAAAGCGGTTAAACAGCACCAAAATTAAGGCGAAAAAAACCCAAACCAAAACTTTCAGCGTTAAATGCACCCAGTGCTCGCGCACCACCAAATAAATTGTTTCATCATCCTGCTGGCTGGGAAAAAGTTTGTGGGGCATAGTTTTATATGATACTGATATACGGATTGGAATACCAATGATACGGATAATACTGATGCGCTTTGATGGCAGTTATCTGTATTATTAGAAGCTATTAGTATAGATCAGTATATTGGTATCAGCTTATTAACGTGTGCAAAGTGGCGTAGCTTTCGGCCAGAATTTGTAAAAAGAAAATGGCGTATAAAATTGTCAGGGCCAGAGAAAAAATTACGGACTTGCCGTAGCGCATTAAAATATAAACGCCGAACAAAGAAAAAAATCCCATTACGCCGACGATTACATAGTAGATGCCGGAGATGAGGAGATTGGCAGGGGTAGAATTCATAAAAAATTATTCTAATTGCTCTAATTAACCTAATTATTCTAAATAAATCCCAATGAAACAATGTCTAATGCCCGGAGCGCCGGTTTTGGTGATTTTGGCCTTGGGTATTGGTGCTTATTTAGACTAATTAAAAATTAGAATAATTAGATTAATTTACAATAACGTTTTTTGTTGTTCGCCGGATGCCGGAGGCGTAACGCCTAAGTGCCTGTAAGCGGCTTCTGTTGCCATCCTGCCTTTGGGAGTTTTGGTAATTAGCCCCAGGCGGATTAAGAACGGCTCATGGACGTCGGTTATGGTGTCTTCTTCTTCACTTGTGGCCGCTGCCAAAGTCGATAGGCCAACCGGCCGGCCGTTGAATTTTTCAATTAAGGCTTCCAAAATGCGGCGGTCGTTTTTATCCAGGCCTAAGTTGTCGACATCCAGGAGTTTAAGGGCTTCGGTAACCGCCGTTTCCGTAATTGTACCATGCCCGCGGACTTGGGCAAAGTCGCGCGCACGTTTTAAAAGTCGGTTGGCAATTCGGGGGGTAAAGCGGGAGCGGACTGCAAGTAATGCGCAGGCTGCTTTGTCAGTTTTGATATCAAGGATTTTGGCTGAACGGCTGATAATTGTTTGCAACTCTTCGGAAGTATAATATTCCAGGCGGAAGGTGGCGCCAAATCGGTCGCGTAGGGGGGAAGACAAGAGGCCGATTCTGGTAGTGGCGCCGATTAAAGTAAATTTCGGCAAATCCATCCTGATGCTCCGCGCGCCCGGGCCTTTGCCCAGGACAATATCCAAAACGTGATCTTCCATCGCCGGATATAAAACTTCTTCCACGGCTTTGTTTAATCGGTGGATTTCATCTATAAATAAAATATCACCTTCGCTTAAATTTGTCAGAAGGCTGGCCAAATCGCCGGCGCGCTCAATGGCCGGGCCGGAGGTAACTTTAATATTGCCGCCCATTTCACGCGCCACAATAAAAGCCAGCGTGGTTTTGCCCAAACCCGGCGGACCGTAAAACAGCAGATGCTCCAAAACTTCCTTGCGCTGCTTGGCCGCCTGAATAATAATCTTCAAATTATTTTTCACCCCGGTCTGTCCCACATACTCAACCAAGCTCTGCGGCCGCAAAGTCTGCTCTATAATAATTTCTTCCTGATCTTCGGGCTGGGCAGATAAGGGTGTAGTTTGATCTTTGTTTGAGGATATCATAAGTGCCTTTATCCCCCCTCCTTGCAAAGGAGGGGTTAGGGGAGGTTATTCTGATAGCTTTATTTTACTATATTAACAGGCTCTTAGCTAATCAAATTGTGGCTTATTGGATTTCAGTCGGTTGGCATTTTTAGCCCGCTAATGGGCGTGCCTGTGGCGGAAACAAAGGTTTCGGTTTTGTGGAACAGGGCCGGGGATTGGTAGTTGGAGTAGAAAGTTGAGGTGGCGGTTTGCCCGCCGGTCGAAGTTATCAGCCTGGTCCAAATGGCTTTCATACTGCCGTCGGTTTTGCGGTCGTAGACCACGGGCTTTTCCAAAGTAACTTTTCTACCGTCGTCGGTGCCGTAAAAATCAAATACCAAAGTGTTTTTGTCTTTTTCGTAGGGCCAAATTAAAATTGTGCCCGGCGTATTGTTAATAAATTTTAAATCCGCGGAGCCTGGGTAAATGGTCGCGTCTGTGCCTTGCGGGGAATAATAAGACACAGGGTAAGCGTGGTTGCGTCGATCCGTTATGGGCAGGCCCGCGGCCATAGCCGCCCGGAAAGTGGTGGTGGAAACCTGGCACAGACCGCCGCCCAATTCCGGCAAGGTGGTGCCGTTGTCTATTACCAGTTCCGGCAAAAAGCCGGCGTCCGCGGTTACCGGACCTAAATTATTATCAAAACTAAAAGTCGCTCCCGGGGCGATTAATAGGCCTTTAAATTTTTCTATCCCCGCGGCAATGTTGTGGCGGCGGTTATTTGGACTGCCGGCGAAATTAGAAACCCCTTCGCCGATGAGCTGGTTAATGCCCAGGCTGTTAGTCTGGGAAAGCGAGGTTTGCGGCGGGATTTGATTTGCGACCAACTCGCTGGAATTTTTTCCGGTTTCCAGCGCCTGGAAAGCGGCCAGCGAACTTTGAAAAACACTCACTTGGGTTCCGGCTTGCGGCAAGGTAAATTGCGTAACGCGGTTATTTTGGATTACCAGCACGGGCTCTTGGGCGCTTACATCGATTTGGGATGATAAATTTTGGATATAATTGTAGATAGAACCCAGATTGTAGCTATTGGACGCGGTGGAATTTTGCGCCGTTAAACCCCGCCCTAAAATGTTAAGCAGAGGTTCCCAAAAATTAGTTGACCCGGAATTTAAATTTAGCTTAGTTTGCGGTGTCTGCCAGCTTGCGAGCGTATCCGCGCTGACGTTAAAAGTTTGCCCGTTATAAGTAAAAGAAAAACTGCCGTTTGGGGCACTTGCAAAAACGGCTTTAGCCGGGGTAAAGGCCAAAAAAACAAAAACAAAAATTATAAAAATTAAATTTTTCATTTGCGTCAATGGTTAGCCATACCTTGTAGAGGAGACCGCCGGCCTCCAAATAATGGCGGCCGGTGGCCGCCGCTACACTAGCCCACAAATTTTATTATTTTACTTTTTTCCGGCAAATGCTTTTTTATTTTATTCGCCCATTCAATCAGGGTAACGGTATCCGGCCGGCCCCAGACTTCCAAAAGCCCTAAAGCTTTTACTTCCCTAAAATTTTTTGTGCGGTATAAGTCCAAATGATACAGCCACACGGATTTTCCGGTTTTCAATTTAAACGGGAAAGCCTGGAGCAAAATAAAAGTCGGGCTGGTTATTTTTTGTCTGATTTTTAGCTCCCGGCCCAAGGCCTGGACAAACGTAGTTTTACCGCTGCCTAGCGGGCCTACCAAGGCAAAAATTTCCCCGCCTTTTATGTTGGCCGCCAAGGCCTTGGCCAGAGAGGGAATCTCGTTTAAAGTGACAGTTTTAGGCTTATTCATAGTAGCCTTATTTTACAGCATTTTTATCGCATTGACGAGGCGGACGAAATTAGCTATACTGATGAATCCGATTCACCCTACGAAATACTAAAAGATACGAAAGGTACTAAATACTAAACCTGAATGTCATTTTCGTATTTCGTACTTTTAGTAAAATTTAGTATTTAGTAGACGACTTATGGATACTCCTATAGAACAGCAAATTTTTGAACAAATCAGGAAAAGCAATAAAATCCTGATTGTGCTGCCCCAAAATATTTCGGCGGATGCTTTGGCCTGCGGCCTCGCGCTTAGGCTGTTTTTGGTTAAGCTGCAAAAGGATGTTTTAACGGCCAGCGGCGGCCGGGTAGCCGAAAATCTAAAATTTTTGCCCGGGGCGGAAGCGGTATCAAATCAAATAAGCGCGGGCAAAAGCCTGGTGGTTACGGTTGACACTTCGGTAAAGAAATTGGAAGAAATCAGCTACCAGACTTCGGCCGACAGGGCGCAAATCTTTTTAAAAGCCAAAAGCGAGGAATTTACTCCGCAGGATTTAAGTTTTTCCACGGAAAAATTCCCCGTAGATTTAATTTTTGTTTTTGGATGTAAATCTCTGGAAGATTTAGGCGGCCTTTATGAACAAAATGCCGACCTATTTTTTGAAACGCCGAAAATAAACATAGACAACCATCCGGATAATGAATATTTTGGCCAGATAAATTTGGTGGATATTACTTTGACTTCCACGGCCGAAATTTTGGCCGAACTTTTGCAAAAATACGAACAGCAATTAATGGACCAGGATATTGCCACTTGCTTACTGCTCGGGATAATTTCTTCTACCCGCAGTTTTCAGCACGTGCAAACCACGCCTAAGGCGTTTTTAAAAGCCGGCGAACTGGTGGCTTTGGGCGCGCGCCAGCAGGAGATTGTTAAAAATATTTACAAGACCAAATCAATGCCTCTGCTTAAGCTTTGGGGCCGCGCTTTGGCCAGGATGAAAATTTTGGAAGAGAAAAAAATTGTCTACTCAATTTTGGGCCAGTCGGATTTTGAGCGGGCCGGCGCCGGACAAAGCGAGCTTTTACCGGTTTTGGCGGAATTTATGGATAACATCAGCGGTTACAATATTATCGCCTTGCTTGCCGAGTCGGCGCAAAATTCCGAAAGGTTGATTTTAGCCGTTCACGAACAGGTGCCTATGCAGAAATTGGTTGAGGCTCTCGGCTCCGGCGTTCAAATTTTGAACCAAACCATGGGTAATTATAAAATAATAGAGCAAAATTTTGAGAACGAAAGTCTGGAAAATCTGGAAACTAGATTTTTAGACACCATCAAAAGCGTGTAGCGCAGTCCCACTTATTTGGTTTTGGAATTTGCTGGTAAGTTTTGACGACAGCTTCGAGAATCAAATTCGGAAGAAGAAGGAGGAGGTATGACACCTCAAGAAGAGAGGGATTTCAAAGTTAAGTTGGGATATGCTAAGGAAAAGATGGTCGAATTGGCTGGGGACGTCTTTGCCCTGATCGGGGGAGGGCCGGCGCCGGCCGGGTGGAGGACGGATTCAAACATGGACGTGGGACTCGACTACATAATCGGGGAGCTGGAAGTACGGGTACTTCCGAGTTTGAAAGAGGCGCGCGCCCTTGTTACTGCCAAAAAAAGCGGCGGCGGGCAGGAAACACCTTCTGACGAGCGGCCCGACTGAACGATCGAAGGAGGGGAAGTAATCCTATATGTGCCGGAAGACCCAAAGCGGGCAACTTCCGGCGCTATTTTTTTTATTTTAGACAAATGGTATAATATATTTATGAGCATGGAAGAATTAAAACATAAAATTATTCCGATCCTTCGCGCTAATAATGTTGAATACGCGGCGGTTTTTGGTTCGGTCGCAAGAGGCGACGCCGGTCCTAATAGTGACGTGGATATTTTGGTGCGTTTTGGGAAAGATATATCCTTGTTGGATCATATTGGCGTAGCTTACGAATTACAGGACAGCCTTGGAAAGAAAGTAGATTTGGTAACGGAGCGAAGTTTAAGCAAATATTTGGCCCCTGTTATAAAAAAAGATTTGCAAATATTATATGGACAAACAGCGAGATCGGATTTATTGTAATCATATGCTGGAAGCTATTTCAGAAATCGGAGCCTTTATACAAGGTATGGTTTTTGAACAGTTTGAAAAAGATTTAAAAACTCAAATGGCGGTAACTCGCGAACTGGAAATTATTGGAGAAGCCGCTAAACGACTGTCGGAAGAATTTAAAGACCGCCACGGCCACATTCCCTGGACAAGAATAGCTGGTATGAGGGATTTTTTAATTCATGATTATATGCGAGTGGATATGAGAGAAGTTTGGAAGGCGGCCAAGGAAGATATCATTGAGTTAAGGCAAGTTTTGGAGCAAGAGTAACGAAAAATCAGAAACAAAATGTCCAATAAATTTCTATCCAGCACCCCGCAGGAATTGCAGGAGAGCTTAAACGAGTTAAACCGCAAAATGGCGGAAGAAGAAGCGCAGGCGCAGGCCGCGTCCTTGGGCTTGCCTTATATTGATTTGCATAATTTCCCGGTGGATTTAAGCGTGCTCGGCATATTTACGGAAAAAGAAGCCGGCGAGATGTGCGCCGTGCCTTTTTATAAAGATCTCACAGATTTAAGAATTGGCACCACCCAGCCCGACCACCCGCTTTTGTTGGAAAAAATAAAAGAGCTGTCCGCCAAAAATAAAATCACTCTATATTATATTTCCAAAATAAGCTTGGCGCAGACGCTGAAGTTTTTTAGCAAAGTCCTTAGGCCCAAGGCCGCGACCGAGGAAGTTTTGCGCGTGGAAAAAGAGGAAAATTACGCGGAACTGCTAAAGGCGATGGCAGTTGAAGCCGAGCAAAAAAAACACAATGCCAGTTCTCTGCTTGAAATTATTTTTGGCGCCGGGATGTTTTACAAAGCATCGGACATCCACTTGGAGCCGGAAGAGCATTTTTTTAAACTCCGTTTCCGCGTGGATGGGGTGCTCCAGGATATGCTGCATATAAGCAAAGACCTCCAGCGCTCTATAGTAACCAGAATAAAAGTTTTATCCAAATTAAAATTAAATGTGGAAGACGCGCCGCAGGACGGTCGCATAACTTTTTATTATTTGGGCAAAGCCATAGATGTGCGCGTGTCAATTTTGCCCAGCGCTTACGGCGAAGAACTGGTTATGCGCTTGCTTGGAACCGGCGCGAGCACATTAAAATTAAAAGACTTGGGTTTTTCCGCGCAGGCGCTGGAAGTTGTGGAGCGGCAATTGCAAAAACCCAACGGCATGGTCATAACCACCGGCCCCACCGGCTCGGGCAAAACCACATCGCTTTACGCTTTTTTAAACGAGCTTAACCAACCGGGCGTAAAAATAATAACTTTGGAAGATCCGGTGGAATATAAATTGGAAGGGATTGTGCAAACGCCCATTGACCACAATCATGATTTTGATTTTGCCAAAGGCCTGCGCGCCATCCTGCGGCAGGACCCGGACATTGTAATGGTCGGGGAAATTCGCGACCAGGAAACCGCGGAGACAGCCCTGCAGGCCGCGCTGACCGGCCATTTGGTTTTTTCCACCCTTCATACCAACGACGCTGCCGGAGCCATTCCGCGCCTGATGAATATGGGCATTAAGCCGTTTGTGGCCGCGCCGGCTTTATCTGCCGTCCTTGCCCAGCGCTTGGTCCGCCGCCTGTGCCAGAACTGCAAAAAACCAGCGGCGCTTTCGCCCACGGTAATGGAAAAAATCCATTACGTTTTAAAACAAATCCCAAAAATCGCCAAAGTTGAATTGCCCAAAGAGCTGCAATTTTACCATTCCGCCGGCTGTGAGCAGTGCCACAATTTAGGCTACAACGGCCGCGTGGGCATTTACGAAGTTTTGGAAAATACCGAAGCTGTCCAGGCGCTAATCTTAAAAGAAAATTCCTCCATGGCCGAATACAAAAAAGTGGCCGTGTCCCAGGGGATGATAACCATGGTCCAGGACGGGTTACTAAAGGCGTTGCAGGGACTGACGGATGTGGAGGAGGTCTTTCGCGTTGCGGGGGAGGGTTAGATGAGTTAAAAGTATAAAGAAGAAAGTAGAAAGTGGGAACAAAACCGCAAAAATATGCGGTTTTTTGGTTGTTACTGTTGACAAAAAAGTCAAAATAGCGTATAATTGCAAGTTAATCTGCCAAAAATGTGGCCCGCCTAGACTCGTTAAAGCAAAGTCTAGTCGAGGCCGGCAGGTTAAATTTTAGCTCTTTAAAATTGTTTGGAGGATAAATATTTTCAAGAGAAGAAGCCTTGTTTGCCTCCGGAGAAATGAGTATC
>CAZQFQ010000012.1:0-32463 GCA_964592725.1 uncultured Candidatus Saccharibacteria bacterium | reverse complement strand
CCAAACCCAAAGCCTGCACCAAATGCCAGGAAATGGCCTCTCCTTCGCGGTCTTCATCAGTCGCCAATATAATAGAGGAGGCGTCTTTGCTAAGCGCCTTTAATTCCGCCACGGTTTCCTTGGCCTTGGGCGGAATAATATAGACCGGTTCAAAGTCGTGTTTAACGTCTATGGATAATTTGGATTTTGGCAAATCCCTTACATGCCCCATGCTGGCTTTGACAATATAATTGCCATCCAAAAAACGGCTAATGGTCCTGGCTTTGGTAGGTGACTCCACTATAATAATCGGCTTGCTCATAAATTTATATGATACTGATATACGGATTTGAATACTAATGATACTAATAATACTGATGCGTTTTGACGTCGGCAATCCGTATTATTAGTATCATTCGTATGGATCAGTCTATTGATATCTTGAATACAAAAGTGAGTTTAACCATAAAAAAAATATTTGTCAAACGTGGTTATCCGCCTTCCGCTGATTTGTCGCCGATAGCTACGCTGATTCATCGTTGAATCTAAGTGTTGTCATCCCGGAATTTTTCACGTTTGGGGATTATCAAAAGCCGTGAAAAATATTCGGGATCCAGTCTTGGGCTGTTTGATTTTTTTAAGGAGAGAGAGTATGATACTGGCAAACAAAATTCGGGTGGAAAGGAGGTTTTCAAATGGAATCGGGTAGCCAAAGTTGTATGATCTCGCCGGCTGTCGGGATGACGATGGAGGACCTGGCTGCAAATCTTGCGGGATTTGGAGTAATGGAAGGAGATACCATACTCCTCTCGTCGGAATTTTTTCAGGCTCCCCTGACAAAGGCTCAACAGACGAGCCTGGAGCAGGCCGGTTGTGAAGTGGCTGTACTTCCTGACCAGCAGCTTCCAGATCCCAGCCTTCAATAATCAGGGCTTTGTCTGGGTGGGCGGCTTCGGTCGCCCTCTTTTTTATGGTTTGATAATGAAACTCGTTTGTCCGATTTTTTGCAATATTTTTTTCGTTTCATCAGCCGTCGCCGGACGGGGTTGGGAGTTGGTGATAATGATAGGCAAGAGCTCGATTGATTCCAGAGTTGCGGGAATGCGCGAGCCCTGCAAATCATCCAGGCTTGCGGCGCCGGGAGCTTGGGGGTTGGATGAGCCGGATTTGGAAAGCGTGATTTTTAGGGTTAAGCCTTGCATAGTTTCCTGGCTGAAGTTTTGGTCAAAAATAAAATTGCCCAGGCTGTAGAAAATGTATTTGCAATTTTGTCCTGTTGTAGGGGAGGGTTTCAAACCCTCCCCTACGGCGGCGTCATTCCCCGGACAATATTTTTCTATAGTTTGTATCCAGTGCGGGTGCGCGCCAATGACTATATCCGCGCCATCGTTAATGGCGGTGTGGGCAAAAGTTATTTGCGCTTGGTTGGGCGTTCGGGTGTATTCCGTGCCGGCGTGCATGGTAACCACGATAAAATCCGCCTGGGATTTAAGATTTAAGATCGCGGATTTAAGATTTTGCAAGTCCTCAATGCGAGCAACGTAATTATTTGTTGTTTTGCCCCCGTCATTTGTTGACGCGTAAGACGCGCCAATGAATCCGATTTTAATTCCATTGGCCTCAACTACAGCCGGCGTCCAGGCTTGATCAAGATCATCGCCTGTGCCCTCATGAGCAATATTAAGATTATCCAAGGTTGACCGGGTAACATCTATACCCGCCAGTCCCTGATCAAAAGCGTGATTGTTGGCAAGGTTGATAATTTGAAAATTATAATCGGAGAGGCTTTTTAAATAATCAGCAGGCGCGCCAAATAACAGGGAATGTCCGCCGATGATGCCACCCTCTCCCTTAATCCCTCCCCCAGAGGGGGAGGGAGGGGACACAGGAGATTCCAAATTGCCGAAATTAAAATCGGTTGATTTTAATAAATTGGATATATTGCTAAACGGCAAATCAACGTCGCCGGATTTTTGAATGGCCGCCGCCACATTGCGGCTAAGCATAATATCGCCCACGGCCAAAAAAGTCGCGGAAGTCGCGGCAATGGTTCCGCGGACAGACAAGCTTTGTCCAAGCTGGTAGTAATCTTCCAAACTGCCGTCCGAGGTGTCGGCAAATTTGGTGATGCTGGTATGGGGATGGAAGAGCGCGGGAAGTTTATAGTAAACAATTAAAATGGCCGCGATGACCAGAAGAGTAGGAATAATAATTTTTAGATATTTTTGCATGTGTTTTATTGGCGTCATTCTGAATGAGTGCATCCGAGTGAAGAATCTCTAACCTTGATGAGATCCTTCGGTCGGCGGCGCTCCCTCAGGATGACGCCGTGCCGGGTAATTTTATCTGCTAAGCACATACTGCTGTCCGCCCAAGTTCCTGACTTTTCCTTTCATTTCCAAAAAAGTCAAAGCCGAGGATACGGTCGAGGCTTCCAGGCCGGATTGCTTTATTAGCTCGTTTATTATAACAGGTTCAAAATTTAAGAGTTTTAATATGGCCGATTCTTCTTTGGTATCGCCAAAAATGGCCTGCGCGGCTTTTTGTTCGGGCAGGTTCGCCAAATTTAAATCCTGAAAAATATCGTTGGCTTCCGTAATTAGTTTGGCGCCCATTTTAATTAAATTATTCGGACCCTGGCTAGTTAGGGAGTAAATCGGCCCAGGCACGGCGTAAACCGTGCGGTTTTGATCCAGCGCGTGCTTGGCGGTAATCAGCGTGCCGCTTTGCAAATCACATTCCACCACGATGGTCGCAATGGATATTCCGGAAATAATCCGGTTGCGCGCCACAAAATTTTGCTTGAAGTTAGGCGTGCCTATGGGGTACTCGGAAATCAGCGCGCCGCCGTTATCCAGAATTTGCTGGGCCAGCAGGGCGTGATGTTTTGGGTATAAACTTTTTTCGTCCAAGCCGCCTCCTAGCACGGCTATGGTCCGCCGATTTTTTTTGATCGCTACTTCATGGCTGGCGGAATCCACGCCAAAGGCCATGCCGGAAACTATTACCGCTCCCGCGTCAACCAGCGGCTCCAGCAATCCGGGTATAATCGTCCGGCCGTAATTGCTTATCATTCTGGTGCCGACCACGGCCACGCAAAGTTCGTCCGCGGTTTCCATTTGCCCTTTATAATAAAGGATGGGCGGCAATTTTGGAATTTCCAAAAGCAGTTTGGGATAATTTTTGTCTTTAAAGCTTAAAATTTTAATTTGTTCTTTGGCCAGCTTTTCCGACTCCTGCTCCAGATTTATTTTTTCCCGCAAAGCCAGAAAATTTGTGACGATTTCCGGATCCAGTCCTGCGGCTGTCAGTTGACTTTCCGATGCCAAAAAAGCGTCTTTAAAATTTTCAAAGCGCTTAGCTAAAAGCCCCAATCTGGCCGGGCCAAATTGGGGTAATAAATTTAAGCCGTGTAAATACAGGGAATCGCTAAAATCCATACAAGAATAAAAGTCTTTTTACAAAACTTGAGCTCATTAAAATTATAAACCATTTTTGGTTATCGGTCTATATAAAACCCTGCTTTAAGCCAGATTTTTAAGTTTACCTCAAAGTGGCTTGACAAAAACCAAAAAAAGGAGTACAATGATATATAAATCAAAATAAAAAAAAGGGGAGGTTTTTATTTATCTAAAAAAGGTTTAGGTTTTAGGGCATGGCGGCCGGTAAAGTAATAAGGTATTAGTAGTATGTAACTGACAACTTATTACTTGCTACCTTACCGGCGGCCACGCCTTACAACCTATTACCTCATCTGTGCCCAATACCCTATTTGCAAGTCGCGAGAGTTGGTATCATCCCTCCTATTACCGGCTCAAACACCAAGCAAAGGTTTGTAGACGATTGTTTGCAACTTTTCACTTGCAAGTGGGGTAGTGGGTGCAAACAAAAACCGCATTGCGGTTTTTTTGTTTGCAAGTTGAAAGTTTATAAAGTTATAAAGTTGCGAGTCTTAAAAAACTCTTAATCTTTTTTTCAACTTCTGGAAGGATTTCTTCCCGGAGTTTTTTTATTTCTTGATCGCTGAAATTTTGCAGGACAAAGGCGTCGGTGGGCAAGTCATCGCGGGACCGCCGTGTTTCCACACCGATTCGTATGCGATGGAAATTTTGCGTGCCCAGGTTGTCTATAATGCTCTGAACGCCGTTGTGCCCGGCAGATGAAGATGAATCGGTCGTTCTAATTTCGCCAAAGGGCAAATCGGTATCGTCGTGGACAACCAGCAAGTCTTTGGGCAAGTCCATTTTATAAAAATTACAGATGGTCTTAAGCGCCTGGCCGCTGTCGTTCATATAGGTTTGCGGTTTTAAAAAAATAACTTTTTCGTCGCCGTTTGCCCAGGTATACATTTCCGATTTAAACTCTCTGCTCGGTTGGGCCTTCATAAAGCCGTCGTCCTTCAGTAAAAAATCCAAAGCCAAAAACCCGGCGTTATGCCGCGTCTGTTTATATTTCTCCCCCGGATTTCCCAAACCGACTATAAGTTTCATAAATTTTTACAATCTTTTTTAAAGCGCACTAGTTGAATTTTATCATAATCTTGACTAACACGCCAAATCGTGATATTTTAAAATGTCTTTTCAAAGCTGGAAAAGAACCTGGGCCACGGGCAGTGGCAAGTTCGAATATTCCGGGCAAATAGCCTGGAGGAGGAATTGTGGTGCATACGGAAGCAACGATTAACGAAGCCTTGGCCGCTTTAGGTTTGATGGGTGGGCCGGATGGCGTTAAGGCTGTTTTGCTTGCTAAGCAGGATGGTCTTCCTCAACTGAGGTTTGGGGACGTTACTATTGGCCAATTGTTGGCCGGACGTACTAAGCTGGATGACAAAGTGTGGCGAGCCTTGCTCCGCGATGACGTGGAGTTGGCGCTGGACGAAGCCGGCAAACTCAGCGTGCGAACAAAAGACCGTTCACTGGTGGACGGCAACGGCCGCTTCATTCCGTCGGCCTGCGGTGTTACCGCGCCGGTCGTGGACGCGGACTGGAGCCGTTTTTGGCCGAGACACGATCTGGATTGTATTGGGTCGTTGTCCAGGCTGGAAAACGCATTTGAACGCAGAATTCCGATTTCCGCTTCGGGTTTGCAGGAGCGGGCGGAAGAGACTTTGTCTCGGTTGACCGGCGACGAGCGGTTCGTTGGTTTGCTTGGCGGTAAGCATGCCTGTTTTCTCGTTACCGTGATTCCACAGATGTCCGAAGATTACGGCACGATGCTGGAAACCTGCATTGGCGCCCTGGAGCGATCCTTCTTGTTTGTCAGACCCGAGGGAAAGTTTAATTGTTGGTTCGGCAAACGGAACAAGAACGCGGCTTATAGGCTACAGAAGTCGGTCCAGATTTATCCCAACATCCGCCACAGAGAGCTAATGAGGCGGGTTTCGAAGGGTTTTGTCCCAGGCCTGTTTTTTCCGGGCTGCTGCCAGGGCTTCAGCCCGGAGGCAATGTTCCAGTTGGAGCGCAACTTGCCCAAGAAGTTTTGGTTTTGCGCTGCCGGCGGGGTTGACACTTGCGCGGCCTGGGTTGGAAAAATTGAAGCGATGCTCCAAGGCCAAGGCGCTCCCGAGCAGAGAATGCCCGCCGTCTGGCAACAAATAACCGAGTACGGGTTTTCCCTGCGCCAGTTCAACAGCGAGTCGCAGGGTTTGCAGTTCGGAGAAACGATAAATATGCGGGGACCATTGGGTCGTTCCGCATGCAGTACGGTATCAGGAGGATTGTTCCTCCCCATCTAGGGGAGATGAAGGCTGTAAATCGAAAGGCGCGGACGTACTTGCACGTCCGCGCCGATTCTTTTGTATCTGGTTTTTTATATTTTAAAAGTTTATTTTTTATCTTTGCCCCGGAGTTTTAACGTAATTGGGGTTCCATAAAAGTCTAGGTATTTTGTTATGGAGTTTTCCAGGAATTTACGGAATTGCTGGGAAATGGCGCCGGAGTGGTTGACCAGAAGCTCAAAAAGGGGAAGGTTGGTTGCAATTTGTTTGAGGCTGAAGACTTTGGGTTTTTTTTGGTCGCGCAGGAGTTTGGGCGGATTTTTTTTAAGGACGTTTTGGAGAAATTCATTTAATTGATCGGGGCCGATGGTTTTGTGGCGGCGTTCAAAAATCGGTTTTATGGCATTTATGGCTTCCTCTAAATTTTCTCCTGTCAGGCCGGAGACAAAAAATAGGGGGCACATCCATAAAAAGGGAAAGTGGTGGCTAATGTAGTCGCGGGTGGTTTGATATTGGTCGTCGTTGGGGCGGCCGATATCATTAGATCTAACCCCCTCCCTAACCCTCCCCCCTCTCTGCATCGGGGAGAGGGAAGACTGCAAAAGATCGCACTTGTTGGCGAGGATGATACAGCCTTTTTGCATATTGATTATTTCATTGGCTACGCGCTGGTCTTGTTTGGTAATTTCTTCGGACGCGTCAATCACAAAAAAACAAATGTCACTGCGGCGGATGGATTTAAAACTTTGGAAGCCGGCAAACACATCGGGCTGTTCCTGTCTATGTTCTTTCTTTTTTAGTCCGGCGGTATCTATAAAAGTGTATTCCTGGCCGTCAATTGTTATGTCGCTGTCTATGGCTGTGCGGGTGGTGCCGGCAATAGGGGAGACTACAACGCGCTCTTCTTTTAGAATTTTGTTAAAAATGCTGGATTTGCCCACGTTGGGCTTGCCGACAATTGAAACGGCTATCGGAGCCCGAGGGTTACCCTCGGGTTCCGAGGGTAACCCTCGGCTTATTATGGAATTGTTATCCTCGGTAGGGGAGGGTTTCAAACCCTCCCCTACGGGGACGACCGATGCAACGCAATCCAGCATATCCCCAATGCCCCGGCCGTTTAGCGCCGAAACCGGAAAAAGATTTTTTATTCCTAAGGATTGAAACTCCGCAGTTTTCTCGTTCCACTGCGAGGACCCGTCAAGTTTGTTAACCGCCAGCACAATGGGTTTTTTTATCCGGCGGAATTTTTTTAAAATATTTTGGTCAATCGCCCGCGCCGGCTGTTTGCCGTCTACCACCAAAATAATCGCGTCCGCCTCGTCCAAAGCAACATTAATTTGTTTTAGTAAATTTAACTCCAGTTCATCGCCGGGATTTAAAGAAAGCCCCGCGGTGTCCACCAAAGTAAAATCCACTCCGTTCCAAGAGGTGTCTATATATTGGCGGTCGCGTGTGGTTCCGGCCACGTCCGAGGTTATGGCCATGGGCCGTTTGGCAATTTTATTCAGCAGGCTGGATTTGCCGGCGTTGGGCTGGCCGACGATTGCGACAATCGGTAAGGGTTTGTTCATAAGGCTGTTATCTATTTTGCAGATTAAATACGATACTGGCGTAATTCCGAGCGAATGCATCTGAATGAGTAATCTCTCTTTTGTTTTAGAGATCCTTCGTCCCTCAGATGCATTCGGGACTCAGGATGACGCCTCGGTGTAAAATTTAGAAATTTATCTTAAGGTATTGCCATGTTAGCCGGTGTCGTTGTCGCGGGAGTTGAAGTGGAAATGTCCGGCGTCGTGGTATTTTGCATTGCCGGCGGGGCCACGTAAGGAGTCGGCGCGGGCTCGGACGGCGCGTTTTGGCCAAGTACCACAATCACGTCAACCTTCCCTTTGGTAACCGTAACTCCCGGCGGCGGCAGGGTGACCTCGGTCGCGTTCAAAGTATTTTTTATAAATTCCGTCGTGGCCGGTTTTTGGTCAACCTGGTAGACAATGGTTTGGGGAAGGTTGTCTTTACTGTAAGACAGCTGATACACCATAATGCCGGCGTCGGTAAGGTCGCGGAAAGCGGTATCGTAAGCCTGGCTGTCACCGGTGGAGTCGGCCAGCCAAACCGTGCTTTGTTCTTGAGTAAGTTTTCCGATGCTGAAACTGTTTTTAAAAAAGTTTTGGATGTCTTCAACACTTTTGCCTGGGCATGGTGTAAGTATGTAAGCGCCGTCGGAAGCCGTGATTTCCGGACAAATCAGCCCGGTGTCGGGATCCAGGCTCAAAGACAGGGTCTGCATATTTTTGTCTTTGGTTAAACTGTAAATGTGGAAAATTTCCGCCGGCGTCATATTGGTGTGGAAATGGTCGGCAAAAATACCCAAAAGCGAATTAAGGTTGTTGGCGTCGCCGATAATATTGCCGCTTAAGACTTTTTGTTTATAGGCGTCAATAATTTTTTGCTGCCTTTGGCTGCGGGCAAAATCACTTCCTTCAATGCCGGCGGCGTGGCGCGAACGCGCGAATTCCAAAGCGGTGGCGCCGTCCATATGCTGGGGGCCTGCCGTAAAGGTAACCGGCGGCAAATAGCCGGTGCCGCTGTCGGGGTACTGATAATCGGTAAAGGTGCGATCTACGGTAATATCCAAACCGCCGACCTGGTCTATGGCCTGAACAAAACCCGAAAAATCCATAACGGCAAAGTAGGGGATTTGCAGTCCGGTAAGATTTTGTGCCACTTGCCGCGCGTATAAGCCGGCCTGGTCCCAATCCATATTACTGCCCAGCCCTTCGGAAAATGCGGAATTAATTTTTTCCTGCCCGCCGTCCGGCATATCCGACCAATAGTCCCTGGGGATGGAGGTTAATGTTACTTCGCCAATGTCCGGCCGAATTTGCGCCAGAATCATCGTATCGGTTAAATAAGGCCCGTCGTGCCCCTCTCCTCCCACACCCAAAAGCAAAACGTTAATCTGCCCCAAATTTTCGCCAATTAGCTGGCCGTTGTCCCCGCCGCCCCGAATCAAATCCACAATTTTGCCGAAAAAAGTGGTTTTTTGGCCGACAAAAATTTTCTGCGATAAATTGGCCGCCCGTATAAAAACCACTCCGCCTAAAATTATTATTAGGCAGACAATGGACAGCAGGATTTTTTTTAAAATTTTCTTGCCGGATTTTTTTTGCCCGGATCTTATCAGGCTGCCCTGCTGCGGCCTGTTTGGCACCGGGGAAACGATAACTTTGGGCGGCGGAGAAAACTTTTTTGGATTTATTGAGTCTAGGTTTGGCATAGGATTCTTGGTAATTATAGCTTAAAAATCGGGAATCGTTAAGGCTCCCATCCGGCGCTTGCAATTAAGCCTGAAATAGTGGTATATTTCACCCAGCATCGGATAAATTTGAAGATTTGGATGATTAGCTCAGGCTTGCCCCCACACCAATGTTTAGGATGCGTAGCTCAGCTGGTTAGAGCGCGCCGTTCACATCGGCGAGGTCACAGGTTCGAGTCCTGTCGTATCCACCATTGGTGTGGGGGTGAAGTTAGAGCGTTGCATTCACATTGCAAAGGTCGCAGGTTTGAATCCTGCAATGCCCACCAGCCTTCGCTAAAGCTTCGGCTGGCTTCGCCACAAATTAACAAGCTTTGATAAATGATAGTGTTTATTAAAAAAAGCGAAGGCTACGCGCCGTAGTTTGACGGAGGCGGGCATTTAAGGATTTTATCGGGTATGATTAAAACTGACTTTATTGATTATTTAAAACAACTCAAGGCCGAAGACTGGAATAAGATGGCCACAGAGAAATGGACCGTAAAAGACGTTGTGGCCCATATGGTAGGTTGGGAGAAGGATGATCCGGAAACCATCAAGAAAATCTGGAAGACAAGACAAGCCCCCTGGTTTATGAAGACTGATGATTACGACAATTTTAATCAGAAAGCGGTTGAGTTTTATAAAAATTACACGCCAAGCCAATTAATAGAGGAATTTGAGAAATGGCAAAATGTAACGCAAAAACAAATTGATTTAATTGGTGAGGAAAAGCTCCGAGCTTACCCTGAATTGTTTGGTTGGCTTTTTGATGAAACTGATAATAGCCATTGCAACCATCATTTAAGACAAATTAAAAATGTGCTGAGCCATAACTGATAACAATATCAAACCGGCTTGACCAAATCCAAAATATCATTACAATTACTTTACATCTTCTAATTTTATTTCATGGATAACCAGGAAAACCAAAACCAAAACCAGCGGGAAACAAGCGGCGGTTCGGGATGGAGCGCGTTTGGGGCTTTTGTTTGGGATTTGGTGAAAATTTTAATAATCGCCCTGATAATTATTATCCCGTTCCGTATGTATGTTGCCGAGCCGTTTGTGGTTTCCGGCTCATCCATGCTCCAGAACTTTCACAATAACGATTATTTGATAGTTAACCGGCTGGCCTACGAAGTCGGCAACCCTCAAAGAGGCGATGTAATAGTTTTGCGCTACCCTAAAGACCCGACCCAGTTTTTTATCAAAAGAGTCATCGGCCTGCCCGGGGAGAAAGTCTGTTTTGCCCCTAATTGCGTGGGCCAGGACGGGCACGTTTATATTTTTAATACCCAATATCCCCAAGGCCTAAAACTTAATGAGCCTTACATAACCGAGCCGACTTACGGCCAGTCTATGACCACCCCTTTGGGCAGTGATGAATATTTTGTTTTGGGCGATAACCGCACGGCCAGTTCGGATTCCAGGGTTTGGGGAATTTTACCGCGCGATTTGATAATCGGCAAAGTTTGGCTGAAAGTTTTTCCGTTCAGCGATTTTGGCTTTTTTCACACGCCAAGCTATTAGTATTGAACAAAATTTAAAAAATTGACAAAAATGACAAAATTTTGACTGCAAAACTGCAGTGGCAATTATGTCAATTTTGTTCAATTATGTCATTTTTGTCATTTGTTTTATGGGCCGACCCAGAAAAAATCAGAGCGTGGCAACCGGGTATTCTCCCAAAAAAATCCAAAGCTTGGATTCATTGGAAGACATAGTCGGGGAAACCGATGTTTTATGGGGCGCCATTTTAAGGCGCTTTACCAGGCTTTCCCGAATTTATGGTTTTGAAAAAGTGGAGACCCCGCTTTTGGAAGACTATCGCCTTTACGAAAATTTTTATAAAACCAGCCCCAAGTTCCTTGAAAATTTTTTGAAAGTTGAAATTCGCAAACAGGAACGGGCCGTGGTGCGCGGAGATTTTTTGCCCGGCCTTCTTAGGGCTTACTATCAGCGAAAAATTTATGAAAAATCGCCGTTAAGCAAGTGGGCGGCTTCGGGTCCGACCGTCAGGCTGGATGAAAACGAAAATCTGATTTCCGATTATCAGTTTAATTTTGAGGTTTTTGGTCAGTTTAACCATTTAACCGAAGCCCAGGTCATTGGTTCGGTTTGGGATTTTTTGCAATCTTTAGGGTTAAAAGACAGTGTGCTGGAAATTAATTCCTTGGGCAAGGAAGAATGCCAGCAAGCTTACAGCCAAACGTTGCAGGATTATTTAATGTCCAAAAAGTATCAGCTTTGCGACAACTGCAATGAACATTTGCAGGGCAGGGTATTAAATGTTTTTCGCTGCTGTAATTTAGACTGCCAGGCTCTACTTAGTGAGGCTCCGGCGGTTTTGGATTTTTTGGATGAGGAATCAAAAAAACATTTCACCAACATTTTGGAAGCCTTAGACGAGCTGGGCGTGCCTTACCAGTTAAATCCGCTTTACGCCGGACCCGACGGTTCGGGCAAAACCAATTTGGTTATTAAATCCAAGCTCAAAGGCGAGACCGTGGTTTTGGGCGAGGGAGGATATCACGAAGGCCTGATGCAGAATTTATGCGGAAAAAGTCTTTGCTGTTTTGGTTTTTCGGGCAGTTTATCCAAAATCCATGAACTTTTAGAGGCTAATAAAACCGTCGTTAACCGCGAACAGAACAGCGACGTTTTTTTGGTTCCGCTGGGCGAGCTGGCTTCTAAAAGGGCTTTGCGCCTGTTCCGCGATTTAACCGCGGAAAAAATTTCCGTTTACGACCATTTCGGCAATGTCGGCGTCAAGAACCAGCTAAAACAGGCCGAGACCTTCCACGCCCCGGTGGCCTTAATTATGGGGCAGAAGGAAGCGATGGAAGAAATGGTTATCCTCCGCGACGTCAAAAGCGGGATGCAAGAAATCATATCTTATGATAAAATAGTACAGGAAGTTAAAAAAAGGTTGGGTAGGTAGTTTTGTCAGCTGATTTGGTGTGCAAAGAGCGGGTAGTAAAGTTTGTAAATTATTCTAATTGACCTAATTGTTTTAATTATTCTAAATAAATCCCAATGCCCAATGCCCAATTTCTAAATTCTGACATTGAACATTGGTGCTTATTTAGGTAAATTAGTATAATTAGAATAATTAGAAATTTGCAACTTAAATTTGAAGAAAAGTTCAAAAAATTAACATATATTTATTAGTAAAATAGACCCCAATGGATGATTGTGTATTTTGCAACATAGTTAACCGGACTATTGAAGCCCAAATCCTTTACGAGAATGAGCGACTTATTGTAATTAAAGACATTTTGCCCAAAGCGCCGGTGCATTTGCTGGTTATTCCTAAAAAGCACATTTTGAGTATTACCCACGTTGAGCCTGTGGACGAACCTTTGGTGGGTGAAATGGTTTTGGTCGCCAAAGATATGGGGATTAAATACGGCATCGGCGAAACCGGCTACAAACTGGTTTTTAACGTCGGACGGGACGGCGGGCAGGTAATTCCGCACTTACACTTGCATTTGTTGGGGGGGAAGAAGATGGGAGAGTGAGGGAAACGGATTAACACAGATTTATCACGGATGAACACAGATCTTCAGGTCAGTGTTCATCCGTTTTTTATCCGCGTTGATCTGATTTTCTTGCTAAAATAAAAAAATCCTGTTATAATCAGATTATCCAAATTTGAAAGGAGAGTGAGTTAATTGGTAGAAGTTAAAAAGAAAGATAACGAAAGTTTTGACAGTTTATTGCGCCGTTTCAACCGCAAAATTCAGCAGAGCGGCGTCCTTATTCGCGCCCGCAAAATCCGTTTTTTTGATCCGCCCAAGTCCCGCAACCTGCAAAAAGTCGCGGCGCGCCGGCGCAGTCAGATAAAAGCCCAAAAAGAAGAGCTAAAGAAACAGGGGAAGCTGGTGCCGACTAAGCGCTATGGCAGAAGGTAGTTTGAAGTTTTAAGGCATAGCGGCCAGTATGGTAGTAGGTTATAGGTTATAAGTACCTATATCCGAAACCTTACAACTAAACCGGCCGCCACAACTTACAACCAGTTACTTATATCATGATATCTCTGCAACAAATCGAATCCGACCTTACCGTGGCGATGAAAGCCAAAAATCAGATTGCCGTGGACACTCTGCGCGGTTTAAAAGTGCGTTTGCAGAACGATAGGATAGCCAAGATGAGGGATTTGACCGAGGCAGACATTACAGCTTTGGTTAAATCGGAAATCAAGCGCCGCAAAGAAGCCGCGGAGAGTTTTACGGTCGGCAATCGGTCGGAAATGGCGGAAAAAGAACTGGCCGAGGCAAAAATTTTGGAAGGCTATATGCCCGAACAGATGTCCGAAGCGGACATTATAAAAATAATTGACGAAATAATCGCGCAAAACAGTTTTGTCGCCGCGGATTTCGGCAAAGCCATGGGAATGTTAAAATCCAAAGTCGGCCAGTCGGCGGACGGCGCGTTAATGGCGAGGATTTTGAAAGAAAAACTAAAATAGCATCAATCGAATCCACGAATCCGGACGAATCTACGAATCCCCACGAATTACGAATTCGTAGGTTCGTAGAGATTCGTAGATTCGTTCCATTCGTTGATTCGATTCATTTATGGCAAAAGAGAGTTACATAGTCGGCGTTGACGTTGGCACTTCCAGCGTGCGCGTGGTGCAAGCCAAACTGGACCGGGAAACCGGTAGTTTTAACATTATCGGCGCCAGCGAAGCGCCGAGTTTTGGCATGCGCCGAGGCGTAATTGTAGATATAGAAGAAGCGGTCTCGGCCATATCATCCGGTTTGGAAAAAGTGGAGCGGATGACCGGCGTGCCCGTGGCCTCGGCCAATGTTTCGGTGGGCGGCAACCACATTTCATCTTTGCAATCCCATGGCGTAATCGCGGTTTCGCGCGCCGACGGGGAAATTTCCGAAAACGACATTGTCCGGTGCGTGGATGCTAGCCAGGCCATATCCATTCCGACTAATAAAGAAGTCCTGCATGTTTTTCCTAAAAGTTTTACGCTCGACGGCCAGACCGGCATTAAAGACCCGCTGGGTATGAGCGGCATTCGGCTGGAGGTGGACACCATTATAGTCCAGGCCGGCTTGCCGTTTGTCCGAAATTTGACCAAAGCGGTGATGCAGGCGGGTTTGGAAGTGGAAGATTTGGTTTTGGCGCCGTGCGCCGCGGCCGAAAGCGCGTTAAACAAACGCCAAAAAGATTTGGGGGTCTGTTTGGTGGATTTGGGCGCGGGCACCACATCACTGGCAGTTTATGAAGAAGGGGATTTGCTGCATACCGCAGTTTTGCCAATTGGCGCCGGGCATATTACCAACGATGTTGCCATCGGATTGCGCTGCAGCATTGAAACCGCGGAAAAAGTTAAACTGCAGTTCGGGCATTGCGATCCCAAGGCCATAGACAAGAACGAGGAAATAGATTTATCTCTTTTGGATAAAAACGAGGAGCAGGCCACAACGCGCGGTTACGTGGTGGAAATTATCGAGGCGCGGCTGGAGGAAATTTTAAGCTATGTTAACAGCGAGCTTAAAAAAATCCAGCGCGACGGCAAGCTGCCGGCCGGAATTGTTTTAACCGGCGGCGGCGCCAATTTGCCCGGCGTAGTGGAATTTTCTAAAAAACACTTACGCCTGCCTTCCATTTTAGGCCGGCCGGAAAATGTCACTACTATTATAGACCGTGTGAACGACCCTTCCTTTGCCACGGCCGCGGGACTGGTACTTTGGGGCAACAAATATTCTTCCGCCCCCGGCGCCAATTTTGGCGACACCATAAAAAATATAATGAGCAACAAAACCGTGGCTAATGTCAGGAAGTGGCTTAAATCTTTTTTGCCATGATAGATGAAGTCCGCCATAGCTTTAGCGAAGGCGGGTTAAAGTTATTCCTGCCATAATTTTGTCATTTGGTTGTTGTTATGGTATAATTTATCCATGAACAGCATGGATTTAAATAAAATAAAAGATGTCTTAAGCCGGGAGTTGCCAAAATATCCGGTGGCTTTTGCGTATGTTTTTGGCTCCGCGGCAACCGGCCACGCCGATACCGAGAGCGATTTGGACATTGCTTTGGGTTTTTCCGGACCAGTTCCCGAGGATATATTTTATAAAATTTTTAACATTCTTGCCGGCGGTTTTGGCGTTGCCGCCGAAAAATTGGATTTGAAAAATTTTGCCGAATTACCGCTGGCCGTGCGTTTTCGCGTTATAAGAGACGGACTCTTGGTCTATGTTAAGGATCAAAAAAAACATCGCGAAGCGGCGGTTAGAACGCTGGATTTTTACCACGACAATTATCCGGTTATGAAAAAATTTAACCGGTTATTTTTTAAACATGCCGCGGCTACCGCCGCAAAATCTTTATGAGCGATATTGATAAAGAATTTATTCAAAGCAAGCTGGAAAACCTTCGGGACTATCTCCAAAAGTTGGAGGAATTCCAGGCGATGGAAAAAAGCAAATTTCTTGCCGACCATCATCATTATGGACTGGCCGAGCATTATATGCAGCAGGCTATTGAAATAATTTTGGACATTTGCCGGCATTTTGTTATTGCTTTGGAACTTAAAACGCCCGATGATCCTCATGGCCTTTTTGCCTTGTTGGAAAGCAGGGGCGTTCTGGCTTCCGGCTATGCCGAGGCCAATGCCAAAATGGTCGGCTTCCGCAACCGCCTGGTTCATGAATACTCGGAAATTGACCACGAAAAAACTTACAGTTATCTTCATGAGCACTTAAAAGATTTAAATGATTTTTTAAGGCAGGTCAGCGTATATATTAATTCCGGAGAAAATTAAAGCTTTTATTTTTTATTTTGGGCAACAAATACTCCACGGCCCCCGGCGTCAGCTTTAGCGACACCTTAAAAAATATAATGAGCAACAAAACCGTGGCTAAAGTCAGGAAGTGGATAAAGTCCTTTTTGCCGTAAAAAAAGCTTAAAATAAGCCAAATTACAAAACCCGCTTGCTATTGACAATAGGCAGGTTTTTTGTTATAATAATGGGTATTTTTGCTCCTTTATCCGTTATTATATTATATAGTGTCGGCCGGCGCCGGTGTCCAAAATATATTTTGGCTATTATGTGCCTGCTGACCGCTGGCATGTTTTAAGACAGCGGTCTCTTGGGCCGCGAATTTTGAAAATTTTAAGGAGAGATTTCGATGCAGAAAAGAATCGCGTTTTTGTGCGTGGTTTTTGGCGTTGCGTTCGCCGCGGCTTCGGCCCTGTCGGCGCAGCAAAGTGAGCCTTTGGAGAAGGGTATGTTTTTTACTTCTTCGCAGGCTTGCCAGGATGCTTACGAGGCCGGCCCTGAGTTCTTCAGGTTTTACCTGCCGGATCCCGCCCACCTCAAAACTCCGCCAGCTAACGCCAAAGGGCTTTCGTCTGACGGTTGCGCGCAGGAAGTTGTCCGGAAAAACGAGAGCAAGATTAAGGAACCCTGGGTACCTTTGGCCGCCGGGACTCCGGTGGTCTACGGTGTTAATGGTGACCCAGGTGAGGATGGGCGGTGCTGGAACTTGATACGCAAGTTTGTTCCGCTTAAGCCTCGCCAAGGCCCTCCCGGGCCTCGCGGACTGCAGGGCCCTCCTGGAATCGACGGCCCTCCCGGACCGCAGGGAATTCAAGGTTCTCCCGGACCGCAGGGGAAGAGAGGTCCGGTCGGCCTTTCTTGCCCAACCTGCTCGGCGATGGTTGTTAGTGAGGACAAAGATTTTTGGTATGTCCATGCTAACTTCACGGCGCCTACTGGCACCACCGGATACATCCGGACCGAATGGCTCTACACCAAGCTGGGGGTTAAGGATCCGATTGTCCTTGACACCGTTGAGGACGGCAAAATCCCGAAAAGCGAATTCGGCAAGGGCGAATCGCCAGTAGTGGTATTCGTCATGCAGTTCCACTCTGATGACGGCCAGGACTGCAGGGTCTCCTGCCCGCTGACACTCCACGGCCACAACAAAAAGGGTCACGGCAAACTGATAGCTGAAGTTGCTGTTGGTGTCGGGGCTGGTATTGCCATAGGTGCTTATGAGTATAAACATCATCAGCAAGCCAGCGAATTCAAAAGCTCTGCCTGTGAACTTACGGAACTGGCAGACGGGGCATGGACAACCTCCTGTACGCCCAGCCATTAACCGATTCGAAGTCCCCGCCACGCGGGGCGTTGCGCCAAAACACCGGCGCAAAAAACGCTTAGGGGTGGGGAGTTGCATCTGCAATTCCTCACCTCTCTTACCTTGATAAGGGCATTAAGTTCACTTTAAGTCGAGTAAAATTTAATTTTTGCCTATATTTAAGGCATAATTTAAGTATTAATATTGACAATATAGTAATTTTTTGGTATAATATATATTCAAAATTTTAATCTTACTTTTGGGCTCGTTTGCGGTTATTATCTAAAAGATAGTAACCGGTAACGAGACCGGTAGTACATTTCCAATGGCCTGGTGGGGGTCTCACCACTAGGTAGAGTCCTGAGGAGGATAATACGATGTTTACGATTCTGTGCCGCTTCCGGCGTGCCTTCGCCCTGTTGGGGTTGGTGTGCCTGCTCGCCGCCGTTGGTTCGGCGGCCGAGAGCGATCGCGTTGCGATCACCATGCTGTGCTCCGGTCCGGCGGCTTCTCTGAATGCCGCTGGCTATGGCGCTACGTTGACGTCATACTTGCAACATAAGGACGGCTCCGTACTTACCGGCGCCGAGGTTCGCAAACTCAAGGACGGGACGCTTTACTTGCCTAAGGATGTTCTCAAGGGCAAGAGCGCCAAGGATCCGTCCGAGGCGCGGGCGATGTACAAGGAATTCGTCGCGCTTGAACGGGCGACTTTTGGCCTAATCAATGCGGCCGCGCTCCACGACTGCATGATTAAGCTCAATCCGCCAGCCCCCGTCACTTTCAAGAGCTTCCAGGTCGACCCGCAGAGCTTAACAATGAAGGTCGGCGAGTCCGGTAAGTTCAATGCTGTCGCCGTGATGAGCGACGACAGCCTGCGGCGCGTGGATTTCAAAGCCGATGCCAGCAAGCTAGTGGTGACACGGCAGGACAACAACCAGACCTATGTGGTCAAAGGCCTTCAGGCCGGCGACCAGGAGGTCACACTGTCATTTGGTGGGCAGGAAACCAAGGTTCAGGTCAAGGTGGAAAGCTCCACCAACTGGGGGTTGATTGCCTTGATGGCGGCTTTGCTTGCCGCGCTGGGCTTCTTGGCCTTCCGGAAACGCAAGGAAATTCGTGGCGGATTGGCTTCCATACGCAATCGCTTCCGTAAGGATGGCGATGATGCGGAGGATCACACATCCACGCGGCGCATCTTTCGCCGCCAGGATCCGCCCAGCGAAAGCTAGATAATTTCCCGGACGTAAGTGTTGTTCCGGGTGCAGGATCCTTTCGGAGCGCGGCTAGCATTAACAGTCGTGCCAGAGAGGTTGTAGTAGATGAATGTTGGGACATGAAATACGTCCCCGAAGGCAATGCCTGAAGTTTGGGTATCTGGAAAAAACATCATCAAACATCGTATGATAAAGTTTTTACGCAATTGGGCGTAAAAGCAAAAGCTGTCCTAAAATTCTCTTAGGCGGTTTTTTGTTGCCCATTTTTTTTCTTGCGTAATATAGCTATTTTATGCTATAATATAGATATAATTTATCAACCTTTTTATATATGCCTCCAAGAGAAAGCGGTAGACCAAACCCAGAACAAAAAACACCGGCTACCGGCGGTAAAGAAACAAATACAGAGAAACAAAGTCAGCCACCTAAAGACAAAGCTGACGGTAAACCCGAGTCTTCCCAGACTGCTTCGCATTCTCCGGCGGAGGCGCGTTTAAAATCGTTTGAACAGACTGTTGGTCCGGATGGTTCGGTTAGAATAAAAAGAGAATACTATGATACGGTTCCGGAAGCGCCCTCGGCTACTGAAACTGCCAGAGCCAAAGCCGCAGAATCGGGAGGAGCTAAAGAAGCGGGTCCTGCGAATAAAACTGAAACTACGGAAGCAAAAAAAGAAGCTCCTGTCTCCGGCGCGGCAGTAGTTGAGGAAATAAAAAATGACCCTCAAGCCCCCAAAGAAGTAAAGGAAGCTTTAAACAATCCGGAGAACGCGAAAGCGGTTGCCGATGCCGTGGAAAATAAATCTGTATTTGGCCAGCGTGCCAAGAATTTTTTTAGAAGATTCGGTACAGGTATGGCGGCTGTGGGCGCTAAAGCCGGTATAAAGTTTTTGGCTAAGCGAACTTTAGACTTTGGAACTGTCGGTGCCGGCGCCTTGGCTGGCGGCGTGGTTGGGGGAACTTTTGAAGGCATAAAGTCCTATCGAGCTGAAACCAAGAGGCTTTATGACCTGAAAACTTACAGAGATGCATTGGCCGGCTATGACAGCATGACCAATTTGGACAAGGTTACTGCCGCTATAGCCTTAGAGGCCAAACTAAAAGAAAGGTTTTCAGGTAAAACTTTAAAGCCTGCCGAACACGCTGAGTTACAGGCGCAGTTGCTTAATTTAAGAGTTAAGCTTGAAAAGGTAACCGGAAAAAGCGCGGAGAGCGCGGACGATGCGGAAAAAATTCAGGAGCTTTTACAGTTCCGGGACCCTAACTACCAACGAGACGAATTAGTTAAGGAAGGCGGGAAAGTCCATAAATTTTTTTCAGATGTCTGGGCCAATATTAAGGACGCAAAAAAGGAAGGTCTGAAAGATAAAGAATTGCTGAAAAAAGTGGAAGTTTTGGCTGGGTTGTTAAAGACCCGCACCACTACAGATCGTGAACTTTTAAAAAGCGAGCAGTCGGCAAACGTAAAAAAACTTTTAGACAATTTTTATAAGGAGCGGGGATTAAACAGAAATGTTAAAAAAATTGCATGGGAAACCACTAAAGGGGCTGTGTTTGGTGCGGCCGGCGGTGCGGCCGGCGCCTATCTATTTGAGCATGCGGCCAATTTCGCGGCGAGCCACGGTTGGATTTCAAAAGATTTAGTTGGACATGGTGGACCTGGCCATGGCTCGGATGTTGGACATCCGGGCGGCTCCGCATCTCTTCATGGAGCAGATGCTTCACACGCCGTTGCCCCCGGGGCAGAAACTCTAATACAAGTGCCGAGTCCCGAAGACACACAAATTCTTCATAAAACAGTTTGGGATACCTGCAAACAATATATGATTGATCATGGGGTTCAACATCCCTCTGTTCATGACATTAACGAGGCTATGATACGCATTTGCCACGAGAACGGAATTGAAATTTCCGGACATCATAATGTTGCAGATTTCCCAGGTTTTCACCATGAACATTTTAAAGATTTAATTGATATAAAACTGCATAATGGTTTGTCATTGCACGGATTTGATAAACTTTCAGATCTTGTTAATCATGCCGGCGGCCATGCCATGGGTACACAGGAAATTCTTACTCATATACCGGGTGCCGACGCGGCTAAAAATGCGCACGATTGGCTAATTAATGGCGCTCCTAAACATTTGGCTGAAGAAGAGCGCTCTTTAAGGAATATTTGGTATTTAGTAGGCGGCGGGGCCGTGGGTTTGGGTGCAATAACATATGGCTTGAGAAAAGCATTTAAAAAGAATCAACAAGAAAATTCCGGTTCGGGTAGAAACACAGAGACAGCTACCAATTTGCCCCCTGTTGAACTTATGGGAAGCCCGGAAGAACTAAAAACCGCTACCTTAGAACGTAGGCTTGAATTATTGGATGCTGTGAAAGTAGAAGCTTTACGGCGTATTGCCAAAGCCGGTACGAATTTGGAAGGGGACCAGCCGGACATCGGCGCTTTCCAAAAGGATTTATTGTTGGTATACGCCGTTTATAATCCTCAACAATTGGAACATTTGTCACAGGGGGCTTCAGCAGGGGATATTACTAAAATAACTGCCGCCTGGAGAGCCATGGAGCAGGAACTGCGGGATGCGGTTATGCCTTTGGGAGAAAAAGCTCAAAGGATAATGGAAGATGAGTATGAAAAAAATAGGGAAAATGATGAAGACTCAGATAGCCAGCAAGATGGTGATGGTCCGGAAGAAGCTAAAAAAACTGAGACTGAGAAAGATACCAAGGTTGAGGCACAGAAAGTCATTGCCGAGAAAGAAAAAGCGTTTAAGAGTGCAATAAAAAACGCAGAGGCGGCATTGGCCGCCGGCAAGCCGGAAGAAGCAAGTAACAGTCATTTGGAGGCGGCCTCTGCTCTTAGCGCTTTGTCTTTGGAAGCAAAAAAATTGAGCGGTAATGAAAAAAAAGAGGCTGAAAAAATTATTAAAGCTTCACAAAAAAAGCTGGACGATTTAAGAAAAAAAATTGAAACAGCAAAAAGCAAGCAACCAAAAAAGGAAGTTACTCCGCCTGTGGGAGGAGGTACGGAAAACAAAACCGAGCGTGATTTAGAAGCGGAAAAGCTTGGTCTTCAGGGATGGGAATTAAAGTATTACCATCAAATGGTTAAATTGCGGTTGATGCAGGCATTACCTGAAGGAAGGAAATTTTTACCGGATGATAAAGACAGAGATAGATTAGGTAAATTTATTTTGTTGGCAAGAGAGCAGGGCAGTATTTTTGAAAGTCTTACAAAAGGCGGAGCCAGAAAATTGCGCGGAGATTTTTTGGATGCCCTGACCAAATTAAAACAGGAAAATAACCCTGAAGCCCTAAAGAATTTTTGTTTAAAAATTTTGGAAAGAGGCCAAAATTTGAACAAGAGTAATCAGGCGATTTCAATTTTGCAGGAGATGGATAATATTGGGACAGAGGTTGGGGTTGTTGTTGGCCAGGCCATAGCTGAGTTTAAGGCCACTAATAAAAAATAAAATAAAATTTTATGCCTCATTTAGAACAACAGGGTGAGCAGTATATTGACCAACTTTTGGTCGATTTGAATTTGGCAAATTTGCAGGGCAAGGAGAAGGGAGAAGTTGTGGAAATGCTAAGAAGCAGGTTTGCCGAAGTTGTTTTTAATACCACGGTTAGGCTTTTGCCAGAGGATTTGAAGGTTGAGTATATAAAAGCGGCGTCGGATCCCGACGCCAATGAAAAAAGGATTTTAGAGATTACTTCCCAGGTGCCGGAGCTGGCAGAGGGCATCGAAGCGGCTTTGCTTTTTGAGCTTGAAGCTTTAAAACATTCTATGGGAAAATAATAAAAAAACTATATAATTTGTTCTAAGTAACAAAAAGACGCTTATAAAAGCGTCTTTTTGTTTGGATTTAGTATTGACAAAAGTAATATTTAGTGATATAATATTTAGTCATAAATTTAATATATTTTGTTTTGCTTGTGGTGGGCAAAGCCTTGTAAATTAGGTAATTTTGCCCACGCCACGAGGCGTGGGTTTTGTTATCTACAACCACATTTACAAGGTTTTGCCACTCGCAAGAGAGGCTCCTTGGCAGGTTATACTGTCAAGAAGAAATTTGCTCTTTGAAAAAGAGCAGGAGGAATTGGTTAAGTGTCTAATAAGAACCGGAACCGTAACAGCGGGGGTGGTGAAGGCAATAAGATTACCATCAACGCTGGTATTAGCGGACAACGCGGGGACTGCAAGATTTCCGTCGTTCTTCGCCGCGGGAGGTTGGCTTTGTCCGGCGAAACTTTGCAGTTTCGTCTCGGCACGACCGACAATCCGCACGGTCCATGGATTATGGACCCCGCCGACAACGCAAAGCGCTATCAGCTTAAAACAGACTCGGAAGGGGAGAACGAAACCATCGCGTGTGATTTTTCTTCGGCTGATGCCAAGAATTATTCGCAAGTATTGGTTGTTTACCGGCGAGTCGCTGAACCGGGCCAGGGGGTTTACGAGCAGGCAGTTCAACTGCAGGCTTCCGAAATTACCGACGGGCCCAAGCTGACTAAGAAATCCGGAAAGCGCCTAAAGTTTGAGGCGCCGGAAGGCTCGCTTAAATCTTCTGACAACAAGTATCATTTGCCGTTGCTCCGGACTTTGAATAAGGATGGAAAGCCGAGCATTGAGGATGTGATCTTTACGTCTACCGAACAGGTGACACTGATTGATCGCTCCAACGGCAAACCTCTCACACACAACGGCAAGTCGGCCAGAAAGACCCGGTACTTCGTGTGCAAAACCCCAGGCACGGGGCTCGTGCTTATTGACTGCCTGCTTGAAGGAACTCTGGAATGCACTTTGGAAATCGTGCACACCGAGTCCGGAGAGACGGCGGCCGTAAAAATGGAGTTTGAATACTAGGAGAGACGGTTATGACGGAAGATCGCAAGAAGGCATTAAAGAAAGAGCTGATGGATCTTCTCCGTGCCGCCGCGCTGGACGCGACATTTTTTATCGGCCTTCCCTGGGTAAAGAAGAGACTTGGGGCGCCGGTAACACCCGAAGACCGCGAGGTCTTTGTCCAAGCGCGCCAACACGTGGAGAACGGCGAACACGCCGAAGCCCGCAAGATTTTGGTTCATCACATGATGAGCTGGGGCTTGAACGACGAACAGATTCTCGACGAGGATTTGGAAGCTGTGGTCCGCGCTCGCTTGGCGACGCGCGCTCAGGTTTCGGGTTTGGAAGCATGGCTAGCCGCTGACCAGCGGCGCCGCACGCGCTTTCGCAACTCGCTCACGCTAGAGGCTACCCCGCAGGCGCGCATTCGCGTGCTGGCGGACTACGCCAAGATGACCAACGCCCAACGGCTGGCGCGCCTGACGGCGACCGGCAAGTTGGATGACGGAATCGACGAGATTGTTTGGAACTGGGTCAAGGCTCACGTTCCCGGAATCTCGCGCGACATCTGGGACGGAATCACCGGAACGGCTTTTCCCGGCATAGCCCAAGGGGCTCGCGCAATCGGACACGGTATTACCGTCGGCGCTCGCGCCGTAGGCACTGCCGCTGTCGCAACCAACAATCAATGCGATGCTTGGGGGCTTGATCTCCAGGCTGCTTATCCCTTGCCTCCGGCTCCTGGCCGGATTTCGCGCGGGGTAGGTCGGATGTGGACACGCTTCGTTAACCTGCACAGCTAGGAAAGAAAAAGAGGAAAAGGAAATGTTGAATTTGATTATCGGAACGTTGTATCTGATCGATAACCAGCGCCGCCAGCTCAAGGCCATTGTCACGGCCCTGTGTCTGCACTTTGCGATGCTCATCGCGATCCACGCCGGCATCCAGTTTGTTTCGAACAAGTGGATGAATTTGGCGAACGCCTTGTTTGGCGTGATATGGATGGCCGGCGCCATTGTGATGCTGTGGATGGGAGGCGGTCGGCCGATTGACGTTATCTTCGGCACGTACATCGCCACCAATGGCAGAAACACGGTTACGGCTTTCGATCACGCTCTGGCGAGAACGCTCATCGGGTTTTTTACTGTTGAGTCGTTTGTCAACATCGTGTTCACCGTGCTGCCGTTTTACGCCAGCGCCGCGGGATTTGGGTTGGCTTTGGTGGCAACACCGAGCTATTTCATGTTCCGTCACATGTCTCGGCAGACCATCGACTGGTCGCGCTGGGTGTGGTTCCCGGCCGTTAACATCGCGCTCGGTTTCTTGGTTTGCATCTGGTGCGCTCTAGCGCCGGTCGTAACCAAGTTCGTGACAGATTGGCTGGGGTAACATATGTTGCCCGCGCCGCTGTTTTCACTCGTCATCAAGGTATTTGTTGTTTTGTCAGTAGTGCTTGGTGACGCAGTTGCCCAGTTCGCTTTTCCCGCGCAGTTTGCGGGACGCTTGACCAATAATGAAGTTCGCTCTAATTCTCGTTGCCGAAGTCCGGTGACAAGAACGAGAGCTCCTTGATGACGAAATAAAGGTCCAAACCCTTTCTTCGCCATCAATTTAAAGGCCGTCTTTTTATAAGGCGGCTTTTAAATTGCCAGTTGCCAATATTTGTCTTCTTCCGCCGTTATGCTATAATCCATTTATACAAACCCACCCGCCAAAATAGCGGGAAAACAAAAATCAACGCGAAAAACAGTGGATATTGTTTGACGCTTGATTTTATTTTTTTTATCCATTATTGTTACTTCATAAACGAATTTTTATGAACAAGGAGTTGGAAAAAATTAAAGAAATTGTCGTGCCGATACTTAAGGCAAACGGCGTGGAATTTGCCGGTGTTTTTGGCAGTGTGGCCAGGGGCGACCAGCGGGAAGACAGCGATGTGGATTTATTGGTTAGATTCATACCGGAAAATAGAATGTCATTTTTAAAATACATTGGCTTGGAAAACCAAATTTCGGCGGTTTTGGGGAAAAAAGTTGATTTAGTAGAGGAGCCCGGGCTTCACCCTTACGTACGAAAATATGTTATTAACGATTTAAAAACATTGTATGGAGAAAACCGCATCCATTTATATAAAACAGATCCTCGACGCTATCATTTTGCTTGAAAGCTATGTTGCGGGTTTGAGCCGGGACGATTTTTTGCAAGACAGCAAAACGCAAGACGCGGTTGCCATGAGACTTCAGTTTATCGCCGAGCTGACAAAAAAACTGCCCGAAGAGTGGCGCAATCACCATAAGGAAATTTCTTGGGTGGAAATAGTCGGTATGCGCAATCAAATCGCCCACAAATATCTTGAAATAGACTGGGCAAGAGTCTGGCTGACATTGCAGGACGATTTGCCCGGGTTAAAGGATACAATGCAGGCTTATTTAAAAGACGCCGCAGGCCAGGCTTGATTTTTTGTTGGTTTGCGTATATTCTGATAATATAAATCATCATGAAAAAAATGGAAGTTAAACCCAAAATTGAGACGTTTGCCAGGATTAAGGTTTTGGGTATTGGCGGTTCGGGAACCAATGCCGTTAACCGGATGACCCAGCTGGGCATCAAGGGAGTGGAGGTTATATCTATAAATACCGACGCCCAGGCTTTGCATAACAACCAGGCCGACCGCAAGGTGCACATCGGCAAAGGCGTTACCAAAGGCCTTGGTAGCGGGATGAATCCGGATTTGGGCCGGCAGGCGGCCGAAGAGAGCGTGGAAGAGCTGGAAGAGGTTATCGACAACGCGGACATGATTTTTATCACCTGCGGCCTTGGCGGCGGCACCGGCACCGGCGCGGCCCCGATTGTGGCCGAACTGGCCAAAAATAAATCGGTTTTGACCGTAGCGGTGGTCACCAAGCCGTTTACTTTTGAAGGCAGTAAAAGAAAGGAAGTCGCCGAAACCGGTTATGACAATTTAAAAGACAAGGTAGACGCCATAATTTCTATCCATAACGACCGTATACTACAAATCATAGACAAAAAGACTTCTTTAATAGACGCGTTTAAAACCGTGGACGAAGTTTTAAGGCAGGGGATTGCCGGCATTTCCGATTTAATTACCACGCACGGGATTGTTAACGCGGACTTTGCCGACGTCAAAAGCATTATGATGGATGCCGGTACCGCGCTTATGGGTATTGGGCGTGCCTCGGGCGAAAATCGCGCGCAGGAAGCCGCTCGTGCGGCTATCAATTCGCCTTTGCTGGAAATGACCATAGACGGCGCCAAAGGCGTGTTATTTAACATTACCGGCGGCGCTTCGCTTGGCATGTTTGAAATAGACGAAGCCGCCAAAGTTATTACCAAGAGCATAGACAGCGACGCCAAGGTCAAATTTGGCGCGGTTATAGACGAAGCCATGGGCGATGAAGTCCGTATTACGGTTATTGCCACGGGTTTTGACGAGAGCAGTAAGCGCCCCACGCCCGCGGCCATGGTTTTAAACAATGATGAACCCAGAAAGCCAAAAATCCAGGAGCCAAAAGTTATGGCTACTCCGGTAATGACTCCGCCGGAATTCCGCAAGCCGATGTTTAATCCCAAGCCGGCTCCGCCCATAGAAATTATAAATCCCGCTCCGGCCCAAGATCCTAACGAAGACGAGCTGGACATTCCCGCGTTCATCCGGAAAAAAATGAAGTAGTACTCATCCGGAAGAGAAACTATACAAACTACGGAAAACTACGGAAACTGCCCTGCAAAGCGCCGGGCGGTTTTTATTTGTTTCTTCCGGCGTCATGTTGAGGAGTGCAGCCCGCCTTGCGTCGCCGCAGGCGAGGCAGGCCGACGAAGCATCTCAATATATTTAATGAGATTCTTCGCCCGCTAATTTATGCCGTCGACGGGCTCAGAATGACGCCGTGTTGTGGTTGCTCTTGCGAAATTTTTATTTTTGTGCTATAATAGATATACAGAGATTTCAAAAGGTCGATTTCGTCTAAGATTGACGGAAGAAATCATCTTAAAAGAAACAAAAAGTTAGTCAAAAATAAAAAACAATTCAATAATCACTGAAATTCCATTAACATCGGCTCTTTCAATTGGGGAGCGGATTTCTAGAGAATGGAATTTCCTCATTAATCATTATGACCGAAGAAACACCGGTAAAAGTTTTAAGTCTGCTTGGGGTGGCGTTGGTTTCGATGGCGTTTACCTTTGCCGTAACCGTGAGCAATGCCAGCTTTGCCCAGGTTTATAATCCTATTCCGCAGGGGCCAAGCCCGGCAAATATTATGGCTGTTTTGGACAAAGTCTCTAACAGCTACAGCAATTTTGTCTACGCCCAGCTGGTTAAGCCCGAAGCTCCGGAATACGCCGAGGCCTCCGACAACCTGGCCTTTGTAGCCCAGGGCGCGGGTTCGCAAATCTCAAACTTTTTGGGTTTGGGAAGCCAGGACGTTTATGTCGCCCGCCCTCAAGTCGCGGGAGCGTCCACGGAAATTGTCGTCAGCAAATATTACCCGCCCTCGGGAGGGGGACCGGGATTTTTTTCCTTGATTATGGGAAATAGTAATTAGAAATTAGGAAACAGAAATAGGAAATTGAGAAATAAGGAAATAGGGAAATTTTATATTTTAAAAGCTTTCGGATGTGCCCCCGGAAGCTTTTTGTTATAGCAATAATTCTGCGGTGGTCTAGTGTCATCCCGACCGAGTGAGTGCATCCGAACGAGCGGAGGGATCCCTCCACTCGCCCTCAGATGCATTCGGGCTTGGTCGGGATGACAGAAAGCGCGAGCTGGAGTTTTTTAACTAAAAATTTGTGGATATCTCATGTCGCAATAATGGGTTTTTTTAAATTTGTTAAGGAATTCGGGGGTATTGAAAAAAACTATATGTAGTATTATAATAATAAAGGTAGCCACTATATGTAGTGGACAAGTCCAATCGGGGAAATACAAACAAAAATACAAAAAGCCATCGGAATATCAGAAAATCGGATTAACCTGATAATCAGAACCGCAAAAAGCCGTTTCAAAAGGTTTTCCGACGCATACTTGCTTAGCAAGGGTTGTTAAAGCTTCGCCAAATTTAAATAAATCAGCAAATTTCCATTTTTAATTGAAGCTAGTCGTTAATTTTTAAAAGTATTTAGACTTGTTGAGTTTTAGGTTGTAGGGCATGGCGGCCGGTACGGTAGTAAGGAATAGGTTATAAGTCGTCTAAAACCGTCAACTTATAACCAAACCGGCCGCCAAAACCTTAAACTAATAACCATTTAAAACTATGAGGTGTCCAAATTGCCAATACGAAGATACCAAAGTGCTGGATAGCAGGCCGGTGGACGACGGCGGGGCCATCCGCAGGCGCAGGGAATGCGAGAAGTGTGACTTTCGGTTTTCCACTTACGAGGAAATAGAAATTTTGGATTTAACGGTTATTAAAAAGGATGCCAGCAAACAGGTATTTTCCAAAGACAAGCTGGAGCGGTCCATCCGTCTGCCTATGGACAAGCGCCCGCACACCGATGAAACGTTCCGCAAGCTGGTGGCGGCCATAGAAATAGAAATCCAAAAAAAAGCCAAGGACGGCGAAATCAAGAGCGCGGACATAGGCGACATTGTAATGAAAAAATTAAAAAAAGTGGATAAGGTCGCTTACATCCGCTTTGCCGCCGTTTACCGCCAGTTCGAAGACGTGGATGAGTTTAAGGAAGAGTTAAAGAAGTTATAAAGTTTATCAAGTCTATAAAGTTATTAAGTAAGAAACTAATCTTTAACCTAAATTATATGCACGGAGAACAAGCTTGGGAGCCGGATATATAGAGAGAGTGGCATACTACTCTTTCAGAGTTAAAAAAAATTTTAGAGAAAAATAGAAGTAGAATTTTGAAAGAAGATGTTGAACGCATAGAAGAAGATATAGACTCTGCAGAAGCGGAATTAGCTGAACGAAATGTGCTATCACAAACAACCGCTTCACAAATAGATATTTGGTGGAGAAAGTACAGTCATTTAAAATAAAAGAATTAACAGTTGTAAAATTTTGATCAACCATGGTCAATTTTGGGCAATTATGGACAATTAATTTATGCCATCCAAAACCAATCTCCAAGAGAGAACAAAAAACGCTTTATCCGAACTCGGCGAAAAAATATTTTTAGACCGTTACGCGGTTAAGGATATTAAGCGTGAAACTCTAGCCGTGGGCGATACGGTGGTGGTTTTAGTGAATCCCAAAACCGGCCAGCGGGAGATTGGAGTAATAGAGAAAATTGATTTTGCCACCAAAGAAGTTTCCGTGAGGATGCGCGACGGCCAGCTGGAGTACCGAACCATAGAGCATGTGGATAAACCTTTGGAACTGGCGCCGGAACAAATGTTTGATCGGATTGCCAAACATATTTCCAGCGTGGAAAAAACCGCGGAGAAAAAAACCGAGTGGGAAGATAAATTCCGAAAATTAATGGATGATTGGAAATATGTGCCGGCCGGGAGAATTTTTACCGGCGCCGGCACCGGCCAAAATCTGACTTTTTATAATTGCTACGTTATTCCGAATCCCAAAGACAGCAGGCAGGGAATTTTTGACACTCTGGGGCAAATGGCGGAAATTATGTCCCGCGGCGGCGGCGTAGGGATTAATGTTTCTTCTTTGCGCCCGCGCTACGCTTATGTTAAAGGCGTCAACGGCCGCTCTTCCGGCTCCGTAT
This sequence comes from uncultured Candidatus Saccharibacteria bacterium, assembly GCA_964592725.1. GTDB lineage: Bacteria > Patescibacteriota > Doudnabacteria > UBA920 > UBA920 > PALSA-1336. The sequence goes on along the minus strand of CAZQFQ010000012.1, from coordinate 2,592 downwards.
CCTGGGCATCGCTTTACAGTTTTGTAACCGGTTTAATCGAACAGGGCGGCAGTCGCAGGGGAGCGCTGATGTTAATTTTAAATTGTTGGCATCCGGACGTGATAGACTTCATCAATTCTAAAAAAGAAGCGGGCAAAATTACCAATGCCAATATCTCCGTCGGCATCACCGACGATTTTATGGACGCGGTAAAAAACGACAAACCGTGGGATTTGATTTTTCCGGACACTCAAGATCCGCTTTACGCTACAAAATGGGACGGCAATATTAAGCGCTGGCAATCTTTGGGCGGCAAAGTCATTAAGCACAAAACCGTGCGCGCGGCCGACATTTGGGACAACATTATCAGCTCGGCCTGGGGCAGTGCCGAACCGGGAATGTATTTTATTGACCGCGCCAATTATTTTTCCAACTCCCACTATTATGCCGATTTGCCCTGCACCAACCCCTGCGGCGAACAGCCTCTGCCGGCCTGGGGCGTGTGCAATTTGGGCCACGTGAATTTGTCCAAGCATATTAACAAAGATACCGGCGAGATAATGTGGAACGAGCTTAAGCAGACCGTGCAGTACGCGGTGCGCTTTCAGGATAATGTCATAGACGCTACGCCGTATTTTTTCACGGAGAATAAAGACCAGCAAATGTCCGAGCGCCGGGTTGGCATGGGTACCATCGGCCTGGCGGAAATGATGATATACAAAGGCGTAAAATACGGCAGTCCCGAAGCCGTGGAATTTATAGACAAGCTTTACCAATTTATCGCGGTAACCGCGTACGAAACTTCGGTGGAGCTGGCGCGCGAAAAAGGCGCGTTCCCGAAATTTGACGCGGGAAAATATCTGGAATCCGGCTACATGAAGGCTATGCCCGCGTACATCCGCGATTTGGTTTTAAAATACGGCATCCGCAACGTGACTATTTTAACCCAGGCGCCTACGGGAACCGTGGGAACAATGGTCGGCACCTCAACCGGCATTGAGCCGTTTTTTTCCTGGACGTATTTCCGCAAATCGCGTTTGGGCGTTCATGAAGAAAAAATCAAATTGGCCGCCGATTGGCTGGACAAGCATCCCGGCCGGGACTTGCCGGATTATTTTACCACCGCCATGGAACTGATGCCGGAAGAGCACGTAAAAGTCCAGGCCGCGGTCCAGCGCTGGACCGACAGCGCCATTTCCAAAACCTGCAACGCGCCGGCTGACTATACCATTGAACAAACCAAGCAGCTTTATACTTTAATGTATGATTTGGGATGCAAGGGCGGGACAATTTACCGCGACGGCTCGCGCGACGAGCAGATTTTGGCCACCGACCATACCAAGCTCGGCAAAGACGCGTCGGATCAGGTTGTAGCTAAGCAAGAGGCTGATCAGCTTGCATTAAATCCTAAAGAGGTAATGTCCATGTCCGGTGATAATGTTCAAATTAAGCTGGCGCCCAGGGCTCGGCCGGATATGATGCAGGGGATTACTTACAGAATGGAAACCGCTTATGGAAAATTGTACGTAACCGTAAATGAGGACGGCCAGGGTCCGTTTGAAGTTTTCGCGCAAATGGGCAAAGCCGGCGGATTTTTTTCCGCGCAGACCGAAGCCATTACCAGAATGATTTCGCTGGCATTGCGATCCAATATCGCTATTGAGGAAATTATAGACCAGCTAAAAGGTATTCGCGGGCCGGATGTGTCGTTCTCCGACGGCGGAGTGGTATTCAGCCTGCCGGACGCGATTGCGAAAATTTTGGAAAAGCATATAAAGCGGAATGATAAACAGTTGACGCTGGATTTGCCTGTTGCCCGAGGGTTACCCTCGGAGGCCGAGGGTAACCCTCGGCTTGAGACACCAGTAACAGAAGAGTTTGTAATAAAGACCCAGGAAAAGTTTGTTGAAACCATTAGCGAGGAAAAAATTAAGGCCAATGGAAATTTAACCTACAAAAAAACACAAAAAGTCAGCATCGCCAACCTCGGCAACGCTCCGGTCTGCCCCTCCTGCGCCAATATGCTCCTGATGGCCGAAGGGTGCATGAAATGCGAGATGTGTGGGTATAGTAAGTGCGGGTAAAGGTCGCGGAAAAACGCGGAATCTAACGCGGAATCTAACGCGGAATCTAACGCGGAAAGACGCGGAACTCGAATATTTGTGTCATCGCGAGGAGCCTCATCGGCATTTAGTTAGCGGCGACGAAGCAATCTTTATTCTTTATTTTTTCCGGCGTCATCCTGAGCCCGTCATCAGCTATACTCAGCGGGCGAAGGATCTCTTAAAAAAGAAATAGGTAGAAATTAGGAAATAAATAGAAATAGCTTGTAACAAGGCGGCGGCAAATCTGCCGCCGCCTAAAAAGTAATTTAAAAAAATGAGTGCCGCCGAATCCCGATGTGGGTTCCGGCGGCAAAGGGCTTGTTGCGGGTGGAAAACCGCACCGACATTATCGGCGCCGCGATCCCGCAGCAATTTTCGCGGCTCGCGCCGCACAATCTGGCGACAGTCCCATCTCCGATGCGCGTGCGAAAGTACTCCGATATAGCGGGCTACTGATACCGTTCGGTTTTTAGTTGGTGATATCGGCATTCTCTGTTAAAATTAAGCG
>CAZQFQ010000011.1:0-34049 GCA_964592725.1 uncultured Candidatus Saccharibacteria bacterium | reverse complement strand
CTGGGTCTTTTTAAATGTCTGGCCGGCGGTTGCACTTCAGATTAGAATTTCCGAATATGCCATTGACAAAAGCCCGAAAATAAGCCATAATATCTAGTTCTGATCCGACTGCTTTAATATGGGTTTAAAAGGTTAAAACCATTTTTGAGCAGTTGGAAAGGAAGGAGGATAAAAGTAGTGCGATACATAATAGTCGCACCGGCGTGCAACGTGCCCCTACCGGACACGGATCCAAGGCCGAACCGGCTGATTCTGGATCGAGCAATCGAACTCGCGACGGAATTAGCCATTGAGTACCCTGTAACCATTTTTACGGATGGTTACATACGGCAACCGGCGCGGTTGCCGAACGGCGTGGCTTTTGTGAGGGGCGAACCCGCACCCGCGACCTCGCAGGTCATCTTTCTAAGGCAACTCGAGCAGTATTTGAGGGATCTCAAAGACGACTACACGCTAATTGCGGTCATTACGCCGCACTACTGCCGCCGGTGGCGCCGCGACGTACCAAAGATCCTCGAGAGGACAATCCCGATTGACGATGAACTCTCCGGTATGCCGAAATCCGCCTTCTTCTCCGAGGACGGCGCGGACTGGCGCTCACGGTCATTTGCTATCTGGCTTGTCAGGGAGCTGATGATCGAGGCAATTTGTTTCATTAGCTGGAGGCTGTATGCCAAGCTTACCGGCTAAGCCGCTCGCGGCGCCCCGACCCCAAGGTCCCGGCGCCGCATCTTTTTTTTATAGTTTAAGTCTGCCGTCTAAAAAATAACTTTTTTAGGACTTACGCGCTTGGCCGAGTACGAGGCATTTTCCGAGGATTTTATGAGGCGTAGTTAATCTACGCCGAGTAAAACCGGAGGAAAATAACGAAGTAATCGGCCAAGCCCTTGTGGTTTGAGGCAATAAAACATAGATTTTTAAATCTTCTTTGCCTCAAACGCGTAAGTCCTACTTTTTTTTAAAAATCATAAACATTGAATCCCCCAAGTTCAAAGGGATGGTGAGGCGTTCCAAAAATTTTGGCGTGGGGAAACGTAAAAATTTTGGCAGATAAATTTTAACCCGCTCCAGCAGATAGTCGGCCGCAAAATACCACTTGGCGCGGCCGCTGTAAATTTTTTCCAGTCCCGCGCGCTTCGCGGCCAGGCTCAAAGTCTTTTTATTAAAGTAGCCAATATGCGCCACGCGGAAATGCCACCAGCGGTAGCGCAAAATTTTTGGCAGCAACGCTCCCACGTCCGGAGTGGTTACGGCAATAATTCCGCCCGGAGCCAAAGCTTTTCCCGCCGCTTTGAGCAGGCCCACAGGATCGCTGACGTGTTCAATTACGTCGGTTAAGGTGATAACGTCAAAAGGCCCGGGCAAATCGGGGTGCGGAAAAATCCCCAAAACCACTTCCAGTCCGCGACGGCGGGCTTTGTCCTGCAGCCAGCGGGAAGGCTCAATTCCGGCCGCGTCAAAACCCATTTGCCTTGCCTCCTCCACCAATATGCCGCTGCCCGCGCCTATGTCCAGCAGTTTTTTTCCGTTGGCAAAAGGAGCCAGCGTGGCTAAAATTTTACGCGCCTGCAGGCTCCGCTGTTTACGGCTGGACTCATAGCCGGGATCTTCCAGGTCCTGGTAAAAACCCAGCACGTCGGTCAAATTGGTGCACTGCAAAAAACCGCAAACCGGGCATTTGGCCAGCTCCCCTGTTACGCCGTAAGCGCTGTCGGTAATGGCAAACGACTTGCTGGTAACCGCTTTGGATATATTGGATGGTTTGACCCGCACCAGTCCGCGATTGTTGCCGCAGACCCAACAGGTATCGGTGATTTCTGGCATTAAAATGTTCTGCGATTAATTAATTTTTTCCGATAAATCTAACACAAAATTTCCGCCGTCATCGTAAATCCTTTTCCTGGTCCGGCCGAGTTTAAAAAGATTATCCTGAAAATCCAAAGCATAGCGGGTTTCGTCCCGAAGCCAGGGATTCACGTGGGGCGCCAGCATCGTACCGACGGCGGCATAGGTAAAATTGGCCTGATTGGCATAGGAATAAGCCACAAAGCGGATATGTTGGGAAAGCAGGTACGCGGCCACAGCTTCCGGCCCCTTAAAACTTGGCAAACCCGGCTTTAAAGCCACCGCGCCCGGCATATCAATAATATAAACCGGGTTGCGCCGAAAATTGTAATAAAAATTCCGGTCCAAGCGAGATAAAATTATCTGCCCCGGAGGCACGGATAATTGTAAATCAACGTACTTTTGCTTTTCGACAGGACCGGCTAAATTTGAAGTTACCAGATTATTTAAATTGCCGCCTCCCAAAGCCGCGGCGCTTTTTAGGCTTAAGACGAAATCCAAATCTTTTTGGAAATAAACGCCCAGGGAAAACAACAACACGGCAAAGGCAAGGATAATTTTTTTGTCAAAAGCGGGCGTGCCGCTTTCCGAGCCGCTTTTGGCCAACAAAGCCCCAATCCCCGTTAAAATCGCCGGCATTAAAAAGGGAAGCGAGTAATAATACAAACTATAACCGCCGATCCCGTAAATCAAAGCCGCGATGCCAACCAGACAGGCGGCAAAAATCAGCCACATTGCCAAATATTTTTCTTTCGGCAAAAACCGCAAAGTGAACACGGCCAAAACCAGGGCCGGCAAAAATGTGGCCAAGCCCGAAACAAACTCCGAGAACAGGCGCTCCAAGCCATAAAAGTTAAAAAAACGCAAAGGCGACGCCATACCGTCGTAGCCCCACAAGGCCAGCCCTTTGCCCAAAATCGGGTACAAAAAAGTTCCCAGGTTCTGCCTCATGGCCAGCATCCAAGGAAATATAAATATGGCGGCCAAAACCAAACTTAAACAAAATTGCTTTAGCGCCCGGCGGGATTCGGATTTTTGATACTGAAGAAAAAAGTAAGCTAAAAACAAAATACCGCAGGGAGCGATAAAATTGGTTTTTAAAGCGCACAGGGAGGCGGAAATCAGGGCAACCAAAACCGCGTCGGATTTTTGCGAGACGTTATTTTGGGAATAAAATAGCAGCCGGAAAAAAAGTAAAAACAAACACATGGCGCTGTAAAAACTGGTAATATCGGTGGAAGGATAGGTTACCAGCGCGGCCAGCAGTAAAACCGGCAGGCCAAAATCCCTTAGCACTCCCTGCGCCTTTAAAAAATCCCATAACAGCCCGATTAAAATTACAAAAGCAATCCCGTCTTCCATTAAATGCAGATTTTTAAAATCCAATACGCTTAAAACAAACGTGTCCAAAAAATATTTGCCGCCCAAAGAACTAATGGCCCCGCGCTCGCTGAAGGGATTAAGACCCAGACTGCCGGTTTGGATCATTTTTGCCGGAAAAGCCAAATAACCCTGGAGGTCGTCATACGGATGAAAAGGGAAAAATGAAATCGACAGGGAAAAGCGCAGCAAAACCATGGCCACAATCGCCACAGCTACGAAACCGCCGACTCCCTTAATTTTTGGGAACTGAAAATGAAGCTTTCCAAGCAATAAGTCTCTTCCGTACAAAACCAAAAAACTTAAAACTCCGGCGGCCAAATAAACCAGATCCGAAGCTTTTGAGACATCGCGGGCCAAATTCAGCACTCCGCCGATAATTACGCTAATCGCCAGACCGTAGGCGGCCTGGGCGAAAGGCGTCGCTAAAATTTGTTGCTTAAAGAGCGCAAACCAAAGCCTGCCCCAGCCTATCAAAGCCGCTAAAATTACCAATCCCCAAATAAACCCAAAAAAATAGCTATACATAGTCTGCGTTTAATATTTTTAAATAATTTCCCGAGCAAATCCTGTTGCTGAAATTGTTAATTATATACTCTCTGGGGGAGTACTCCGCTTGCTCAAATTTTGCCAAGACATCCTTGAATTCGGAGAAATTCTTAAACCTCATGCCGGCCTGCGGGACAAGGTGCGGGCTGGCCGCGTTGGCCTCCAGCCGCTGACCGCGGTATTCAAAATAACCCCGCTCCCAAACCAGAGTCGGCACGTCCCTTGCCCAGGCTTCAAACATGGCCAGTCCCTGGCTTTCGGATTCGGACAAATAAATCTCAAACCTGCTTTGTTCCAACAGATTAAAATATTCTTCCTGCCGGAATTTGCCGTAAACCAAAACGCGGTAACTGCGATTTTGACTTTTTAAATATCCCTCAATTTCAGCTCTTAGCGGATTGTCCCCTATTTTGTCAAACACCAAAAAGTCAAAGATTTTATTCGCCCGGCTTTGAGGCGGCACAGCCACGCCGACCGGCCAAAGAATAATTTTTTTCGCGAGTTCCGGCGCCAGCTTTACATACAAATCTTTTGACCACTGACTGGGAACCGTAATGGCGTCTATTAAAGGATTAAGCAATACGCCGCCGTGGTCCCGGGGAAATACCGCAATGTTCGGACCGGTGACGATTTTTTTTATTTTCCCCTTTTGCTTTTGGGCAATGGCCCACTTTAAAGTCCGTTCGCCCGAAATTACGCCTATGGCCGGAATTGGTTTTCCAATTTTTTTATTAACCAAGACTTCTTCTCCCAGTTCCTTTAGGCCCAAAATCAGGTTGCGTTCCACGGCCTTGGGCCCGCCCAGCAAACCGCCCAAAAAAACTTTTGCCCGGTTCTTGAGCCGGTTTTTTAAAAAAAAATTTTCCGTGTAAATATAGACCACGTTATGAAAAAATATTAAATTTTATAATCGCCCACAGGGCGGCCACCCCGTCTTTCCAGTTAATGTGCTTGCCTTCCGCGTAAGTCCGGCCGGAGTAGGAAACGCCAACTTCATAAACGCGATATTTTTTAACCCTGGCTGTAAGCTCGGGTTCAATGCCAAAACGGCTGGAAACGAGCTGATACTTAATATTATCAACGACTTGTTTGGAAAACGCCTTATAACAGGTTTCCATGTCCGTGAGATTCAGGTTGGTAAACATGTTTGAGATGGTGGTCAACAGTCGGTTGCCCAAAAAATGCCAATAGTAGAGCACGCGATGCGATTCCCCGCCGGAAAACCGGGAGCCAAAAACTACGTCGGCCCGGCCATCGGCCAAAGGCTTAAGCAATTTTACGTACTCCGAAGGGTCGTATTCCAAATCCGCGTCCTGGATTATTACAAAGTCCCCGCCGGCCTCCAGCAGTCCCCTCCTGACCGCCGCGCCTTTGCCTTGGTTTTTGTCCTGATAAAAAATCCGGTATTTTTGCTCCAGTCCCTTTAAAATGTCCCTGGTGCCGTCGGAAGAAAAATCATCAACAATGATTATTTCTTTGCCAAAATTCTCCGGCAACACGGCGGCTTCCACCAGTTCCAAAAGCTGTAAAACAGTTTTTTTCTCGTTAAATACCGGGATAATTATGGATAATTTAGGCATATAAAGCGCTTAGTAAACTTTAGATAATGAATCCTCCAGGCAGCAGAGTTGTGAGGCATCAACTACGCCATCGACGTTCCATTCCGAGCGAGTCCTAAATGCAACTCTGAGGACGAGTCGAGGAATCTATTACTTTAACAGATCCCTCCGCTCCTCGGCTGCGCTCGTCGGTCGGGATGGAACACCGAAGCAGAGCTTTAGCAGAAATCTATTTGATTATACTGGATTTGTCTTTGAGTGTGAAGACAAAAATCACGGAATAAATTATGGCAAACCCGACCGGCTCTATGTACCTAGAAAAGTCTCCCAAAACCGCGGCCGTGCCCAAAGTGTACAGCGCGGCGGAATAAAGCAAAATGGCGGGAAAACTTGTTTTACGGCTAAATGCAAAAACCGCGGCCAAAAACAGCATTAAGGCTCCGGGCAGGCTGTAAAGCAAAATTACGGCTATCCAGACCGCCGCCCAAATATATAAATTATTAAAGGCGCGGGCCATATTAAAAATAAAATATTCGTTGGTCAAAATTTGCGCCACGTCGCGGATATAGACTTTCACGGCCAAAAATTTTTGTTGCCACAGCAGGGATATTGTGTCATTTATCATTTCTTTATTCATTTCCGCCTCGGCCGAATATATGCCGCCTGTTTTGGCCAGTTGGGTAAAACGCGCCAGGACAAAGTCGGGCATATTCCATCGATAAAACCTTTCCTGGCCCGAAGGCCGGGAATTCCTGTAAATTTTTCTGATGTAGTTTTGTTCCAACTGCGATCCGGTATACGGGGCAAAATTAAAGCTTCCCGAAAGCTTCTGGTTGCGCCAGGACCACCCTAAAAAAATCAGCGCTACTGCGAAAATCGTACAGCCCGACAGCCAGAGGATTTTTCTGTTTTTTCGGTTGAATACCGTTAGCAATATTAAAAAAGGCACGATAAAAAATAAAGCGTTGGCGCGGGTAAAAAACGCGAATGCGGCAAAAGGCAGTGCCAGCCAGGTTTTTTTTCCTTCCTGCGCTAAAAAATAGCAAAACCCCGCGAGCAAGACCGCCAAAAAAAAGTCGGAATTTATGCCGTTGCTGTACAGTAAAAACGGCGGGAACAGCGCGACCGACAAATACCATTTATTTGAAACCCCCGGTAAAAACTTCCGCAGGAGGCCGATAATAAAATAAGCGTTTAAAAAAACTAGGATAAGGTTTAAAACCGCAACGCTTGCGCCGTTTGGCCCGGCTGATTTATTAAGCGCCCGGACCGCGGCTAAAAGCAGAGGATATCCGGGCAGGCGCTGGGTGCCGTAAGTATAGTAATTGACCGGATAAATGTAAGAAAAGGCAAACCCCGGGCTGTTGACAAACCCAAGGCCTTTTGCCAGATTGCCGCCGAGGTCCCAGTAAACCTGGCCGTCGGACCCGTACCCGTACACGGGATCTTTTTGGGAAATTTTTTCCGGCAAAACATTGGTAAACACCCCAAAAGCCAACGAAGCCGCCACGGCAATCAGGGAATATTTCAAAACGGCATTGCTGAAAATTTTTTTTAATTCATTCACAAATAAAAGAATACTGTTTGCTATAAAAAATGGCCGTAAGGCGATAAAAATCCGCTACTTTTTAAAAGATATTTTAATACGACTAGTTAATGAACTGCAATGTCCTTAATATCAAATATCTGTCATCAAACTGTTTTATAAAATTCAGGCACTCCTCTTTTAGCTGTTCCTGTGTTTTGTCCGTTTTAGTCGTAAAAAATCCCATAGTCACCGATACTTGGTTTGTGTCTCCGGGAAAGGCATAAGTAAACATGACAAAATTTTTAAAACCGCTTTGGCGCAAAACTCCCGACAACTCGTCTTCGTCAAACAAAGATTTATGCAATTGATCAAGATACCAACTTGGTACTCTGTCCGGATCGCCGTGGGTATAACGGTAAACATTAAAAAGGTCAAAAACCGGGCCAGCCGTCCCCGGACCTTTTTCTAAATAAAGTTTTGCGATATTTTTAAAATAAGGCAGTCCCGTGTAACAAACAAAGCCGGTTTTTTCATCCAAACAGCGAAAAGCGCTTTGCAAATGCGGTACCCTTTTAAGGCGATAAATATGCTCAAAAAAAGCATTGCTGTATATGCAGTCCACGCTTCCTTCCGCAAACGGCAAAATATTCGCATCACAGGTAAAATCAACCGCCGGCGTCATACGGATATCCACATTCGTAAATCCAGGCAATCTGGTAAAGTTACACCCCAAGTGTATTTTTAGATGGGAAGCCTGCAAAAGAGTTTGTGTCCGCTTTTGGTTTATGAGCTTCCAAAAAGGCTTTTTTATATAATAATATAAATTTAAATTGTTTAAGCAAGCCGCGATAAATGTTTTCTGTCGCGGCGACAAATTTTTTCTGAGATAAACTCTGAAATTCATAAAGGGCTTTAAAAAAAATTATCAATAACATTGGTACTTTCAGTCTTACCTCATCAGCAATCCATCGGCGAGATGACCGGCCACCGAATAGCCCGCGGCGCCTGTTATTGAACTTGATTCATAATTATCCTGCCCGTGTGCAATATTCTATCAAATGCGCACGGGGCGGTCAATATTTTTGAGCTATTCTTGGATAAAGCTTCCGTCGGGTCCAATATTTCCGGCTACCCCAATTTTGCCTTGCAAATAATTAATATTTCTTTTCGGAACGAACCATGGCATACTCCATTCTATTGAACGGTTGGCCAATAGTAAAGGCAGGCAAAATAACAGGGTGCGGCGCCAAAGAGGCAACAAGCTTGCCGAAAAACCGTACAACCTGGTAGACATTACCGATCCGGTCTTTAGCATATTGAACTTGTCCAAATCCCATTGCAATAAATTAAAATCCTCGTTTAAAAAATAACGCCCGCTTAATTTAAAATAAAAATCTCCCTTATTTTTTAGAAAGGAATAGCCTTTTAAAAAGGTTAGTGCCTCCCCTAAATTTTTGAATCTGCTGTCGCAAGCCATTCTGACAATTTTTTTATCGCCTAAAAAATAAAACTCGTCCGCCTGCTCCTCTATTACCCCGGTTAATTCTCTGCGCTTGCCAATTTCCAGACAAATTATTTTTGCGTTTGGGACATAATGCCTAATGGAACTTATTGTCCGCAGGGTCTGCTCAACCCTCTGTTGCGGGCTAAAAACAGTCCTGCCTTTGCTGTAAGACAAAGGCTTGGAATCAAGCCAAATGGCGGAATTAATTATAAAAATAAACTTGGCCATTTTTTTTGTTTAATGATTTCGATAAATACTCCCTAAAGCCCTGCAACGTGAATAGACAGCTCAAATTTTTTCCAAAAATTTATCCCAACTATTATCGGTAAAACTTCCAGGACTCATCCATGCCCGGCTTTGCCTGCCGGACAGTGCATCAATCAAGCTGCTGAAATCGAATATAAACAAATTCCGCCCCGAATGCTGCAAAAGCCTTTTTTGCAAAATTTTTGCGGTCGGGCCGGCAGCTATTACCACCACATCGTAATCTAAATTCCGGCTTTTAAGCGCAGCAAGAGTTTCCCGCTCCAGCCTGTCTATTTGGCCATACGCGCCGCTTGGTTCGGTTTTAACGTGCGCGGAAACGCCGAAAAGTTTTCGCAGTACTTCAGGCGGCGTATTTTTATTGCCGACAAAAATTGGGTTGAAAGATTTCAAAAATTTTAAAAAATTAATAGCGGCTTCCGGTTCAAATACGGCAGTGTAAGGCAATGCGGCGTGGGAATAAATTTTTTCTCCTATAAAATACTGGTAGCAGCGTTCCAGCAGATTATCGGCCCATTGGTCGCCTGTTAAATACATTCCGGGTTCCATACCGGGCTCAAATCCGAATTTGCGGGAATTAATCATCAAAGACTTTATTATCCCCGGACCGGTTAAAGAAAAGGCTTCCCGCATTTCAACAGCCAGCTTTTTGTCGCCCGCCTGTTCAATTGCTCCCAAGCCGTCCAGAGCGTTAACTTCCCCGTCACCAAAACGAAAATAAGCGCCCGGTATATGCCCACTTATAATCCGACGGATCTCATTTAAAGTATCAACGGAAGTTTGAACTTTGACCGAACTCGGAAAAGTCACCCCTGCCAATTTAAGAAAAAACTGGCGCACTTTCAGGCGAAGCTTAATAAACGTTTTTTTTATAATATTCATATAGAAGTAAGTTGATAGCCGGAATTTAAGGCTTCAAAAAGCTGTTTCTCTTCGCCGCTGGTGCCGCGCACGGAAATTTCGGTATGTAAAAAGTCTATATTCAGCATAAAAACTTCCAGCGGCACGGCGATGTATTTATACACGGGTCCGCGGTAATACATTGCCGCTTTTTCTATACGATGAGGCTTGTCTTGCGACACGCTGTTCATATACCAATTCAAGCGGGCCGCATAATCTTTGCTGGGAGCAATTAAAGTATTAAAGAAAAAGCCATAATGAAAATTGTTTAAAATCACAAAAGAGTAATTGCCATACCTGACTGTCCCCAGAGGCTTTATCCCGTTCATCTGAAAATCCAAAGTATTAGGCTTTAAAATAATTTGCTTGCTGCTGTTGTCTATATTAAATTTGTTTATTTGTTCAATGGGCACTACATTTACCAACCCGGCAAAATCCTCCAGCAGCGCCGTTGCGGCCGAAAGGAACTCCGGCGTGAGGCCAAAAATCGGCTGGTCGTCAAAGGCCATACAAAAATATTTTTCGTCCGATGATTCCAAAAGCTCTTTATAAGCGGCATTTAAATTTAAACTTTCGGCTCCGTAGTCAAGATTTTGACCGACCAGCTCTTTTAAATAAGCGTAATTCCCAAGATAAAATTCCTTAGATGATGCATCCCTTATTTTTACTTTAATCGGTGTTCCGGCTATGCGTCGCAAAGTTTCGTGCATTGAAACTTTAAATATTTCCTGCCGCTGTTGGTTTGAGACCCTAAAAGAGCCGGCGACGAAAACTTGACCGGCTGCCGGTGTAAAAACCGTTTTTGCGTTTTTGATTTTTTTTCTAACTTCCCTGTGACTTAAAGTTACCGCAAAAAGCCAGAAATTCCTGGTTTTCACAAAAATGCGATATAAAAACTTTTTTATAGACAATACCATAAATTAAACACCCCTTCTTTTTCCCGCTAACAAAAAATTACCGGGCAAATGTTTAATTTCCTCTTGCCGCCAGTCGTAATTCGAATTAGACTCGGCAAATCTTTTAAAATAATCCAAGTTGTTAACGTTAGAAAAAGTGTCCTTAAAAGCAATAAAAATATATCCGCTGCCGCCCACAAGACCCAAAATTCTTTCCCGAAGATCCACCGGTGATTCGCTTAACGACCAGGTGGCAATAAAAATGTCGGGGGCCGTATTAAAATTTTCCAATTGTTTTTGCATAACTTTCAGATCTGAAAGAAGCGCTATACCTTGGCGGTTTTTGGCAATCGGCTCAAGGGATAGTGAAATATTTTCATTCCATGATTTTAAAAAATATTCCTGGAGCAAAGAAAATTCCGGAATATCATAAATAACGTATTGTCCGGTAAAACCCAAATTGTAAATCAAACGGCACAGACTTCCATAGCCTCCGCCAAATTCAACAATGCGGCGTGCTTTACCGATATCGAGGTTAAAAAAACTTAAAAATTTTTCCAAAACATAGGCATTATGTATGCAATTGCCGCTACTGGAAAGCATTCCGGGAAACGGCCGTGGGTTGCCGGCAGGAGCCTCTTTAAGCGCGATCTTGATTTTTAGCCAATTGGGGGATAATTTTAAAAATTTCAGCTCCGCTCGGTCGGGCTCGTGAAACATAGAACTCCTGATAACCGGCCAATTTAAAAAATTCCGCGGATCCTTATAAATTATATTTTCACGAACTTTTTTTCTAAATTCCAGCCAGGTCTGTTCCATTTGAATCCCGTTTCCCAAATCACCCAAACTTAGAACTTTTTGCTTCAAATTCTCCGCGAGCTGACGTTGTTTTAATGTAGGCTTAATAAAACCCGACTCCAAAAAGCGACTTTTTAGTTTATGAAAAATTTTTATGCTTACTGATTCTAACCGCATTAAATTATTTATTTACTTGCGCGGTAAATGCCTCGTCCAAAGCCTCCTCCGGAACCCGCAGCCTGTTTGACAAATTTGAATAAAGATTAAACCAATCTGAAAAGCCCAACTCCTTTTCGTTAGTAACAGCGCCGTAATCCAAATGCCGGTATTCTTTATTGCGTTCATATTTATACCAATATAAATCCAGGCTGCCCGCGTCCACGACGCAAAGATTTTCGGCAAAAGCCTGCCAGGAATCCTTGAGCGTCCAGGTTAAATTTCGGCCCGCGGCTTCCAAAAATTTAGTGGACAAATAAACCTCGCACAGCCGAGCTTTGGACCAGTCCCCCAATTTTTCCGGAATCTTGCTAAATTTTCTGTCGTCAAAGCCCGGCCCCCAATAAACCAACATATCATCCACATGGCCAAAAATATTCATATCGGACAAGTCATAAAGACGGTATTTAAAAGTATTCAGGCTGACGCCCAAAATCCTCCGCTTTTGTTTAAAGCCCGGAGCCGGCGGGAATTTTTCCAGTAAGTTGTAAAAATATTCCAAAACATTGGGAGCGTACATCCGCTGGTCGGTCCGGGTTTTTAAAACATATTGCGCGCCCAGGCTTTGGGCTTTCTTGACCCCGGCCAAAGACGAGGCAATCTGAAAATTGATATGTGAAGTCCCCGGAAACTTGGGTTTGGCATTTAAAATAACTTCGGCACCCTGCTCTTTAATTTTGTCCGCGTAATTTACCGGCTCGTCGTCCCAAGTGGAAACGATGATGTTTGCCCCGACAAAATGCTTTTTGTAAAGCCGGACAGTTTCCAAGGTAAAATCGCAATCTTTGGCCACGGGGCCCTGTATAACAATTGCAAACCTGGGCAGATTGTTTACAGGATCGGACCACGTATTTACTTGCCGTGAAAACAGCGGCCTTTTGTGGAAAGTATATAAAACTTTTTTTGATTGCTCAATTTTCGAAAACAGTTTCTTTTTTAAATCTCCGAGCCCCATATTATTTTAAATTATTATTTAAATCCCTGACTAAATCCGGATAATCGGTGCAAAGCGCGTCGGGCTTTAGCGCCAATATTTCCTTAAATCTTTTTGTTAAAATTTCCTTGTTTTTGGCGTCCGGGTGAGCCTCTCCCCCAAGGAGTCCCGGCGAACTGCCGTGCAGTTCGGGCGTTACCAGGGAAATTTTAAAGCCTTGCCCGCGGAGTGTTTCAAAAACCTCGGCATTGTAAAAAGTCTTTTTTTTGCCGCCTTCATCGCTTAAATCCCATTCGTCCAGCCATACCCAGGAATAAAGGTTACGATAACTGACAGCGTCATTTACGGACATTAGAGTGCCGCCGACCGCCTTATTGTATCGTTTAATGTCGTAAGGATGGGCAACCGACGGCGCCAGGTTTAACGCCTGATTTAAAGATTTTAGATATTCCGCGGCTCTGGGTTTTAAATCAAATAAAATAAATTTTTCCGGATCTATTCCCTTAATTTTTTCAAATAAAACCTTTAAGTATTTTTGCTCCTGCGAGCCTGACTTTATATGGACGGCGCAGATTGGCCGGGGATCCGTTTTGCCTATTGCCCCAAGCAGGGTTTCCAAGTCGGTAAGGTGACAGTTGTTAAAATCAAAAGATAGAATTTCACTTCGGCTGAAATTTTTAATAGGTCCGGTAATTTTGCCGCCGCTAATCCGGTCCAAAGTAAAATCGTGGGAAATTATTATTTCGCCCTCTTTGGTAAACTGCAGGTCAAATTCCAGGCCAAAGCCCCGCCCAAGCTGGTCTAAAAAGGCTTCACAGGAGCTTTCCGCGAAATATTCTTTTTTACCGGAGTCCAAACCCCGGTGCGTTAATATTTGCATCGCTTTAGTTTTTTTTCTGCAAAAATAAATTCAAATCTTCCGGCGTGCCGAGCCCGTGCATGGCTTGGGGGTCTATATCGTAAACATAAATTTTTTTGTCCCGCAAAAGCAGTTCGTTGTAAGTCGGGCAGACAAAAAACTGGTTGTCATAGCGGATATCCTTGTGGATCATGGATTGGGCGGCATTCACAAAATCCTCGCCTTTTTTAAAATAATACAACCCCACCGTGGCTTTGTCGGAAATCAGCCTTTTTTCCGCGACTTCCACCACTCTGCCGGTTTCGTCGGTTCGGGCATAGCTCCACTTGGGATGGCTGGATTTAAAAGTCATAATCAGGCCGTCCTTTTCGCCCGACCTGGCCTCTTTTATAAAATCGTTGATGTCGGTATTAATAACCTGGTCGGCATTGGCAATCAGCAGGTCCTGTTGGTTGTTAATATACTTGACCGCGGTAAGCACGGTGCAGGCCGCGCCCTGGGTCGGGCCGAGCAGGGGGACAACTTCAAAATTATTTTCCGTGGCATTTTGCAAAATATGATACAAATCATATTTGTCATAATGCTCCTTTAAGCATATAAAAATAAATTTGTATTTGCATTTTGGCTTTAAGTTGTCTATGACCATTTCTATCATGGTCTTGCCGCCGACGTCTATTAACGGCTTGGGGAAAGTGTACCCGGCGTTAATAAATGCCGTTCCCTTGCCAGCCATTGGCACCACAATATTTAAAATATTTTCCATATGCTTTATTTTAATAATCTAAGGCTTTCCAACTTTACAATTTGCCAAAAAATAAGTCAAATCCTCCGGCGTGCCAAGTCCCCAAACTTCCGGCAAAAGCGCGGCTTTAAGCTTCATCCCTTTGTTCAGCAGGCGCTGGTACAAAGGCGCAATATAAAATTCTCCTTTTCCCGAAGGCCCGCTGACTTCGTTTTTTTCCATAACCTCCTCAACTTCGCTTAAAAAATATTTGGCCTTGGTAAAATAATAAGCCCCAATGTTCGCCGGCGCCCCTTTGTTCATAAGCTCCGGATCTTTTTCGCCCACCTGGATAATATCGTCCGTGCCGGTTTTAAGGAGCGAGTAGCTCCACCTGGCAATGCCGTCGTTTGGCGGAGTAAATACGGGAATAATCCCCGCATTGTCTTTAGGCTGGTTTAAAATGGCCCGCTCCAAAATAGAACCGTCAAAATAATGGTCGGAGTCGGAAAAAAGCACGTCTTCTTCCGGATTCAAAAAAGGCTTGGCCTGGTAAGCCGTCTCCGCCGCCCCCCGGGTTAGAGCCGGAAGCACTATAACATTTACTTCGTCCGAATAAATTTTCCTTAATTGTTTTTGCATGCCAAAGGCTTCATCGTGTTCTTTTAAAATAATGAAAATGATGTCCTTGCCCGCGACTTTTATCGGCGAACTGACGTTTTGCCCCGGATGCTCCACAAAAGGCAAAGAGCCCGTGGCCCATCTGACCATAGGATAACCTTTGACGCTGATAAACGGCTTGGGTTTTTTATACTCCGGATTTTGGTCCGCGACTTTGGCGAACCTGGTTCCCAGTCCGGCCATGGGTACGACTAGTTTCATAATGCTATAAATTAATTATGTAAGTGTTAGGATTAGACTAAGGGAAAAACTATTAAATAAAATTTAGCCGATTAATTTATCTCTTTTATTATTATAATCTCTTCTTAGGTCATCTTCTGCTTCCAGTAAAGCAAGTTTGTATTTAGCCTTCAGCCATTTAATAAAATGGTAAGGGCGGACAGTCTGAAGCTTCTCAACATATTCTAAAGCATTCCAGTAATCATCGGCTTTCAGGTTTTTTTCCCTACTCTCACGGACAGCAGAACCTTCAAATTGAGTGCGATCCCGTTGCGTAATCCGCCCGGTCATAAAACCAAAAAAGTCGTCCATCTCGTCTCTGTACTGCCGCGCCCTTTCCCGAACCCGTGAACCTTCTTGAAGCGCTTGCTGTTCCGACAAGGAGTTTCCTTTCCCGGTCTGTCTGACTTCATATTCTTCCGCGGCTCTTTCCGCCATCTTTAATAAACCTGAATTAATACGATCCAATACACCTTTCGATCGTGCCTTCTCTACCTCTAAATCCTGCAGTTGCCTTTCAAAATATTCCGGCGGTGAGTGTTTCCTTATATACTTTTCCCTAGATGTTAACCTATCATGACGGCGCTTCTGTTCAGTATATATAACATCCCGCAAAGGCTTTTCTTTATCGGCCATTCCTGCGGCTAATTCGGGATCCTCAATAAATTGATGCTCAGGATCTTTCGAAAATTGTTCGCCCATAAATTAAAATATAAATATTTAAGTTTTGGCTAATTAAATTTAAATTAAATATTTATCCCCTATTACCGAAGGGGTTTTGATTACCGCGGTACTGCCATTTTTTAAGCAGGAAAAATTTGCCGGCTGGCCGGGCTTGAGCCAAATCACACTGCCGGGTTTTAAAATTTTTCCATTCATGCTGAATTTGCCGCTTACGACGACGCTGATCTCGTCCGCCTTTTTATGCACATGTTTTTTTTCCTTATCGCCTTTGCGATAAAATTTGACCGCGAACTCAAAAGCCTTGGTCCGAATTACGCTCTCTTTAAAATCGCCCACGACCCAACCCCTGACAAAATCTTTCAAACGATAAACTTTCATAAAATAGCCTTAAATAAAGATAAATTAACATCTTCCACGCCCCTGACTTCGTAAACCTTGGCGCCGCTGGCTTTGGCCGAGGCAATGCCGTAAGGCGCGTCTTCCACTATTATACACTCGTGCGGCTTGACTTCAAGCGACGCGATGGCTTTTAAATAAATTTCCGGATGCGGCTTTTGGTTGACAATTTCATCGTTGCCCAAAATTAAATCAAACTGCTCAAACAGCTGGGCGGACTTTAGCATAAGGTGCAAAGTTTCCTTTACCGAATTTGAGCAGCAGGCCAAAAGGAATCCGCGCTTTTTTAGTTCTCTTAATAAAATTATTTTGGAATAATCCGGCACGCAGTATTTGGAAATAATTTCTTTGGTATACTTTTGCTTAACCGCATTAATAAATTCCTTAAGGCCCGAAGGCAGCCGCCCAAGCTCTTCCAATTTTTCAATTTTTTTGCGCGAAGACAGGCCGTTAAAATAGTTGGCGTGCTCTTCGCGCTCAATTTTCGCGCCAAATAAAGACAGCGCCTTGTTTAAAGCTTCATAATGCCCCTCCGGCATATCCACCAAAACCCCGTCTAAATCAAACAGTATGGCTTTATATTTTGGTTGTGATTTCTTCATAGATGTCCTTTTGCCTCAAACGTGTAAGCCCCGATTACGGCAAGACGCGCACATATATGGAACCCGAGGCCAGCAATTCTTTTTTTGTGCTTATTTCCAGAGACAATTCCAATAGCAACAGGGCTTCGCTCTTATGGACAACTGTCCCTTTGACCGTCAGCTCGTCCCCCACCAAGGCGGGCTTCTTGAATTCCAGGGTTTCTTTCACGCAAAGCACGTTTTCTTCCAGCAATTCCATGCCGACCAGACGGGAAACCAGTGCGCCGAGAAACATTCCGTGGATAATCCTTTGTTTAAACTTCGTCCCCTCCGCGTACTTTGCGTCAACATGGAGAGGGCTTTGATCGCCGCTGAGTTCCGCAAATTTTAAGAGATCGTCTTCCGTGACGGTCCTGCCAAAAGAAACAAAATCCCCCGGCTTAATTTCCTTAAAATTCTTTTTGTTCGCTTTCATACGGCCGCTCCTTTTGCGGAGAGTGCCGCCCTGATATCGCCGAGCGATTGGAAGTTCAATACTTCGTCCATGCTAAAAGTAATATTAAAATTCTTCTCCAAATTAGCAATAAGCAGGAGAAAATTCATGGAATCCCACTCGGGAACGGATTCCGGTGTTAGCGAATCCTTTATTTCGGCAGGCGGGAGCTTAAACGCCTTCGCCGCTACTTCATTGAATGTTTCCATATTTTATCGCTATCCATTCCGGTGAAGGACGAAGCCCTTCAACGGTTATCTTATTATTAATAAAATATTTTTTTACAAACTCTTGCGCCGGCGCGTTTTTTTCCGTGGGAACAAAAGTTATGGAAAGTTCCTTGATTTGGTTCTGCTTGGCCGATTTGCCGATAGCCCACAAAAACGCTTCTTCTATCCCGCGGCCTATAACCCGGCAGCTCATCAAAAAATGCTCTATTTCCCAGACTTCGCCGGAATTTTTTACCACCGCTAAATTGGTTATGCCGTGCGCCCCGAACCTGTCGGCAACAAATCCGTGGAATACTTTATAGCCGGGATCCCGGATGAATCCCGCGACTTCTTCTTCGGTCATCGGAATTTTGTTGACATTAAACTGGTTGGTTTTACCGGTCATTTGCGCGAGGCGGCCCACCGATGCCGAATCGTCCTCAAATACCCGGAGTTCCAAGCCCAGGCTTTTTAAAAATTCCGTTTTGTCGGGAAAAATTTTTTCCGCTTCCCGGCGCAGTCTCTCCGTTACATATAAACTGCCGCGCATTTTATCTTCATCTGTCATTGCTTCTTTTGGGAAGTAAGGCAATAAAAGCAGGAACTTGGCGTAATCTTCGGGGCTTTCCGGCAATTCCGGAACCTCAACCTCCGGCACCATTGCTTTAACCGAGGCGCGGTTTGTGGGATCGTCGTCTAAAAGCACCATTGAATCCAGGCCGATGTTAAGTTCTTTAGCCAGCTCAACGAGGTTTTGCGTTTTATCTTCCCAATTAATTCTCATTGCCGCGAAATGGCGCTCTTTTAAAATCATATTCGGATGGGAGCGGATAACGTTGATTGCTTCCTCATAATTATTTTTGCTGTTTATTGCCAATATAATCCCGCGGTTGTAGAGGTCGAGCAGGGCCTGCTGAAAAGCTATAAAACTTGCTCCGGGACGGGACACGGAAAGTTTGATTCCGTCAATGCCGTCTTCCCCCACAATGCCTCCCCACAGGGTGTTATCCAAATCCAATACGATGCATTTTTTTGTGTTCATTGTTTTACGGCAACCGCCGCCGCAGTTTGCGCCGTGTGGCTTATTGATATAAAAATCGACTTTTGGCGGCGGTTTTTTATCCATACGGACGGCTTCCCCTTGCTGTCTCTCCTGATTTCTATAACCGACGCAAGGCTTCCGGAATTTCCCAAAGATTTAAATACGGCCTCTTTTGCCGCGAACGTTCCGGCCAAATGCACGGCCGGATCGCGGAAAGAAAAACAATAGTCAAGTTCCGCCTCGCTAAAATTGTTGGTTAAAAAACGCCCGTTTCTGTTTTTTTTTAAAGCCAAAAACCTTTTAATCTCCATTATGTCAATGCCAATCCCTTTTATAGTCATATCTTTACCTTTACTATAAGACATATTTTCCTTAAAACCAAGGCACTCAAGCGACTATCTTGCTTTTTGCTTTAGTTTTTTCCGCCTCCCTCCAGACTTCCGCCAATTCTTTTTTTGTTTTATCGGTAAAGTGGTAATAAAATTTGTCCTCATCGGCCCACTGCACCTGGGACTCGGGAAGAAATATATTGTAGATATAATTCCTGGTTTTTTCCATATTTTGGAGGACCCTCAAAATTTCAGCGTGCCTGGCCTGGAAAACCGCCCATGCGGTCGGCGTATGGATAATTATGACTTTTTTCCCCGGATAGTTTTTTTCAAACCAGCCAAAAAAATTTTCATACGCTTTCCCAAAATCATCCTGTTTTAAGAGCCCGTTGCTTTCGAATATTTCCCCGAATCCCGCCGAGTGGTCTATATCGCTCCTGTGGGAACAAAATGACCACCCCTCTTTTTTATGGGCAAACTTTTGGTCGGTCAGCTCCGAAAAAGTGTCCATCAGCAAAAACTCAAAATCTTCTTTGGCGCGGGGCCACGGCATCTTGGCCTGCTCTTTAATGAACGGGTATATGTCGCGCCGCTTGATATAAGGCTTAACCGCGGCGGCTTTAGGCCTTTGGGCCGCGCCGGTTATCCAACTAAACAATAAATCCACCCTGGCTTTTTGCATATTCACCAGTTTGTAATTTTTTTCGCCGTAAACCAAGGCGAATACTTCCTTGCCCAGGCAGGCCGACCGGCACCAGACTTTTTTTCTGGAAAAAAGCAAGTCTTTGGCTCTTTCCAAAATCCTAAACCTAGCGGCGAGGTACAATTCTTTGGTTTTGTTAAAAATTTCCGCCATAGTCATTCTTTTAGCCAGTCCGGCCGAAACAAACCCGACCGGCCGCGCATGTTAGGCACCCTAAATCTCCGGCCCAAACCCGAAGCGTTGCTGACTTCAAAGACCAGCTCGCCCTGGGAACGGATAATTTTTTTTGTCATATGGATGCCTATGTCAAATTCAACTCTGTAAGACCCTTCCGCCAGAGTATTGGCCGGGATAACGAATTTTTTTGACAGCCTCCCGGGCAGAACGGCTTTGGCCGGAGGCTCCTGGCGATCGTCATAAAGCACGTAAGCAAGTTCGTAGCCGAATTCCGAATACAGAGTAAAGCCCATAATTAAATCGTTAACCGGCTTGTGGACCTCCGCTTCCATTCCGATTTCAATATCCGATGTCGTTTGGAACTCGCCGCTTTGGTCCAGAGTTTTTGCCCAGGTTTTAAGCAAAGTAATATTTTCATCCCCGGCTTTGCCTTCCCAGGAAGTATGGCTTCTTAAACTCGGATCCTGATTATAGAGCTTTATGGCTTCCTCAACGTCCCCCAAAAAAACGGCTTTGCCTTTATTTAAAACCAGGGCTCTGGTGCATAAACTGCTAACCGCGGCCATGTTATGGCTGACAAATAAAATAGTGCGCCCGTCGGCTCTGGTGACTTCTTCCATTTTACCCAGACATTTTTTTTGGAACTCGGCGTCGCCCACGGCCAAGACCTCGTCTACTATCAAAATATCCGGCTCCAAATGCGCGGCCACGGAAAAAGCCAGACGGACATACATGCCGCTGGAGTAGCGTTTTACCGGGGTATCCAAAAATTCGTCAATGCCGGAAAATTCCACAATTTGATCAAATTTCCGCTCAATCTCTTTGCGCTGCATCCCCAAGATTGCGCCGTTTAAATAAATATTTTCCCGGCCCGTTAATTCCGGATGAAAGCCGGTTCCCACTTCCAGTAAACTGCCCACACGGCCCCCGAGCCTAATCTCGCCGCCGGTGGGAGGCGTAATTTGGGATAAAATTTTCAGCAGAGTGCTTTTGCCGGCTCCGTTTGCGCCGATTATCCCGAGCACTTCGCCCTTTTCCATGGTAAAATTAATGTCTTTAAGCGCCCAAAATTCAGTATTTTGCGAAGAAACAAATTTACTGGACAGCCACTTTAAGGGAGATTTCATGGCCAGAGCCAAAGTGTCGCGCAAAGCCAAATAGCGCTCGTGCTGGCCGATGTTATACCGCTTGGATAAATTCTTGACTTCTATAATGCTCACAAATAGTTTAAAGTTTCAATAATTAAAAATTTTTTAAATTACGTCCGCGAAGTAACGTTCAACTTTTTGAAAATAAAAATATCCGATTAAACAATAAACAACCATGGAGGCAACGGAAATACCGAATATGAGCCAATCGGCCGAGCCGGTACCCAAAATTGTGGCCCTGGCCACGCTTATGACCCCGGACATCGGGTTGAGCCCCAAAATCCAGCGGAAACGGGCGGAAACCACGCTGGTCGGATAAATAACCGGGGTAATAAAAATCAATACCTGCATAAAAAACGGCAAAATAAAACGGACATCGCGGTACTTAACATTCAAAGAAGCAAGCAGCAGGCCGATCCCCAATGTGGAAAGGATGGTCATAATAATTAAAACCGGCAACAGCAGCAAGCCAAGCAGGGTCGGAGAATAGCGGTAATAGGCCATTAAGCCCATCAGCACGACCGCGGAAATAAAAAAGTCCACCAGATTGGTAAAGATAGATGATACCGGCAATATAATTCGGGGAAAGTAAACTTTGGTGATAATTTTTTCATTGGTCAAAAAACAATCGCTGGTGCTGGACAGGCTGGTGGAAAATAAATTCCAAAACAAAAGGCCGGTGTAGACAAAAATCGGATAAGGTATGCCGTCGGAAGGTACGCCGATAAATTTTCCGAAAAAAATGGAAAATATGACCATAGTGGCAACCGGCTGGAATACTGCCCACATGGCTCCCACAAATGTTTGCTTGTATTTAACTTTTACGTCGCGCCAGGTCAAAAAATAAAACAGGTCGCGAAAGCGCCACAGTTCGGAAAAATCCAGCTGCCACCATTTATTTTTCGGCCTAATGACAATTTCCATATTGGGATATTGGGATATTGGGATATTGGGATATTACTAATTTTGTCAATCGTTCTACCAATCCTTAACCTTTTCTCTGGTTTTGCTTTTAATTTTTTGATAAACAACAACCGCTTTCCGCTCTACGGAGGGGGAGACCAGACGCAAAAGTTCGTGACCCATAATGCGGTATTGCTTGCCTATTTTATTGGCACGTAAAAAACCGCTCTTAAGCATCCTTTTTACGGTGCTGTTGCTGACCTTTAGCAACTTCTCGGTTTCTTCCGTAGTATAAACTTCGTTGGGTTTTATTTCAGACATGGATAATAAAAAATTGAAAAATTTTACCTAATCTTTCAATTAATTAATCATTGAGTATTTAAATTGTACTATGCAACTCTTTGGGTGTCAATAGGTGTCAGTGGATATCAAAAGAGTGATAAAAAAGCTTTAATTGTGTCGGTTTTTCTTATACCATTCAACTGTAATTTTTAAGCCGGTTTGGAAATCCACAACTGACTTAAAACCAAATTCCTTTTTTGCGCGGCTAATGTCCAGTTTTCGACGCGGCTGGCCGTCGGGTTTGGTTTTGTCCCAAATAATCGCGCCTTGGTAATTGCTAAGGCGCGCGATTAATTTTACCAAGTCCCTTATTTTGATTTCAAAGCTGCTGCCAATATTCACCGGTTGGCCCTTGTCATACTTTTGCGCGGCCAGCACAATGGCCCGCGCCGCGTCATCCACGTATAAAAATTCCCGGCTGGCTTTGCCCGTCCCCCAAACAACAACCTTTGATGAATTGTTCTTAACCGCTTCCACAAATTTTTTTATTAACGCCGGAATGACATGGGAAGATTTGGGGTCAAAATTATCTCCCGGACCGTAAAGGTTGGTCGGCAACAGATAAATCCCGTTAAAATTATATTCCTGCCGATAGGCCTGAAGCTGCACCAACAGCATTTTTTTCGCCAAGCCGTAAGACGCGTTGGTTTCTTCGGGATAGCCCATCCACAGATCATCTTCCCTAAACGGGATGCGCGGCGGAACTTTAGGATAAGCGCAGACCGTGCCAATCTGCACGAATTTTTTCACGCCGGCTTTGCGCGCTTCTTCTATTAAATGCACGCCCATAACCGCGCAGTCGTAAAACAGCGTACCGGGCTTTTGCCGGTTAAGGCCGATGCCCCCGACCGTCGCCGCCAAATGTATTACCAAATCTTGGGCTTTTACGGCTTTTTTTATATCGCCAAGCTCGCGCAAATCCAGTTCCGCTTTGTGCGGCCGGCTGATATTTTTTGCCGGCGCTCCGGCCTTAATCAGTTCCCTATAAACCTTATCCCCCAAAAACCCATGCCCGCCGGTGAGTAATATTTTGGAATTCTTTAAATCAATCATAAGCTCATTTTACATTAATTCCATCTTATTGAAAATCTCCCGGAATCTCAGCTCATAGGTGTGCTCCTTTATCGTTCTCTGATAACCGGCTTGGGCAATGGCTTTTCGCTCAACTTGATGTTCCAAATAGTATTTGCACTTTTCCGTTAAATCATTTTGATTTTGGAAAATTACGATTTCTTTGCCGTCCTCGTAGTAATCGCGCAAATTGTCCGCGTCTCCGGTGAGCAAAAATCCTCCGCAAGCCGGGATTTCAAAGGTTCTGGCTTTAATTTGCCGCCGTTTTGCGCCTACAAACGATTGGAAATTGGAAATTGGAAATTGGAAATTGGGTTTGTATTTCCCTGATTCTTTTTTTATAAACAGCTTGGCCAACTGCTTGGGCCAGCTAAAATAGCTTTCGGTAAAATTCAGGTTTATTTTTGAGAAGGAAAAAATTTCCACCATCGTTTGGAAATCCACCGCCCCCCCATCCCCGCCTTGACTTGCCGGCGAGGCAGGCCACCCTTTACCATATCCCCGCGCGGGAAGCCCGCGCTTTCGCAATCCGCTGATATATTTCCCCCGCCTGCCGTAATTTTTCCCGACAAAAGTAATTCCACAATCTTCAATCTTTAAATCTTCAATTGGCCTGTACAACCCCGTATTCGCGGCCCATTGCGTCTTAATGACATTCTTAATTCCCAACCGGCGATATTTTTCCGGCGCCAGCGAATCCGTAGTTCCCACAGCCGTATAAAGCGGCGCCCAGTAGCGCGAGTACACGGGCAAGCGCCAATGGTCGTCGGCAAACCAGTTAAAAGTTTTGGTTGGGGTCTTTTGCGTAATATATTCTACAGTTTCCTTTTTCAGTTCATTGGTAAACAAAAAGCAAAACAGCAGGTCAGGCTTGGTTTCTTTGACCGTTTTAACCAGCAATTGATTTGCCGCCTCACGTCCCAGCTCCTGGATCTTTTCATCGATAAAAAATCCCGTAGCCTGCACTCCTTCCATCCCCGCCAAAACCTGATAAAAATTTTGGTATTCAAAGGACAAGCCGGAGCCGGCTTTGCCGTAATCATATTTTAATCCAGCGAAGATGACTTTCATAGGCTAAATCTCAAATTCCAAAACCATCGGTAAATGGTCGGAAGCCAACACATATGGCACTTTAAAATTTTTAACCTTAATGCCGGAGGAAACAAAAGTGAAATCCGCGAAACTTTGCCGGTTGTGATATCTCTTCCAGGAAATGCTGTTGCGGGTGTTTTTAATTTTATATTTTTTTATCAAATTTTTCATGCCCGCCCGCTCTATAATTTTTACGCTTTCCGTTTGCGGCATTAAGTTAAAATCGCCGCATAAAATTTTCGGGCCTGTAAGCCCGTCTAAAACCGAAACCAGTTTTTTTGACTGCCTGATTCTGGCCGGCGCGTCCAACTTATTTCCCGGACGGCTCAATCCGTGAAAATTAGCCAGCCAAAAACTGCCTTTGGGAGAGATGATTTTGGCGCACTGTACCGCGTTTGCCTCTTTGCCTTTTTCAAAATCCACTTCGCCGTTTAAAGTGCCGAACACGTGTTTGCCAAAATGCTTTTTTACTGTTAAATTCCTTTTATAAAAAATGGCCAGACGCTGTTCAACACGGAAACCCGTTTTATAAAACTCTCCCATTTTTAAAGAAACCGGCAGCGATACATTATTAAAGCCTCTTAACTGACGCTTAAGATCGCCAAAAATATTTGTCCTTTCGCCAAAGCCCACTGTTAGCGACTTTTTGGACGAAAAAACCTCCTGAAAACAAAAAATGTCCGCGGTTTTGGCCCGGGCACGGATATATTTAAAAAAGTTTTTACCCCGGGCCCCGCCCTCAATATTTAAAGAAACTAATTTCATCGTCTAGCTTTAATTAACTTGCCCGGTTTTAGACCCGCTTCTTTTAAATCGGCCTCCAGCATTATTTTAACCAGCTCTTTGAACTTAACTTTTGGCTTCCAGCCTAAAAGTTTTTTTGCCTTGGCGACGTTGCCCCGGAGTAAGTTAACTTCCACGGGTCTGTAATATTTAGGATCTATACCGATATATTTTTTCCACGATTTAATTCCGACCAGGCGGAAAGCTTCATCTAAAAATTCGCGGATGCTGTGGGTTTCTCCGGTCGCGATAATATAATCGTCAGGCTTATTTTGCTGCAACATCATCCACATAGCCCGAACGTATTCCGGCGCAAACCCCCAGTCCCTTTTGGCATCCAGGTTCCCCAAATATATTTTTTCCATTTTTCCGGCAAGAATGGCGGCAATTCCCGTGGTAATTTTCCTGGTAACGAACGTTTTTCCGCGCCGAACACTCTCGTGGTTAAACAGAATGCCGTTGCAAATAAACATCCCGTAGCCGTCGCGGTAAATTTTGCACAAATGATGGGCAAAAACCTTGGACGCGCCGTAAGGGCTGGCGGGATTAAACGGCGTCTTTTCCGATTGCGGCGTTTCCAAAACCTCGCCGAACATTTCGCTGGAACCCGCCTGGTAAATTTTTGTCTGAACCCCGCTTTCGCGCACCGCGTCAAGCAGGCGCAAAGTGCCAAGCGCGTCTATATTGGACGTATACTCGGGAATTTCAAAACTGACCTTCACGTGGCTTTGGGCGCCGAGATTATAAATTTCATCGGGCCTGATGGTTTTAATCAGCTGGTTTAAGTTGGAAGCGTCTGCCAAATCGCCGTAATGCAAAAATAAATTGCGGCGGGGCAAATGCGGATCCTGATAAATTTGCTCTATCCTCTCGGTGTTAAAAACGCTGGCACGGCGCATGATTCCGTGGACTTTATAGCCTTTTGCCAGTAAAAATTCCGCCAAATACGACCCGTCCTGCCCAGTGATGCCGGTTATGAGGGCAACTTTAGATGGTTTATTCATACAGGTAATTTACCATAAAACACCTTTTAAATCAACGATTTTTAGTTTACAATATATAGGTATGAAAATTCTTTACATAATAACACAGGCGGACGGCGGCGGGGCGCAAAAATATACTTTGGCTTTGGCCAGGCATTTTAACGGGGCGATAGCCGCGGGCAATGAAGCAAATAAACTGTTTATAGATGCCCAACGTGTCGGTTTAACTACATTTGAATTAAAATACCTAAAACGAAACCTAAACTTGTGGAACGATTTAATGGCTGTTTGGGAAATTCATCAGCTGATAAAAACCTACAAACCCGACATTGTCCATCTAAATTCCACCAAGGCCGGAATTTTAGGGAGCTTTGCCGCCATAGGAACGAAAACTAAAGTCATATTTACCGCTCATGGTTTTGTCTTTAATGAACCGCTAAGCTTGCCGCTTAGAAATTTTTATCTGTCTTTGGAAAAAATCGCTTCGGGTTACCGCGACTTTATTATCACGGTTTCGGATGTCGACAGGCAGTCGGCTTTGAATAATAAAATAATTTCCGCTGATAAAATCACCACAATACATAACGGTTTGTCCCCTGTTAGTTTCCTTAACCGCGACCAAGCACGTGCGGAATTGGGCTTATCCGGCATTTTGCCCCCTCTCCCTCTGGGAGAGGGCCGGGGTGAGGGTTTTTTCAAGGACAAAATTATTATCGGTAGCACCTCCAATTTTTACCGGACAAAGGGTTTGGATGTGTTAATTAGGGCAGTTGCGATGCTGGACGAAAGCACGAAATCAAAAATTAATGTTATTATAATCGGCGACGGCCCGGAAAGAAGGAATTTGGAGTTAGGAGTTAGGAGTTATAGGCTGGAAAATATTATCAAGCTTTTGGGAAAAAAGGGCAACGCGGCTATATATTTACGCGCATTTGATTATTTTGTCCTCCCTTCGCGCAAGGAAGGCTTCCCGTTTGCTCTGCTGGAAGCAATGCAGGCGGGTTTGCCGATTGTGGCGACAAACGTCGGCGGCATACCCGAGGCTTTGGGCGGCGCGGGGATACTTATAACTCCCGAGGACCCAAAGGCCCTGACCGATGCAATACATACTATATTACTAGATAGTAATATAGTAAAAAATTTATCGACAAAGGCCCAAGAACGGTCCCAACTTTTTACCGAAGAAAAAATGCTGGCGGAAACGGAAAAAATTTACAGGCTCATAATAAAAAAACCGGAATCAAAATAGCGCTAAAAAACAGGGCGCGCCTCTTTAAGAGGCGCGCCCTGTTTTTTGTTCTCTCTACTTTAACGAATTTATAAAAGCCTGAAAATGCGCGGCGTCGGCGGGATCGGAGGCCATCAGCGACCGGGCCAAAGCTTTAGCCTGGTCTGTTTGGCCGAGTTTCGCGTCATCCTGCGCCAGGGCCCAGGTGTCCTGCAAAGCGGACGGGTCAATTTTTACCGCAAGCTGGTATATATTGGCCGCGGCGGCATAATTACCCTGCTTGTCGTAAATTGCCCCAAGCCAGTCAATTTGCGTAGCCTGGGTGGGCTGGTATCCCGAATTTAAAACTTCCCGCCCTAACTGCAAAGCTTTGTCGTACTGGTTGGAATAGTAATAGATGGTTCCGAGCTGGAGCTTTGCTTCCGTGTCCTGGGGGATGTCGCTGGTGATTTTTTCATAGATGGTTTCCGCGGCCGGCAGGTTATTTTGCGACAGGTCAAGGCGGGCCATCATTTCCTCGGGCTCCGGACGCTCGGGCGCCAAATCCATGGCAGTTTGCACGGCCTGCACCGCCCTGGGGTCTAACGCGGTTTTATTGTAAATTGAGCTTGCCAAATACAAATTTGAAAGCTGCTGCCAGGCGGTCGGATCATTTGACACCCGATTTAGAGCTTCCTGCTGGGCCGAAGTCGCATCCTGCAAAGTCTGATTAATAAACTGGGCTGTGATGCCCTGGGGCGGATTGCCGGCCAGGCTCGTTGCAAAATCCCCGTACTTTGAGGAAAACTGGATGGGATCAAAATTAAACGGAGAATTCCGCGCCTGCTCAAAATAGTTCTTGGCTTTTTGGAGATCCTCCTGGGCGGCCTGAGGATCAATGTTGGGTTGCTGGCCGCCGGCGGAATAAGCGTAGCCAAAGTTAACGTCCTTGGCCACCTGCATGCCCGTAATATTGGCCAAATACATCACGTACAAAATTACCACGGCCGAAATGCCGAACGCCACATTGGAAAACAGCGGATCCAAACCTCCGGATTTGTTTTTCTTGGCGGGCGAATCTTCTCTGTAAGCCTCGTGCCATAAATATCCCATAAAACCGATGTAAATAAAAAATGCCATGCTGGCGCCGACGGTATCAAACACAAACAAATTTTGGATTTGATAAACAATAACTCCGCAGGCCAGCAGGCAGAATTCCGACAAAATCAGAACATTTTTGCGGTACGCCGCCCACAGCGCCCAGAGCGAAAACGCCTGCAGGCCAAGGTAAGCCAAAAAGCTGAAAATTCCGCCCGTCACCAAAACTTCTATAAGATAGTTATGCGGCTTATCAAACCAGCTGGCGTCATACTGGAATATTTGGGGATTGTAATATTTGTCCGAGATAAAATAATAATTTTCCGGCCCCACTCCCAAAATCGGATAATGCGCGTAGCCTTTAAGCGCTATCCCCCACTGCACCAGCCGGGCCTCGGAGTTGGTATCTTTAAGGTTAAACACGCGGTGAAGCAGGCCTCCCTGCGGCAAATGCGAATGAAAGGCAAAAAGCAAAATAACCAAAACCCCGAATGCCGCCACCGCCGAGCCGCCCCAGACTTTAATCTTTTTTACCGGATTTAACGCGACGTATAAAACCGCGGCCAAAAAGATGCCGATGCCCAAAGCCACCACGCAACCGCGGGTCTCGCTCAAAAAAATCACCCAGGCCTGGAGCAGGACAAAAGCCCAATACATAATTTTTTTCCAAAGGGCGTCGGCTGAAACGGCAAAAAAAGCGGCCAAAAACAGCGGCACCACCAAAAAGCTGGCAATAAAAATCGGGTTGCCGAACGTGCCGGAAACGCGCGGATAAGAAGGGTCGTTGAGCAAAAAATTGTTATGGGTCAGCAACACCATAACGCCGTCCAAAGACACGGCCACCCCAATGCCCACCACGAACTGCAAAAACAAGCGCAAATACCGAGCGTTCATTTGCCCGATCATCAAGACGTAAAAATAAATTAAACAAAGATGGGCCAAATAAAACACCCCGCCCATGCGCTCAAAATTGCCCCAAATGCTTCTAAGCGGATTAACCCCAAACATGCCGGCAATCAAATTAAATGCAAGGAAGGCCAAAATGGAAATTGTCAGGGGATTTTTAAACGACGGCCGATACTGGGGGTAGCGCAAAAATAAATACAAATAAAACGGCAGGGCCAGTTCCACTAAAATCCGAAGATAAAAGGCTTTTGATGTCACAAAAGGAAACAGCAGATCCTTAAATACCCAAAACGGCGTCAGCAAGGTTAATATCACCAACCCGATAAACACAAAGGAAACAAATTTTTTGTTCATAAAGTGGAAAATTATGTTATACGGTAACTCTACAGGAAACGCGGCATTTTTTCAAGGACGATACCGGGGTAGCGGTGACCCCTCTGCGGCAGAGGGGTCACCGCTACCAAACTCACATATCAAAACCCCGCTTCTTGCGAAGTGGGGTTTGTTCTGCAAATATAAATCACTCACCATATTCTCTACGGGCTAAGCTGGCCGGTTACGCGGGCAGACATTACGCCGGATTGCGCGATGGCTTTATCCGCGGCGTTGGCCGGGACAACGTCGGCCAAAGTGTAGCCCCAGGAGGCGAGCACATCCATTGACGGAATGCCCATCAGGCTGTTTTGCCCGACCAGCTCGACCGTGCCGTTGTTGTTGACCAATACGCCCGGACGGTGCGCTAAGGTAGCGTCGCTGATGTCGGCGTCCGTAGCCAAAAACGATACATCGCCGATGGTCGTATGTTTAAACTTAAAACCCAAAGCGGTAAAAACCTTTGCCGAGGTAAAGGCCGCCCTTTTGCCGCCTGTGATGAGGTAGCAAGTGCCTTTTTTGGCGTAAGAGTCGTCGCGGTCGGAACAAACAATTTTGCCGTCCATTGGCGGGATAAAAGCGCCCTGCGGAAGATTTAAATCCGCCGCGTTAGCGTTTGCCACCTGGCTGAACGACAAAAAGCCGTAGGACAAAAACGCTCCGCCGGAAGTAAAAGCGCGGCGGGTATTGTCCAGGGTAATAAACCAAACGGTCCCGTCGGAAGTCAAAATTACCGACCCGGGAGCGTGCGCGCCCGAAAGGGAAAGGCCCGGCTGATTATTTGTGGCCGGCACGGTGCCTATGACGGCGCCGGCAGAAGTGGTTACGGTAACCGTGGCTTTTGCCGCGGCGGAAATGCCGCCCCCCGTAGCGGTTAAAGTATACACAGTGGAGGTTTGGGGGCTGACTGTTACAGATCCGACAGCCGTGCCCGGCAAAGTTCCCACTCCCTGGTCAATTGACAAAGAAGATGAATTTGCCACGCTCCAGGACAAAATAGCTGACTGGCCCAAAACAATTGTAGACGGGGATGCCGTAAAAGAACTAATGACTGCCCCCACCGGGGCTGAACTTCCGCCGCCGCCCCCGCCGCCGCCGCCGGATGGAGCAGGGATGTTGATTGTGTAAGAGTCTGAAACGACAGTTGAAGATTGGCTGTTTGGATAACACGATATTGCCTCAATGGTGGCGCTTGAAGTTACGCTGATGGCCGAAGAATAAGTCGTGCCCGTGCCCGAGCAGTTGGGAACAGTGGTGTCATCTGTAGTATAAACAATGCTTGAAGAGCCGCCGGCGCTTAGGCTAACGGTTTGGGCCGAAGTATAAGTTCCGGCCGCGGGTGATGCAGTCGGCGCGGAAATCACTGTTCCGCCAATGCCGGTTTGCACGCCGCTGCCCGTGGTAATAGTGCCGGTTACCGTGTCAGCCATCGCGGGCAAGGCAATCAAAAGGCCTGCCGCTACCAATAAGGATAACCCCAAGCTTACAGTCCCCCATTTTTTTGGATTATAAATCATAATTCTGTGTTAATTAATTATAAGGGGCTGATTACGGTTCTTCTGGGGCTGTCGTTTGCACTCCGTAGCTGGCGGAGTACGAACCTCCAACCGTGCCGGAAGGAACCAACATTTCCACTTCTACCTGAACTTGTCGTCCGGCAGTTGCTGAATCAAGGTCGCTGTTTAAGGTAAGATTGCCGCCGTAAGTATTGGCCGCGGAAATGGCCCTCCAAGCGTCGCCGGAACAATTATAATTTGAGGATTGCTGCGAACAATAACGGATAATTCCGGCCGGAGAAGAAGTGGTAACCACAATGCTGTTATTGCCGCTGGTAAAATTGGAAAATTCCATGGCTAGCTGGGTTTGGGTTGAAGAAGCCGTAACGTTAAACGTCCAGGCAAACCCGTTGGCATAAGTGCCGTCAGCCACGGCAAAACCCGTGGAGCCGTTGGGATTGGCTACTGTGCTGATGTTGGTTACTGCCAGCGTTGCGGTATCGGCCGCAGTGGTAAAGCTATTCGTACCGTCAAATTGGGCGGCCATTGAATTATCATTAACATCTTTTACCGTGGTGGTCACGTGCAGATAGTAAGCGGTACCCGGGGCTAAATTGCTTGTCGGATGTATTGTAAATACCGTATTATCGCTATTCGGGATGACTATGGCATCAACAATCCCGGTATTGTCTGTGGGGCTGGTGGAGATATAAACCGTGGAAGCCGTCACGGTCGAGGGGTTTATGGCTTTGTTGAAGGTGATGGTTGGGGATACATTTACGGCAACGCCGGTTTGGGCGCTGTTGTAATCCGGCGTTGTGGCAAGGACAGTCGGCGCGGTAATGTCACCATTATAATCGGAAGCCCGCATCGCGTCTCCGTCAGCTATGGCGCTTACGCTATTGCCGGCAATATCCATAATCACAGCGGAGGAAATGGTTAAATATGTAGTATGAGATGATTTAGCCAGTAAGGGCTCTGCCTTAATAGCATTTAAATCTGTTGGCGTCAAAGCTATATCAATGGCAGTCCCGTTTGTACTTTCAGTGGTGCCGCCGGTCAGGGTGTATTGGGCGTAGCGTTTGGTTCTATCATCTTGAATGGTAATGCCGGTTGGTACCAGGGTGCTGACGTCAACATTTTCATCAAAATTCAACACCAGATGCCCGGTATCCATATCTAAAGACCAATTGGACAAAGTGGGTGCCGCCACATCTTTGGTAACTGTGGCGGTGGCGGCCGAACCGACGTTGCCGACCGCGTCAGTCAGGGTCACGGAAAGGGTCAGCGTGCCGTCATTAAGGCTTGTAACATCAATACCGGAGATGGTATCAGTGGTGGTTTCGATTGTATCCGAACCGGTAACCGGCCCGCCGCCTCCGTCTGAAGTTAAAGTATAATTGTAAGTAGTGCCAATTTCTGCACCCGTAAAGGTAAAGGATAGGGCTGTCTGATTTCCACTATTGATGTAGCTTTGGTTAATGGCAACACTGTAGTCGCTTGGAGCAACCACATCTTTTGTCGCCGTCGGGGTTGTTGTAGCACTGCTTGTGTTTCCGGCCGCGTCCGTAGCCGTTACCGAAGGAGTAATGGTGCCGTCAGCAAGACTGCTGCCATTTACCGTTACATTATAGGCTCCGCCGCCGTTTGCCGAACCACTGCCCGATGCGGTCAGCGTTCCGTCAGAAAGAGTTACACTAACCGTGGAATTGGCTTCCGCCGTGCCGACTACGTGAATGGCACTGGCTTCCGATGCGTTAATCTGATTGTCGCCCGCAATGGAAGTAATAACCGGGGTGGCGGGGGCAACTACGTCTTTAACTTTAGTATTAGTTGCGGTAGAACCGGTGTTGCCGGCTGTATCGGTTAAGGTGACCGATAAGGTTACTGTTCCGTCCTGTACTCCCGTAAGGTCAATTCCCGTAATCTGTTCACCGGCCGAGCCCACAGTTCCGGTCGCAGTAACTGTTCCTGCCCCTCCCGAAGTGGTAAAAACATAGGAATAGGTTGTTCCCACTTCCGCACCGTTTAAAGTAAAGGACACAGCCGCCTTGTTAGAGTTATTAATATAGCTTTGGTCAATGGAATCGGTATAGCCGGAAGGTGCCACCACATCTTTAGTAACTGTGGCGGTGGCGGCCGAGCCGACGTTGCCAACCGCGTCAGTCAGGGTAACGGAAAGGGTCAGCGTGCCGTCGGGAAGGCCTGTGACATTAATGCTGGAGACGGTAGCATTGGCGGCTCCGACGGTATTGGTGCCGGTAACCGATCCGCCGCCTCCGCTGGAAGTTATGGTGTAGTTGTAAGTAGTGCCAACTTCCGCGCCGGCAAAAGTAAAGGACATCGCGGCCTTATTGGCATTATTAATATAGCTCTGGTTAATGGCAACAGTATAGCCGCTTGGAACAACCACATCTTTTGTCGCCGTCGGGGTTGTCGCGGCGCTGCTTGTGTTTCCTGCCGCGTCCGTAGCCGTGACCGAAGGAGTAATAGTGCCGTCATTTAAGGAAGTGCCATCAATGGCAATGTCATAGTTTCCCCCGGTCGCCGTACCGCTGCCGGTTACAGTATGAGCATTGCCGGCATCGGACAAGGAAACATTAACCGTGGAATTGGCTTCGGCCGTGCCGACTACATGGATGGCGGCTTTTTCCGAATTGTTTATCTTATTGTCGCCCGCAATGGAAGTAATAACCGGGGTGGCGGGGGCAACGGTGTCCACCGTAAATGTACCGGCAGAGGCATTGGCGTTCATAGTATTGCCTGCTAAATCTTTCGCCCCTGAAACACTAATAGTTGCTGTTTTTTGTTCGCTGTTCGCTCCCAAACTGAATGTTCCTACCCAGGTACTGCCCGAATAACTGGATTTATTTACCGTAATCGGACTGCCCGTCAGACCCGTTATCGTCACGCTCGGGTCTGCCGTTCCGCTCGTATCCATACCGCTGCCGGTTTCCGTAAATACTACCGTAATGGTTACGGTGCCCGCTTTTGCCGGATTTGGGCTGGCTGTGGCCGAGGCTACGACCGGCTTGGTGTTGTCAACAGTAAATATCCCGGAAAACGCACCGACAAGAGGCGCGGTGGAGGACGCGACAAATATTTTATAATTTGTACCATCCGGCACAGAGCCTGCTATGGTATTCCAGCTATAGCTTCCGCCGCTACCCGAGTCCGCTAC
>CAZQFQ010000010.1:23611-35812 GCA_964592725.1 uncultured Candidatus Saccharibacteria bacterium | reverse complement strand
TTAAGTTAGTGGTGGAAGCATTGGTCAGCCAGGTGTTGCCTGAGACCGTCAAAGCAGAGGTGGAAGCATATCCGTTTGAGGTAACAGTAAACTGGTTGTTATTTCCCACAGTTAACAACTGACCTGGCGTCGTCGTCCCGATGCCGACGTTGCCAACGGTGTAATAGGCATCATTCCCGTTAAGCGAAAAAGGAGAAGCTCCCGCCGGTCCCTGCAAACCCTGAATACCCTGCGGCCCTTGGGCACCGGTCGCGCCTTGAATTCCCTGCGGACCCTGATCACCCTGCGGCCCTTGCGGACCCGTGGCGCCCGTAGCTCCTTGAATGCCTTGCGGGCCGGTCGCGCCTTGAGGGCCCTGCGGGCCCACAAGTCCCGTTGGCGATCCAACCCACTCGCCTGAAGAATTAATTACCGTGTTCCCCGCAATGGCCACGCTTCCGTTAACATCCAATTTTTGCGCCGGGCTTTCCGTGCCAATCCCCACATTCCCATTAGCCAAAATTGTCATCCTGGTTGTAGAGTTGGCGATGATGTTAATGTCGTTGTTGGAAAGGGTGCCTATGGTTCCGGTTGATGTTACAGAATTTCCACCCATCATCCAGGCATAGCCCGAGAGAGTTGTGGAAGCCGCGGACCAAGACAAAGAGCCGGAACCGTTGTCCATCAAGAAAGTATTGGCCAATCCCTGGGAAGAAGGCCAGAGGTAAGAGACGGAGTTGATGGTAGTAGTTGCTCCGGAGAGAGTCAGATTGGCAAATGTGGGGGAAGAAGTTGTGGTAAGATTCTGGTCAGCCGATGAATTGCCAAGCAAATTAAGCGTGTATCCCCCGCCGTTAATGGTGGCGGAGCTGACGGCGGAGTTTGTGCCGGTAAAGGCCGAAAGGACGGAACCGGAAACGGTGGAAGTGGCAACGGTTGATGTCGCGATAGCAGATGAGGTAATATTGTTCGTGCCGGTTAATGTAGTGTTGCCGCCTTGCAAAGATAGAGTGTTGTTATTCAAAGTTAAAGTTCCGGTGCCGGCGGTGATGGTATTGCCGTTTAAGGTAGCGGCTGTCGCCGATCCCAACGACGATGTTGCAGTAGCGGTAATGGAAGTAAAAGAAGGGTTGGCGGAAATGTTAATTTGGGTGGAAGTGCCGATTAAAACATTCTGTCCGCCGCTAATGTTCAAGTTCGCGCCTACGGTGAGCGAAGCAAGAGTGTTTGTGCCGGTGCCGCCGTTTGATACGCTCAGAACGGGCGTGGACACAATCCCATTAGCGCCGTTACCCAACAAAATTTCTCCGGCCGCCAAGGTTGATGTACCTGTACCGCCCGAGCTGACGCCCAAAGCGTTGGACAAAGTCAGGGTCGTGGCCGATGCAGTGCCCGCCACTTCAAATGTGTAGTTAGGATTGGTTGTGCCGATGCCTACGTTGCCGCCGTTGGGCTGCAGGTTTATGGTGCCGCCGAGATAAGAAATTCCGGTCTGGGTAATGGTAATGGAAGAAGCGCCGACTTTTAACGCGCCTTTGATCCACAAATTATTGTCTATGGTTGAAGTGCCGGCGCCGGTGATGGTTAAGTTTGAGCCGGTGGCGTTCAAAAAAGACATATTTTGCAGTGTGGCCTGCCCCAACACGGTCATCAGGCCGGTCGTTGTGGCATTGCCGTTGGTAATTAAACCGGCAAAAGTCGGAGTGGAAGTCGTGGTAACGGATTGATCAATAAAAGAGTTGCCCAGCAGGGTTAAAGAATAATTATTGCCCTGAAGAATTACATTGGCAATGGTGGAAGAAGCAATGCCGGCATTGGCAAT
The DNA here is from genome assembly GCA_964592725.1 of uncultured Candidatus Saccharibacteria bacterium. Classification (GTDB taxonomy): domain Bacteria; phylum Patescibacteriota; class Doudnabacteria; order UBA920; family UBA920; genus PALSA-1336. The sequence continues at coordinate 34,011 of CAZQFQ010000010.1, read as the reverse complement.
GGTGGAAGTTGCTATTGTGGATGAGGCTATAAAATTTTCCCCGGCAAGGGTCGTATCGCCGCCTTGGACAATCAAAGAATTATTATTCAAAGTTAATGTTCCGGTTCCCGATGTCAGTGTCAGTCCGTTCACAGTCGTAAAATCCGGCGTGTCGGTTAAAGTAATTTGCGTAGAGGTGCCGATTAAAACATTTTGCCCGCCGCTAATGTTTAAATTTGTTCCGACAGTCAAATTGCCAAGTGTCGTTGTGCCGATGCCGCCGCTTGAGACAGGAACTAGGCCAACGGAAGTTAAATTATCGTCGGCATCGGTGAACACCAAAGAAGAGGCGGTGAGGGTGGCAATGTTGATATTGCCGGAAGAAGAAACTGTAAACTGGTTGTTATCGCCCACGGTTAATAGTTGGGAAGGTGACGATGTTCCAATCCCGACATTCCCGCTGACAGATAACGCGCCCGCGATGGAAGTTGTGGCCAAAGACGATAAGTCCGATACGGCCAATTCCGCCGTATTTGTCCTATAAAGCGTTGACGTCCCCGTGACCGTCAAATTGCCGGACGCGAACAAATCTGCAAGATCAGTTCTCCCCGCGACGCTCAAGGACCCAAGCGTAGTCGAACCCGTTACCGTTAAATCCGATATCGTGGTCGTAGCTAAAGTAGATGAGGAGCTTACCGCCAATTGCCCGAGTAAAGTTTCATTTCCCGAAAGCAGCGCGTCGCCTACCACGGTTAGCGGGTAGGAAGGAGTACTTGTTCCGATGCCTATGTTGTTGCCGGAAATATAAAGTAGCGATTGCGGGGCAATGGTCGCTTCCGCGTTTGGATAAAAAGCAAAAGAACCGGGAGTGCCGGTCGCGATATTGCCGCTGCCGCTTCCGCCGCCGACCGCGCCCCAAGCCGTGCCGTTGTAAACGTTGTACTGTCCGGTGTCCGTGTTAAATACCAAAAGTCCGGCGGCCGGATTGTTAATCGCGTCCCTTTGCGCCTGCGTCATCCGCGGCGCCAAAAAACCTTTGTTGGTGGAATCAAGTTCCACCAGCGCCGAAGCCTCGGGGGTAGAGGTGCCAACGGACAGCTGGGAAGTGGAAGCCGAATAGAATAAATTATTGTTGTCCTGTGCCAGTCCGTTTATTCCCTGGAAGACCACGCTCCCCTGGGTGAAGCCCGTGTTTAAATTACCTGCGTTTAAATTCGCGATTGTCGTGGTGCCGTTTAAGCTAACGGATGAGTTAAATGTCGCGCCGCCGTTAAATACGGAATTTCCCTGGACATTTAAAGTATTTATATTCGCGGCGTCCGCGCTAAAATCAGCCGCGGAAAAAACCGTAAACGATCCCACACTGCCGGTTGTGCTCCCGCCTCCCGATCCGCCATAAACATAAGTTACGGGAGCGGCCGGCCCGCCTATGGCTGATCCTCCGGAAATTCCGGCCGGACCTTGCGGACCGGTTTGACCTTTAAATTTTCCTTCGGCCAAATATTGATTTAAACGATCATCAATTAAATTGTAAATATCGTTGCTGCTGAAACCCAAAAGCTGGTTAACGGTTTTGTTTACGATTACCGTCCCCGATGGCGGAATCTGATTCTGTTCAATGTTGCCTGTTGCCTGTTGCCTGTTGCCTTCCTGATAAACTATTTTTGTTTGATTAGTGTTATTTGCCAATTGATTTTGCGCCGCAAAGTTTGACCACAAAAACGATCCTATCAAACCAAACAGCACAATAACCGCAGTCGCAAAAACCACCGGAAGGTTGCTAGCCGGCTTTTTTGAAAAACTTTGATAAAGTTGTTTAACTTTTTCCTTGCCCAATGCGAACCTGGATTGATCTCCGTCAGGTCCGTGTTGCAGATCCGAGTCTTGGTCTGTGTTACCAAAATCAAAGTTTGAAACAAAATTGTCGTTAAAGTTTGTTCTTCTCTCCCCCGGCAAATAAGGAACCGCTAAAAGATTAAAATTCTGGTCCTGATTTTGTTTTTTCTTTTCTTCCGCGGCTTGTTCTGCCTTTGACAAAACTGCGGAAAGATTTTTAACCCTATTCTCCAAATTCTCAAAAACTTCATTGCGCAGATTATTCAAGCGGACTGTCGGTTCATTTTGTTTGGCTATGTTTTCCAAATGCTGTTTAACGGTATTGATGTGTTCCTGCAAACTCACCGGAGAATCGGAAGTCGGAATAATCGGAAGGCTTGGGATAACCTCAACGGCCGACTCTTTCTGACTTCCCGGTTTTTCCGATAATTCTGATGTATCCGATTTATCCGATTTTCCGCTTTCCACATGCACCCGTATCTTTGTTCCACTCTCGTCAACTACCTCATTTATGCCATTTTTGTAGTTTGCCAGAAATTCGTCCAAATCGGCCTTGCTGGTTACCCAGTTCCTGCCCAATTTAAAACCCTTTAGTTTCCCATTCCTGCACAAAAACCCAAGATAGTCCTGGTGGTAGCCGGTAAGCTTGCTGGCCTCGGAAAGAGAGATAAAACCGGGCGTATTTTGGCTCGCCTGGGACGGCAAATTCTCGCCGGCCAAAGGCCCGCTAAAATTGGCAAAATGGCCGTCTTGTTGTTGACTGCCATTTTGAATGGAATTTTCTAATTTTTTTTCTAAAAAGTCGTCCACGTTTTATTTGATGTTTTTTTGTTATCTCGGATACCCGATATTTGTTTTTTTAGCTTTCATTTTTCGTTTTGTTTTTGTGTCTTTTTGGCAAATATCGGATATACGATATCCTTAATATAATTATAAGTTTTATGTGACGGTTTAGTCAACGATTTTTGCCACTTTTTTGATAAAAATTTCTCAAAATTTTAAATGAATTATGTTTCATTTTTTAAAACATAGAATGGCGCAGCAAGCAAGCGCCCTGACAGTTAAAATTTGCTCTGCAGCGTTAAGATTCTGCCTAATTTATAACTAATCTCGGATGCAAAGTAAAAAGCCCACTGGTGACCTAAATAATATGACTGAAAAACTTTTCTTGCTTCACGAAGAAAAATATACAATTTATTTTTTTATTTTGGTTTAATAAATTATAGAGTAAATTATGAAACTATTTTTTTTGATTTATCAGCTACATTTTAAAAATTTATTTTAAATAGTTTTTGCAGATTAATTAAATTTGTAGACAATTTTCTGCAAACATTTTAGAAAAAATTAGTCAAAGCATTAAAAATATCAGGAAAAGCAAATAACATTAGCAATAATTGATGACTCCGGGAGTAAAACATAGGGCATAACCCAAAAAAATCGAGGCATTTATATAAGCTACGGTTTGTTTCATATTTGAATTTTAAAACTTATTTTAAACCTATTTTCAATTAATGTCAATAGCATTAAATAAAAAGTAAGATTCACTTACAAATTTATATGAAACGACCTTTATTTGTAATTTTTTTCAAAATTTCAAATTTTAAATAATTTTGGATTTATCCACAGGTTTTTTTATACTTTAATTACCACAAAAACTAGAAGCTGTCTTAAAAATAATTTGTAGGCGAAATTACAGGATTTTGAGCGGATTGGCCCTTAACAAATTTTGACGTTTAGCCGAAGCTAAGCGGAAAAATTTTTAAGGCCAAAACGCCAAAATCCTGGAATTGCAGCCCGAAGGATTTTTAAGATAGCTTCTAATAGATTTGACAACAAACTTACATTGGCTTATTATTGATACACGATTTATTCATTAAAAATTTGAGATTTTATTTGGGGAAGTTGGGTGACAGGAAGTTAAAAGTTATAAAGTTTATAAAGTTATAAGGTTAACTGCACATATGGTTACTTTACGACTTTGCATTTTATAACTTTATAACTACTTCATTCCCACACTGTGCCGCAACAGTAATTTAATTGAAGATTTAGGATTTATGATTTTAGAATTTAATCTAAAATCATAAATTTAAAATCATAAATTAATAAGTCTGATCGCCAAATAAAATTTTGCCGGCTAAAACAATGACAGTCTAAAACTGTTGTTAACGCCGACGTCATCCCGAGCAGGATCTGAAACCGCATTTGCGATTTGACTTTTCCTACTAATTCCGCTCGCCGCGGTTTTTTTTGTTCACTCTATTGAAAAGCCCCGAAGGGGCGAAAATGTAGTGAACAACCCGCCATAGTCCCGACTTGTCGGGACGAAGGCGGATATTGCAAAACTTTTTGAGAATTAATTGCAAGCTGTCTTAAAATTTATTTTTTTGACGAACCAATCATTTTATGAAAAAAACTCTTTTTGTATTTTTTTGCATTTTTTGTTTAACCGGGGATTTGTTTCTCCCAGCGCAATCGGCGCAAGCTTCCTACAACCAGCAGTCGGCTATAACTTTTTTGCAAAACAGCCAATCTTCCAACAGCCCCTGGGTAACCATGGCTTTGTCGGCAGTAAACGCCGGTGGAATTTCTTCAGAATATTTAAAAAATATTACCGCGACATCAGCAATCAATTTAGAAGCTCCCCTTCTGGCAATTACGGCTCTTGGTCAGGATCCGACAAAATTCGGCTCCCAGGATTACGTGGCGGAGCTTAAAACTTTTTACAACTCCGGCCAGATTGGCGACCCTACGGCGCTCAACGACGATTTTTTTGGAATTTTGGCTTTAGTGTCTTCCGGCCTGCCGGCTTCGGATCCGGTTATAAGCGGCAGTAAAACTTTTATTTTATCCCACCAAAACAGCGACGGGGGATGGGGCTGGTCAATTTCGGCAACTTCCGACAGTAACGATACGGCGGCCGCGATTATGTCTTTAATCGCCGCCGGGTTGCCTGCGTCCGACAGCCATATCCAGTCAGCTTTAATTTATTTAAAGACCGACCAAACCGCGGACGGCGGATTTTTGTATGACGGCTCAAGCGCCAACAGCGATTCGGCTTCCACCTCCTGGGTAATTTGGGCATTGGACGCTTTGTCCATAGACCCCCAAACCTGGTCTCAAGGAAACAATAACCCGATAACCTATTTAACCTCATACCAAAACCAGGACGGAAGTTTTAAATGGCAGGCTACAGACACTTCCGATGCCGCACCGTCAATTACCGCCGACGCGGTAATCGCTTTAGCCGGTAAAACTTTGCCCTTGAAAATTTTTAATTCCGCTTCCCAGAGCCAAACCTTTGGCTTTCGCATTGAAGGCTCGCAGGAAACGGTTTGCGCCGGGCAAGCCCCGGGACCGACCGCTTTGGACATAGTTAAAAACGCCAGCCGACAATGCGGCTTTACCTATAATATTCAAACCACAAGCTACGGGCCTTACCTTAACCAAATCGGCAGCGACACCGCTGTGGGCCAAAACGGCTGGGTTTACTTGGTCAACGATGTCCAGCCGGATGTCGGCGCGTCCGATTATCAACTTAAACCCGGAGACCAGGTTTTGTGGTTTTTTGGAGACTATACCTGGCTGCCGACCAGGATTACTTTATCCGCGGCGCAAATCAGCTCCGGACAAACAGCCGTCGCCACGGTTGAAGATTACAATAACCAAACCTGGAACCCCCTGCCGGGTGCTACTGTCACCGTCGGAACGCAAACCTTTGTCACCGGCAACAACGGCCAAGTTGCCGTGAGCAACCAGGACGGCTACTATCAAATTTCCGCTTCGGAAAACGGCTTCGTCCGCAGCAACACCCAACTCCTGCAAATCGGACAGCCCGTTTCCGGCCAGGTGAGCCTGACCGCTAACATCAGCCCCGGCGAAATTGAAGGAACCAGCACCCAGCCGAGTACTATCGCTTTTTCCGTCAATCCGACCGGTTTGGACTTTGGCGTCCTTGCCCAAAATGCCAGCAGCACCAAACCGGTAACCATTAGCAATACCGGCGGCGTCAACATTACCGTAAAAAGCGTGGTTTCGGGCGACAGCCTGTTTACCGATAATTTAACCGTCAACCAAACCGCTTGGGAAGAATTTTCCGCCAATATTAACGCCGGCCAAAACCAAAGCGAACCCATAACTATTATGCTGCCTCCGGGTTATGCCGTCTCAGGCGGCCAAAAAACCGGCGAGCTGATATTTTGGGCAAGTGAGGATAATTAAAAGTAGGACTTACGCGTTTGAGCCAAAAATGATTAAAGAGCTGCCTATTTTTGGCTCAAACCCACAAGGGGCTAGGTCAATTACTTCGTTATTTTCTTCCGGTTTTACTCGGCGTACGTTAAGTACGCCTCATAAAATCCTCGGAAAATGCCTCGTACTTGGCCTAGCGCGTAAGTCCTAGAAAAATCTAAAATTTATGACAAAAATCGCGATCTACATATTATTACTCTTGGCAACGCTTGCATTCGGATATACCGCCCTTGCCGCGGGCATACAGGTATCCCCTGCCCGGTTGGATTTTACCGTTTTTGGAAACCGGCAAGCTTCCCAAACTTTGACTGTGGTTAACCCCACGGACAACGTCCAATTATTTGAAGTTTACCCGGATGATTTTACCGAACAAATAAAAACTATGCCAACAAGCTTTACGCTTGAAGCCGGCGCCAAAAAAACCGTCACCATTACGGTGCTGCCCCAGCAGGGCAACACGCAAAATTCAGGGCAAATTTTAAGCACCAATCTTTCCATAGTCGGCAAACCGCTGGACAGTAGCCAGCCGTTTTCCGTCGGTACCGGAGTAAAAATCCCGCTCAATGTTATATTATCCCCCGGACAAACCGGCCCGTTCGACAAACAAAAACAAGAAGCGATAGTTTTGTTTGCGGCCGGAATAATAATTGCCGGGCTCTGGTCGGTTTACATCCACAAAATTTCCGATAAAATTATTTGTTGACAAAACGCGTGGCCACGAGTATTATCAACATATAAAACCATTAACCAAAACTTTATGCGCAGCTTAAGAAATTACTCGGATACCTTTTTACTCTTTGCGTTTATCGATGGATTAACATCTGCGTTTAGTTCCAAGGACCGATGGCAAAATAGCAAACTAAACGGCTCATACGAACAATACCGCCAAACCGCTTATTATTTGCGTCGCAAAGGTTGTATTAAAATTACCGTCAGTCCTGCGGGTGAAAAATTTTTACAGCTCACCCAAAAAGGTGAGATTGAATTACTAATGGCAAAGGCGTGGTTAAAACCCGGCACTATTTGGGACGGCAAATGGCGCATTGTTATGTTTGATATACCCGAGGCAACAGATGACAAACGGGACAAACTGCGTCGCTTGCTAAAAAACGCAGGTTATATAAAGCTACAAGCAAGTATCTACATAAACCCCTACCCTCTTAACAGAGAAGCAGTGGTTTACCTTAAAAAAACCGGTTTAATTAATTACATTCGCATCGGCCGACTGGAAGAATTAGATGATGATTCGGATTTACTCAAACATTTTAAATTACAACGACAAATAAAAAAATAGTCTAAAGTATTTTTGTTGATAAATTTCGTGGCCACGAAATTTATCAACAAAATTTGAAAGCACACTTAAGGCTGTTACCGAATGGGCTTTTAAGACGAAATTTAAAAATTTTAAGACAGTCGGGCAAAATAAATTTTGATGTTTACATGAAAGGTAAGTGGAAAAATTTTTTTGGCCAAATGACCAAAATTTTCAAATTGCAGCCAAAATGCCATTCGGCAACAGCCCCTTACCTATAAACACAAAAAAAAAGACCCTCGGATTGTCCGAGAGTCTTTTTAAAATTTGACTTATTTTGCCAAAGCGGAATCTATCGCCTGTTCAAATTGCTGGACAGACTGGTTGCCGACAATCGGCGTACCGTTGATAAAGACGGTCGGCGTGCCGGTAACGCCGTAACTTCTGCCGGCCGCGGTCTCGTCCAAAACTTCCTGCTTGTATTTGCCGCTGTCCAGGCACTGGTCAAACTGCGCGGTATTCAGCCCGACTGCGGCGGCAAATTGCTTTTGATGATCTGCCGCAGCCCAGCCGCTGCCTTCCGCTCCCTGATTGCTAAAAAGATAATCGTGGTACTGCCAGAACATATTTTGATCGGCCGCGCAATGCGATGCCTCGGCCGCGGTGTTGGAATCCGGACCCAAAAAAGCAAAATCCTGATAAACAAATTTAATTTTTCCGGTAACCACGTATTTAGCTTTCAGCTCCGGCCAGGTATTCTTAAAAAACTGCTCGCAGTATGGACATTCATAATCGGCAAACTCCACCACGGTGACTTTGGCGCTGTTACTGCCCAAATACGGGGTATTAGGTTTTAAAGCAATGTTAACCGGCGTGCCGGCGGCGGGCTGTTGTTGCGCCGGGGCAACGGCTGTCGGCTGGGCGACCGGAGCGGTTTGGGTTTGGGCGGCCGCGGTAACCGCGGAATTACCGCTTTCTGTCTGCCTAACTACCGCCCTGAAACCATAAATAAGAGAGCCGGAAATCAATACGGCGGAAATCAATATACTGCCGCCTATAATATAGGCCGAGCAATTGGCCCGTGAGGTACGGGCGGTTTTAGGAACTTCTTCCTGTTTTGTCGTGTTATTATCCATAATCACTCTTAAACCTATCTCAAGATTCCATTTTGGTTAAAATAGAGTAATTTTGGCCGTCTCAGCCTTAATCCGCCTTAGGAGGACCGCTTAGCTCCGGCTAAACGTCAAAATTTATTAAGAGCCAATCCGCTCAAAATTCCTCAATTTTTACTCAAAAGCAAATTTTGAGATAGGTTCTAATTTTTTAATGATGATTATCTGATTATAGCATACCCGCTACATTTGCGGGATTGTCAAAGTGAATCCGATTTTGAGGGTTTTGGTGTTGCCCGGAATGCTTAGACAGTTAGGATTGGCGGACAAAATTTGCCGCCACTGTTTGCCGTTGCCTTTGCCGTAGACTTTTTGGGCGATGGAAAACAGGGTGTCGCCTTTTTTCACCGTATAAGTAGCGGCCGCGGTGCTTGCGCCGGCTGTCGATGGCTGAACGGGCGGATCGGAATATCCGGCAGGCATTTGCAAACCCGCGCCATTAGATAGTATGGCGCCGCTTATTAGTGTTCCCGGCGCGGCATTGGCCTGGGTAACATCCACCCCGGCCGGCAAAACGGCCGCATTGGGATTAATTCCGCCCGGAAAATAAACCAGCAGCTGCTGCATATTGGCAAAAGCCACCAGTTGTCCGGTGGACGGGCTGTAGCCGTAATAAGTATTGCCGATGTGATATTGAGTTAAATCCGCCGCGGGCGTTTGCGCGCCGTAACCCGCGGGCATTTGCAGTCCCTGGAAAATTTGCGCTCCGGCAACTTGGGCGTTAACAATCCCGCCGCCTCCGCCGGAATAAACTCCGCCGCCGTTGAAATACCCGCCGCCGCCGCCTCCGCCGCCATCATTTGACGCGGCATTAACAGTCAACGTAAAGGCCTGGCTGGCGGTATTGCCCGCGCTGTCGGTTACCGTAACCGTAAAGTTATAAGTTCCGGCTGTGGTGGGGGTACCATCGATATCAATGTTATTGCCGTCAGGCAAAGCCAACAAACCATCCGGCAGAGTGCCGCTTGTTACCGCGTAAGTCAATGTGCCGCTGCCGCCGGTGGCTGATATAGTCTGAGAATAATCAGTTCCTACGGTAGCGTTGGACAGACTGGTGGTAGTAAAAGTTAGGGGGAAAGCATTTGCTACAACACCGCTTCCGCCCGATGCGCCGCCCACAATTAAAGTAAAGGCCTGGCTGGCGGTATTGCCCGCGCTGTCGGTTACCGTAACCGTAAAGTTATAGGTTCCGGCCGTGATGGGAGTGCCGGTAAGAATGCCTCCCGGGCTTAAGATTAGGCCGGTTGGTAGATACCCCTCGCCGGGGAGTGGTTGGGTGAGCGCCAAAGACGGCGGATTCACGGTAAAATTCAATGTCCCGGTGCCGCCGGTAACATTTATGACCTGGAGATATTGTTCGCCCGCCGTGGCGTTAGGAAGGCTGGTGGTGTAAAAGGTTGGGGCGGTAACGGCTCCGGATTGAGCCACGGTTAACGTAAAAGTCTGGGTGGTAAATACGCCGGCGCCCGCGTTCGCGATAATCGCAAATGAATAATTTCCGGCGGCGGTCGGAGTGCCGGATAATACTCCGGCGGATGACAAAGTCAGCCCGGCCGGAAGCGTACTGCCGGTAGCAACCAAGAAATCGGTTCCGGTGCCGGTGGCAGTTATAGTTTGTGAATAAGCGCTGCCGACTGTGGCATCCGGCAACGCGGCTTGCGTAACAAAAACGGGAGGGGTTACCGTAAGCGGGTCAAATACATTAAGGGCATAAACCGTAAAATTCAAATTTGCCCCGACCGGGGTTGCCGTAGCCGGACTGGTTCCAAGCGACCAAGTTTCGATCCAGGTGCCCACGGAAGCGGAAGTCATGGTCGCGAGGCTTGCCAAAACCGGATTAGCAGAATTGGGACTGATTTCAAAGTTACCGTTGGCATCGGTCTGGCCCATAAGAACATTGGTTTTTGTGCTTG
>CAZQFQ010000010.1:0-23511 GCA_964592725.1 uncultured Candidatus Saccharibacteria bacterium | reverse complement strand
GCACCCCGTTGACTGTTTGGGTAGAAGTAACATAGACATTGGTATTGGCCGGACCGGTAATTTTAAGGTCATACTGGTCGCCCACGGTAAAATCTACCTTGCCGGTAGTAATGTTGGTGAAAGTCAGGGTGGGAGTGGCGACAGTTCCGGTTTCGGCCTGAGCCACGGTAAAATTCAAAGTTGACCCTACCGGAGTCGTGCCTACAGCCCAATTTTCAGTCCAAGTACCGACGGAAGAGGCAGTCATTGTTGCCGCGGCCGCATTAGTCGCGGGGCTGATTTCAAAATTTCCATTGGCATCGGTCTGGCCCATAAGAACATTGGTTTTTGTGCTTGGCACCCCGTTGACTGTTTGGGTAGAAGTAACATAGACATTGGTATTGGCCGGACCTGTAATTTTAAGGTCAAATTGATCGCCAACCATAAAAGTCGAAGGGTTGACGGCACCGGTCTTGGTATTGGTGAAGCTTAAGGTTAAATTTACAGTAGGATTTACATTAAAATCTACATTACCGGCCAGCTGGATGCCGTTGGTAAAGCTGTTATTTGCTATGGCGCTCTCAACCGCGCTTAAATTGTTGGTCGGACTTACTACCCACTGTTCGTTCCAGCCTATTGACTCGGACCCAAACGGACCAAAATTATCCAAGTCGTCCTGGGTAATAGTTCCTGTCACGGTAAAGGTTCCGTTGGCTCCTATTTGATTGCTGCCTGTTACGGAATCCGTTTCCAAAACCGTAGCGCCGGGCTGATTGTCTTTGCCGCCGGACACAAAAACATACGAGCCCACGGGTCCGGTTACCGTAATGTTATAACTGTCGCCAACTTTTAGCTGGGTAGGATTATTAATATTAGTGGTTGTATCTGTAAATGAAACAGTCGCGGCCGTGGTGGCAGGAGCTTGATAAGCATTAACGGTTACGGATACCGGGGTAATGGAAGTATAGCTGGCAGGGTTGGCATCGTTGTGGACGCGGATGGCCGTAACGGTATAGGTGCCCGGACTGATGGTGGAGCTACTGACATTTTGGACCTGGGTAACTCCGGTCTGCCAGTTTTGGACTTCATGGGATGTCCCGTCGGGAGAGGTAACCATCACGTCAAAAGATGTATCGCTGGTTAAGTTTGTGCCCTGAAAAGTAGCGTTGTAGCTGGCGTGGCCGGAAGCGTCAAAAGTTATGGAAGATTGGTCAAAAGACAGGCCAGTGGCTATGGGGGCTACAACAGGAGCCACATAAGCATTAACGGTTACGGATACCGGGGTAATGGAAGTATAGCTGGCAGGGTTGGCATCGTTGTGGACGCGGATGGCCGTAACGGTATAGGTGCCCGGACTGATGGTGGAGCTACTGACATTTTGGACCTGGGTAACTCCGGTCTGCCAGTTTTGGACTTCATGGGATGTCCCGTCGGGAGAGGTAACCATCACGTCAAAAGATGTATCGCTGGTTAAGTTTGTGCCCTGAAAAGTAGCGTTGTAGCTGGCGTGGCCGGAAGCGTCAAAAGTTATGGAAGATTGGTCAAAAGACAGGCCAGTGGCTATGGCATTCGTTTGGGTCGTGGGTCCTCCACCGCCGCCCGTATCCGTATTATCACCGGTATCAGTCACATTCCCCGAACCCGGCAAACCCGTGCCTCCTCCGCCTCCGCCTGGACTCAAACCCGTATCAATGCCGCTTCCGGTATCAGTTCCTCCTCCTGATCCGGTTCCGGATGAAGATGGACCAAAAGCCGAATTTAAATTCGCCACCGTTAAAGCGGTAGATATTCCGCTGCCGCTGTTGCCATCGGCAGTAAAATAATAAGTACCACCTCCATTATTCTGTAAAGAACCCTGCACACCATTTATAGTAGTTTGGATTGCACCTGCTCCTGGTGCTAAATTTTTAACACTGCTCGGAACATTTGACGAGAAAGAGGTTGTTGATGAAGAAGCTTGTGATCCTGAGGTGACAGGCACAAACTGACCTGTAGTGGGATCCTGGGTATAGGTTTGTCCATTGTAACTATAGGTACCGTCGGCGTTAGTGGTTACTGCCGTTCCAGGTGATAAATTGCCTGGGGCGGAAACTTGATAGGCAGGAGCTGGAGTCGTAGAAGTGACAGGCACAAACTGACCTGTAGTGGGATCCTGGGTATAGGTTTGTCCATTGTAACTATAGGTACCGTCGGCGTTAGTGGTTACTGCCGTGTAAGGAGGCAAATTACCTGGGACGGAGACTTGATAGGCTATAGGAGTGGGAGTTAAAGCGACAACATTGAGAGAAAATGTTTCGGTAGCGGTATCGGAGTTATTATCTCCTAAGTCCTCCGTAGCCGTAACCGTAAAATTATAGTTACCGACGGTGGTCGCGCTCCCAGATAAAGTACCGTCAGGAGACAAAGTTAAACCGGGCGGAAGATTATCAGAGGTAAAAGTTACATCACCTGTATTGCCTGTAACCGCTATGGATTGGGAAATATCATTGCCTACGGTGACTGGGTCAAATATAATTGGAGTGATTGCGAAAGTATTGTTTGGAGTGGCATTAGGGTCCACTGTAGTATATGTCCAGGATGGTATGACTTCCGCAGAATCCGGATCTGACATAGTATAATAATAGCCATCGCTACCCAGATAGCCATAAAATTGAGTTTTATCCGTAGTGGTCCAAAGAGGGGTAGGATCAGGAGAGATTGTAATAGCAGAGGGTGTATTATCAGTTGAGGTGGATCCATAATCAGTAGACGATTCAACCGGGGTAAGTGTGTCGCCAACCATTTCCCAGACAGTACCGTCCTCAGCTGTGCCAACGTTGTTATTCCAAGTTATGAGTGACCCTTCGGGCGTATAGGCCGTAATGACCCCGCTAATAGGGCTCATATCTTCATCAGCTTTTGCCTTTGGCACGCCGAGGGTGGCGCCGAACACGTTTTGCAGGGCTTGTTTGATTTTGGAAGTGGCGTTGGTTTGTTGCTGGCCTTGCTGGCTGACGATTTGGGTTTTACCTTGCTGGGGAGCTACGGCGCCGATGCCGCCGAGTAGCGCGCCCCCCACACCCAAACCGGCCAGGATTTTTTCTTTCTCGGTAATTTTCTTTTTATTTCGTTTTACGCGCTTAATTTTGACCTTGTCCATAATTGTCTGGTTAGTTGTTGATAAATGATGCGGGGGCAAATGCTTATGGGCATGTCCCGGGGGAGCCTTTTTGTTTTTCATAATGAATCGAATCCACGAATGGAACGAATCTGCGAATCTCTACGAACCTACGAATTTTTCGGACGTAATATTCGATGAGGCAGAGCAGATCTGGCCCAAAAATTTACTAATAAACCTAAAACTAAATTTAATACCTGCAAATATCTTTGAACTTGGGCATAATCATCATCCGTTAAATAAGGCACAGCCTTTATTTCAAATAAAATTTTGTTGAATAAAATTAAATCGGTTCTGTTTCCTGTCTTCCCCACAACCAACTGTCTAATACAAGGAACTTGCAACTCCGCAAACCGGTCCGCCGCGACAACTTCGTATTGCTTTTCTTTAGCGAACCTCCCTAATTTCTTCTGCGTATAAAAACATACCCCGTTTATCCGAAAACATTCATCGGCCTACAAAACCTTTTGTTTGTCTACTTTGTAGTCCATTCGTAATTCGTAGGGATTCGTAGATTCGATTAATGCCCTGAAACAAGGTTAACCAGTTTTCCCTCCTCAAACCCCTTAATGTTCCCCACCGTCGTATCCAAAATCCTCACCATCGCCTCCTTGGTGTTAAACGCGTTGTGCGGCGTAATTAACACATTGTCCATATACATCAGCTCGTGGTCGGCCAGCGCGGTTTTTAATTCATCCTCATTGGGATGGCCGTTAACCAGCAGGTCAACTTCCTCTTTAATAAAACCTTCCTCCTCCAAAACGTCCAAACCGGCTCCGGCAATTTGCCCGGATTTAAGCGCTTTTACCAAAGCCGCGGTTTCTATTAAACCGCCGCGCGCCGTGTTTATAATTATACACCCTTTTTTACAAAGGCTGATATTCTGGGAATTTATTAAATGATGCGTGGCCGGCATATATGGCACGTGCAAAGTAATTACGTCGGATTGTTTTAAAACGTCTTCCAGCGAGGCGTAAACAAACTGGTATTTATCGGCTAATTCCCGCTTGGGATAAGGGTCATAAGCCACCACGTTCATCCCAAACCCTTTGGCAATTTTGATGACAAACTGCCCAATATGTCCGGCTCCGACAACGCCCAAAGTTTTGCCCTGCAAATCAAACCCCTGCAAATCGTTGGTTGAAAACAAGCCCTGCTCGCGCACCCGTTTGTATGCCGGGTAAATTTTTCGGGACAGCGATAAAATAAGGGCAAATGCAAATTCCGCCACCGTGTTTTCCCCGTAAGTCGGCACGTTGCTGACGGCTATTCCCCGCTCCGCGCAGGCCTTAAGATCAATATGGTCAAAGCCCGTACTGCGCGTGGCCACAAACTTAAGCTTTGGCATTTGGGCAATAATTTCCGCCGTTAAAGGCGAGCCCACAAAATTACAGACAATTTCCGCGTCCGGATTTGGCTGGATTTTGGAGCCGCCGATAAATTCCATATCAAATCCGGCCAATTTTTGTTTTAAATACGCCGCTTCCCAATCGGCAGTCTCATAACAAACGATTTTCATAATTTTACGATGATTTTATTCCTTTTATTTCTTAAAAATACCTATTTTATACATTTACTATATCACAAAACAAATGCAACTGCCAAATCCCGAAATATCCGTCGTATATGTCCTATCCGTCCTATTCTCTAATCAAGCTCGTTACATCCTTTACCGGCAAAAAACCGTCAAAATTTTCCATAATGAAATTTTCCATTTTGGCGTAATCCCTCTCACCGGCCGGCTTGGCCATTTCCCCGTTCATAATGGCCGCCAGTTGCCCGCAAATTTCCGGTGATAGTCCGCCAGGCTCGCGGCCGTGCTCAATAAACAGCTCCAAAACTTTCTCTTTGTCCAAAGTTTGGTTAAACGCCTCCTTTGAGAGCGCGTCAAATAATTTTTTTTGCCTGAACCGGTCCGGAATCATCACACGGTCACTTTTATGTTCGTAATAATTTTTAACCGCTTCGGCAATTTTAAGCACGCGGCGGCCGTCCGCCGCCAAGCCCGTGCGCTCGGAGATTCTCGTTAAAGGATATACCGTATAGCTGTCCGTAAACGCAATGTCGCCCGGCAAACTTTCCACCAGCCGGCCAAAATGATGGTCCTCGCCGCTCGGCCTATCCGGCCACCCGCCGGTTAAAAACCACGCCCTAAGCCGCACCGCCAAATCCTGGCCGGTGTTGAGCGGCACAAAATTTATTTTATGGAATTTTTTTAACGCCAACCCCCCGCTGTATTTTTTTGCCGGCGACAGCCGCCCCGTAAAACCCACGTGCGCGTCAAACGCCCGTTTGACCGCTTGATAATAGGGAAGGGATTCGTCGATCTCGTGCTCTATGCCCCCGCACAGGCCGTTTAAAAACTCGTGCTCCTTAAATGTGTCTATAATAGAGCGAATGTAATTCGGCGAAACGCGGCAATCGCAGTCAGTTACGGCCACAATTCCGTTCTCGTTCCTACCGTTGTCCAAAAAGCGGCGCGCGATTTCCAGGCAGGCGCGGTTGCGCGCGTTCGCCAGATAATTTATGTCGTCCGCCAAATCCGCCGAAGATTTATCAATGATTACTATCCGCAATCCGCTCTGTTTAATTTCTTCTATCGCACTATTTTCTTCCGCGGTAAAATCGGGCGCATTGATTTTTCCCTCCCCTGCTGACTTACCGTCTTCTAAAAATCGCAAAAACTCCAAAACCCTTTGATTCAGCAAATACGCCGGCGACAAATCCAAAGCTTCCTTTTTATTGTTATTGGCAATAACCACAACCTCAAATTCTTCCTTAGCCGCTTTTTCCTGGCGCGCCAAAGACAACAGCGGCCTAAGCAGAGTTTTTACGCT
This sequence comes from uncultured Candidatus Saccharibacteria bacterium, assembly GCA_964592725.1. GTDB lineage: Bacteria > Patescibacteriota > Doudnabacteria > UBA920 > UBA920 > PALSA-1336. Next base: position 17,538 of record CAZQFQ010000010.1, on the reverse strand, counting down.
TTCGTCATAAGCCGGCAACAGCACTGCCACGCGGCAGGACGGGTGCATGGCCTGATGGATAAACGGCTGTTTTTCCTGCAAAATCAGCTCGTTGATTTTTTGCCGCAATTTCTGCAAATCCGCGGCTGAAATTTGAGATCTAAATTCAGTCATGATGCTCTTAACTTTTTATTTAGGACTTACGCGCTTGGCCGAGTACGAGGCATTTTCCGAGGATTTTATGAGGCGTAAGTATATATCTACGCCGAATAAAACCGCAGGAAAATAACGACGTAATCGGCCAAGCCCTTGTGGTTTGAGGCAATAAAACATAGATTTTTAAATCTTCTTTGCCTCAAACGCGTAAGTCCTAAATTTAGCTCTTTAAACACACAAAAAAATCCGAAACATTGGCCTCGGTAAGGCCCGTGATTAATTGGTCGCCAAGATTTTCAAAAAAAGTATAACTGTCGTTATTTTCCAAATACGCCGCCGGATCCAGTCCCAATGCCTTGGCGCGCGCCAACGAGCCGCCGTCCACAATCGCCCCGGCCGAGTCCGTGTTATCGTGTCCGTCGGACGCCACACAAGCCAAAACCTGGTTTTCGGCTGCGGATGATATGGCCGCCAAAGCCATTTCCTGGTTGCGCCCGCCTTTGCCCTTGCCCACAATATGGACCGTGCTTTCCCCGGCGCCCAATAAACATTCCCGCGCTTTATTATTTTCCCTGATAATTTGCGGAGCCAACTCGCGGGCAATTCCCTGAAAATTTTCGGAGAAAATTTTCACCTCAAAACCCAAATCCTCGGCTTTTTCTTTCATCGCCGCTAAAGCCTGTTTGGCCGACACCGCCAAAACGTTGTGGACTTTTTCAAAATATTTTGCCTCTTTGGGCGTTTCCACCAAATTGCACGACGGCATTTTGCAAATTTCCAAAGCGTCGTATTTTTTTAGCACCGCGGCCGCGTCCTTCATAAAAGTCGTATCCTTAACCGTGGGGCCCGAAGCCACCATGCTAATGTCGTCGCCCGGCACGTCGGAAAAAATCAGGCTGATGACAGTAGCCGGATACATCAGCTTGGCCAACTGCCCGCCTTTAACTTTGCTAATATGTTTACGCACGGTGTTTAATTCGGTGATGTCGGCGCCTTTAACAGTCAGAGCGGAAATTATGGAAACCTCCGCCTCGCAGGTCATATCGTTGGGATAGCAAAGCAAAGCGCTGCCGCCGCCGGAAACCGCGCACAGCACCAAATCTTTTTGAGTACACGACGACAGCATTGCCATTAGCTCTTTGGTCGCCTGAATATTTATTTTGGTAGGATACGGATGGGTGCCGATTTTACAGGTAATGTTGCCCAGATTGCCTTCTTTTAAATCTATCACGTAGCCGCAGGTAATTTTGTCGGACAAGATTGATTGCAATTCGCTCACCGCGTCAAAAGCCGCCTTGCCGAAGCCGATGCACATTACCCGCTCAAAATTTTGCAACTGATATCTTGTGCCGGCGACTTCCAAAATTTGTTTTTTCTGATTGTAACCGACGGTTCTTTTTACCGCCTCTTTGGTATTAATCGCCCCCAGCCCCGCCTCGGCAATTTCCAAAGCCTGCCGCCTTAATACCGAAGTCGCCAGCCTGTCAAAATTTTTGATGATGTGCATAATTTCCGGCCTCTCCCCCTCTGGGGGAGATGTCGTCCGCCTCCGGCGGACGACAGAGAGGGTTAATTTTTATGATTTATTTCTATTTTGTCATTCCTGTCATTACTATTATATCCCTTTTCCCCTACAAAAAAAAGCGCCCGCCCCGCAAGTCAGTCAGACCGCGAGGCAAGCGCACGAAGTTCCTCCGGATGGGGATGTCAGGATGCTGGTCTTGGCAAACAAGCCAATTTCCTGGTCCTGAAAAGCCGATCGATACCAACATACGTAAACACCGCTCCGATGAACAACAAAACAAAAGAAAAGTTGTTTTTTTCCGGCACCGCTACGATTGTGCGCCCGGACAAACCCATCTGGACTCAATGTAGTCAGGCCAACCTCCCTTCAGCAACTGAGGATAGCTTCCCCAAAGCCAGATGGGGTCATCCTTGACCCAGCACGTGACTTGGGCCGTATTAGTCGCTCCAAAGATCTGCACCACGGCGAGGGCGTACGCCCCGCCGTCCATCTTTGCCTTGACGGTCTCAAAGTTTGTTGCCACAGCCGGCGTGGGAAGCGTGATGTCCCCAGAGAAATAAATGGCCGTGTTTTCCGGCAAGTTCAGAGTGAACATCTGGTTTGCCGGCAGAGGCCGCGTAAACAGCCAGATGGCTGCACCGAAAAATACAATCGCTCCTGCCAAACATAAGAACTCCAGCCTTTTCATATCGCCTCCTTGGCATTTGCCAATTGAGGGGATTATAAGCCACCTTTAAAAAGAAATCAAGCCTACAGAAGCTTGATAAATTTTTGTCAATTTTATTTTCCGCCAAAGGCGGATCCGCCTTTGGCGGAAAATTTTGATCAATTTTGTCAATTCCTCTACATTCCCATCATATCCCAAACCAAAGCCGCGGCGTTGCGCGGGGTGCCAAGCAGAGGGTCGTGGTGGAGGTTGATGAACGGCAGAGAGTTAACTTCTATGAATCCGCATTTTTGTTTTTTCCAGGAAGCGGTGATGTCGGGAATTATAAAATCAAAGCCGACGATAGGGTCGCCCAAAACTTTTGCGGCGCGCAAAAATAATTCTTTGTTATCGGAATGGCAAATTCCATAGTCTTCCGACGAAGAGCCACCGTAATTCACGCCGATTTTTTCGGAAAGATTAGCCAGCCGTCCGTTTTCCAAAACCGAAGATAAATTTAAATTTTGCCTTGATAAAAATACTTCACAGCTCTTATCGGCCACGATATCTTTGACTCCGGGATGAGGTTGTTGGTTCTTGATATTTATCAACTCCCCGATGTTATGTATGCCGTCGCCGATGACCTGTGGCGGATCGCCGCGCAAAACTCCCGCCAAATGTCCGTCTATTATAGTGGCACGATAAACCGGCCCTTCTAGCTGCTCTTCCACAATAACCCAAAAACAAAGCTGTTTGGCAATTTTAAAAGCTTTTTTTAAATCGCTTAAATCACAAACAAACGTCGTACTATGCCGCCCGCGGCTTCCGGCACGGGGTTTTACGATGACGGAGGTCGGAGGTCGGAAGTCGGAAGTCGGAAGTCGGAGATCCGATTCTCCGATTCTCCGATTCTCTGATGAATCTTTAACTCGGTTAAATACTTTCTCAGCCTGTCTGAATGTCCGACAGCTTCCCCCCTCCGGTACCGGCAAGCTGTTTTCCATCATCAATTTTTTAAACAGCCACTTGTCGTCCATCAAATCCAGCCAACGGTTGGAATAACCCGCCGGCCTTGGCAATCCCGAGAAGTTTATCTTTAATCTTTTATCCTTCATCTTTGACGGTGAAGGATTAAAGATAAACGATGATGGATAATTTTTTTCCGCCGTGTAAACATCAATTGGCTTCCCAAACAGCGCCAGCTGGCTCATCTCTATCCCCCGCCTTTGCGCCTCTTCCCACAAAACCTGGGCGCGCCTAACCCTGCAGAGTTTGACATCGCTTTGCAGTTTGATAATTCCTAATTTTTTTCCCAATCCCAAAAAAAAACTTTCCGGTTTTATAAAACTTAGCCGGCTCTTAAAAAAACCCGCCAAAGGATTGTATAACATTTTTTGCCTAAGCGGCGTTAAAAAAATATTCAAGCTCTCGCTGTAACGATAAAACCGGTGCGGCACCGGATTGTTCCCGCAATAGGGGCAGGCGGTTTTCATTCAGATTTGCTCCTCTTATAAATCCAAAATCCCAAAACAAAAACAATCAACAAAACAATCAGCCACCAAATGTAATAGCCGCCCTTTTGCATAGCTACCGATGAAGTTCTGGTTGGGACGGAGGTTTGTCCGGGCTGATTATTTTGCGGGTTTTGGCGGCCGTTGATTGGAACAAAATTGGGATCCTGATACTGGACGCTTCTGTTAAAAGCCGGAGAAACTCCGGCCGGAGGCGGCTGAAGCGGCTGAACAACGGGAACACTCCCCTTTACGGTTTTGGCAGCCAAAACCGGGTTGATAACAGCAAAAGAAATTAGGATGGCAAGAAGGTATTTCATAAATATTATTGACAAAATTTAAAAAAAGGCTTCATTTTAATTTTGTCAATTTTTTAAATTATGTTCAATTTTGTCAATGCTTAATTACTGCTCCAGCTTATTTGCTGATACCCCGCCGAAGACAAAGGAAACGACGGCGGCGGAGAATAAAGTAAGTTTGAATCGTAGGTTGTACTGGTTGAACAATAGCCGGATATACAATTATTATTCCCGTCAACCCAGGTCCACGTCCAGGTGCCGTTGCTGGCGGTGGCGCCGTAAATGGTAATTAAATTTTTAGTGTCGCCGCTCCAGTCATAATGTTCCGCGCTTCCGTTTTGCGCGATTATAGCGCCGTCTATTTCCAAATTGTTCGGCGCCAGATAGCCAATTAAAAAATTCTGCTGGGCAATCAACCCCAAAGAATTTGTGCCGTCTTTGGCCGCGTAAACAACGCTGTTTTGCACCATAATGTTAGGGGCGGTGTTGGCGTTATAAGGCAGGCTGGCCGCCGCCACTATCACCCTCCCTTTTACCGTGCCTTCCACCCAGGTGTTGTCTTCCACATAAATAATGCCGTTTGAGGGGATGGATTTGTTGTACAAAAAAGTCCGCCCGCTCGAAACATTATAGTCCACGCTTTTGTTTTGGGTGACGCCGTTAACATCCGAACCGGAAGGATCGCTGTTTAGCGATGTTACTTTGTAAAAATCCACGGTGCCGTCGGATTTAAACACCAAAGAATAACCCTGGGCGTTGGACGGGGCCAGATAAATCCCGCCGGTTTGGGCGCTACTTTTTAAAGTGGCCAGGTTGGCCGTGATGCTGGAAAAATCCACGTTAGGCACGGGATATTGCCAAAAATTTTTGGTGGACCCGGGCGCCGCTCCCCAAATTCCGTTTTCGGTAGCCGGACACGGACTGCCCGACCAGCTTTGGCAGGTGTAAGTGCTTTTGGCCGACATAATCGGCGCGTTGCCGGTGCCGTCAAAACGGATGCCCCCGTTGCTGAAAAACGGCCCGTTGACGCTCTCGTTAGGACCTATCCAAATATCGCCGTTGGTTAAAAAAGCGTACTGCGCCAGGCTGGGAATGCCGTAGAGAACCGTAATCACCCGCTTTTCTTTGGCATCGCCGATAGTCGTCCCGGTGGACTGTATGGTGGTAACCGTGGTGCCGGTCGCCGGCGGGGTAATATTTAAGCTAAATTGCCCGATGAGTTGTCCCGTATCGGTGTCAAAATAATTATGCACGTAAGGCCCCGGCGTGGTGCTGGCGTGGCCGTCCCAAAAATCCGTGGGAAAAAATGATAAATGCCACTGGTAATAATTGGCGCCGGCTTCGGCTATTTGGAAAGCCTGCTGGTCAAAAACGGCGCTCCGCGTAACCCGAATCTGCATTGTGGCGTAACTCAAAAGCCCGAGCATCACCAGACTAAAAATAAAAATAATGATGACGGTGAAAATTAGGATGCTTCCATCGGCGGATTTATGATTTAAGATTTTTGATTTTAGATTTGACATAAAATACGCTTATCAATCCTGTCTTTACTAACTACGAATCGGTACTAATATACTAACTTATGACAATCGGCGTTAGTATATTCGTAAAGATTAGTAGTTAGTAAAGACAGTAAGAATGGTCACTGTCCTAAATTCGTTTTTAAATTTCTAATTGCCGCGCCGGAGGTTACCGTGTAGCTATTGGTGTTTTTGACTCCGGCTTTATTATAAACTTGGATATTTACTTTAACAAATTTTACCTGGGTGACATTTACCGGCGCGGCCAGAGAGGTCTGGGTGGAAGAGCCTATATATGTTCCGTCATAATAATAAAATACCGGATTTGCGCCGTTGGCCAGGTCCTTTTGCACCATATAAGTTTGCTCCGTTGTGGTATTGTAACCGCTGCCGTTATATTGCGTAACGCCCTTCCACAGCTGGCCGTTTTGCACAAAGTAGCGGACTCTTTCCACGGAAGGGCCGGCAATCGCCACCGGCGAATAAAAAATAATCGTGCTTGTGGCCGCCGTGTCCAAAACATACGCGCCGTTTTGACCGGTCTGCGCGTTGCGAAGTTCGGAAGATATTTGGAAAGCCAAATTTCTGGCCTGATCGGTATCGCTTAACAAACCGCTTTGCTGGCCGGAAAATAAAAAAATATTGGCGGAAAGGGTGATTAAGCCCCAGACTATCAGGCTGAAGCCAAAAATCGCCACTAGCAATTCAACCAGGGTAAATCCTCGATTGGAATTTGGAATTTGGAATTTGGAATTTGGAATTTCCATAACTAAGGGCTCATTAATACCTGAAACGGCTGGTTGCCGTTGACGGTTACGGGCAGGTTGCTTTGCGTCTGATATCCGGACATGGAAACGGTAACATAATATTTTTTGTTGGAAAGCCCGGTAAAAATTACCTGCCCGGGCGTAAAACAGCCGGTGACAAAATTTACGTTAACCGAAGTCAACGTGGGGGTTTTAGTAGTGTTGGCCGTGGACAAAAAAACTTTGTAGCGGAAAAATTCGTTGTTATCCAAAATACTGCCCATATCCTGGCCCGGTGAAGTAAAATACGTATTTGCCGTATCGTCCGGCCCGACGTAATTCCAGGTGGCATCGTCGTTATTGGCCGCTACTTGGAAAACTACTGTGGTAGAAGCGCTTTGGGAAGCCGGCGCCCAGGACAAAATGGTATAGTTGGTCGCGTTGGTCCCCGTGTCAAAAGCCGAACTTACCAAAGTTCCGGTCGCGTTGGTGTAACTGTTGCCGATTTTTTTTAGCGTTACCTGCCCGGCCGTGCTTACGTTAACATTACCGTTATCCTGAAAATACATACTCGGCGTGGAACTTGACCACAGCGCCTGGCCGCTCCCGCCGGCCCAGTTGTTCTGGAGCCACACGCTCCCGCCGGTCAGCAATGTCTGGGTATAACTGCCGCCGTCGGTCAGCGTCACCGAAGCGTTTTCCAATGCCGTTGAGGAAGATGCGTCTTTAACGATTACCAATAAACTGTTGGCCGTGGCGTTGGATCCTAAAATCATTGTAAAAGTCTGTGAGGTATTAGGCAAAACGGTAATTTGCTGAACCGGAGACGTGCCGTAGGTAATTACGCTCTGGCCGGTAAGCAAAGTCGGCGTATATGTATCCCATTCAATATTATTTAAAGGAATGGCTCCGGCGGACGAAGAATAATTATTGTTAAATTTAATAACATTGGGGCTTGTGCCTATAAGTTTGGCTCCGGACACGTTTAAATTCACGCCGTTTAAAGGCTGGCAGGTGGAACTTAACGTTTTGATGTTTAAATTGGCCAGCTGGTCAATGGATAAAGTCAGCTGGGTAATGGTGCCGCTGGCCACGGTGGCATCCGGGTGGACAGGGTTTGGATTTTGAACGGTTATGGGGGTAGTGCTGTCGGTGGAAAAGCCGGGCTCCGTGGCCGAAATCCGATAACTATTAACGGCACCGGGCAAACCGACTTCCAGCACCTGGCCGCTTTGGTTTGTGACGTCCGGTAAATTATAAGTATACGGAGGAGTCGGCGGATAAGTAATATTTACGTTCGCCCCAATCAGCGGTTGGCCCTGGGCGTTGATGACATTTACCTGGAGCGCGCCGGTGTTTGGATTGCTGATAACGCCCTGCGGAACCACCGTGGTCTGGAAATCCGTTATCTGGCCGCTGGCGGAATTTAAGATGCTCATTTTTACCATTTTATAGTCCGCCGTGCCGACGGAGGTATCGGCCGGGTCGTGATAGTAATTCACTTCATAATAAATTTTATAAGTCGTGCCGTTAATAACCTGACTTATTGAGTTTGGCTGGTCCGGCAAAGAGCCGTGAGGATTTCCCTGTAGCGTACCAACCTGGCTGTATGGCATATTCCTGACGACTTCCAGATAGTAATTGGACAAACTGGACAAAATGGTTTTTTCCCGGGACATTTTAACCGCCTTGGCAGTGGCGGCAATAGTCCCTAAAACCCCGGCCGTCAAAATGGCAAAAATCGCGATGGTAACCAAAAGTTCCATTAACGTAAACCCGGCACCGCTTTTAATTTGGATTAAAACGTCGCCGGACGGAGCCAAATTATTTTTTTTTCTGCCGATAAGAGTCATTTTTGTTTCAAAAACCCATTTTATCCGGCACCGCTTTTCTCAAATCCAAATAGTTGGGATAGCATAACTGCGCGCCGATTATGACTACCAAAAAACTTGATTGGAAGCTGAATTTATTCAATTTTATTATACCATATTCCAAAGGAATCGATAAATCCAGTTCGCAAACAAAAAAGCCCTGGCGATGTCGTTGCCGCGGTCTGCCTTTTAACTTTCTACTTTCTACTTTGCTACCCCTCTATCTCCCATAAATCCCGATAATTTGTGCCTGGGAAATAATATGGCCCTGCATGGCGGTCTGCAAATTTTCTGCCGTAGAATAAGAAGGTAGCTCAAGTTCGGTATCCAAGGCGTAAACATTAAAAATATAATGGTGGATTCCCGAAGGCGGGCACGGCGCGCCGTAAACGTTTTGCCCGCTGCTTCCCTGCCCCTGGATTGCCCCCTGGGGAACCGAGTTCTCGGAAATTTGCGTGGTTGAGGCCGAAATATTCCACATTAGCCAGTGGATCCACGTACCCGTCGGCGCGTCGGGATCTTCCACCAGCAAAGCCAAACTTTTGGCCTCGCTCGGCACATTTGAAAATTGCAGGGGCGGATTTATTCCAATGCCGTCGCAGGTATATTGTTTAGGGATGGCTTGATTATCCAAAAAAGCGGAACTTGTAATGGTCATAGGCGTAGTTGTGTTAATTGTTTGCTGGCTTTGATCGCTGAAAGTTACCGTCTTATTGCCGGAATATTTATAAATAACAAAAGCGGCCAAACATAAAATAATTATGATAACGGCGGAAGAAATCAACTTTTTCATATTTGTTAAAGACAAATTCTTTAATTGCCCCGTGGCCGTATCGGCACACTAGCGGCCTTAACCTGGGCATGCACAGCCAAATTTTGGGAAACCGGATTGGGCTGTTTTAATTTCCGGTAATTTAAAGCAATAAAAATAACCGCAGCAATAATTATTAAAACCAAAACCGCAAAAATAATCTTTGTCTCCGTGTGGAATTTTAATTTCATAAACATAACGGTTGTGCGGCTATAAATGTTAAAATAACCAACTATTGCTGTTTTTGACGGCCGTCAAAAACAGCAATATAATTTTACAGGTTAAACTTTATTCTCAATTTTTTATCGTTGTCCATTTTATCAACTCTAAAAATTCTCACAAAGTCAATTAGCCCCGATTTCTCTAAATAGCCAAGAGCCTCCGCATTTAAAGGATATGGGCTGATAAAAACGCTGGCCTGCAAAAAAACAAAGTTATTTCTTTTCAAAAGATCTCTAAATAGCGCCCGCTTTTCCCTATATGCCTCGGGAATGTCAAACGTTATTAATCTCCACTTACCGTCCCATTTGCCGGACGTTTCAATCCCGGCTTTTTTTAACAAAATCTGCAATTGTCCCTTTTTTGTGCATTTTAAAAACTTTTTATTGTTCTTTATTACGACTTTTATTCTGCCGCTGTGTTTTAGCTTCCATACGGCGTTATCATACTGCTGCTTTTCTATCGCCCGAAAACGCCTGACAAAATGATACGGCGTTTCGTATGGACTTGCATAAACAACGGTATCCCCCGTTAAAGCCCCTAAAATTAATTCCGGTATTGTTTGAAGCATAATTTATCTTATTGCTAAATTTGACGGCCGTCAAATTTAGCAATACTTACAATCCGCAATTTTAGATTCCTATCCCATTTTTAAGGGCACAAAGGGCTCCTGCAATTCGGTGACTTCAACCCTGTCCACTTTTGCCCCTACCGGCCCCTTATGGCACCACTCCACCAAAGCCTCCAATTTTTCCTCGGGACCCTCCACGTCCAAAAAAACTCCACGGTCAGGTGTGTTTTCGGCTTTTCCGGCAAGTCCCAGTTCCGCAAATTTTTCGTAAGCGCAATACCTAAAACCAATCCCCTGCACCCATCCTGAAATTTTTATGTTGATGTGTTTTGCCATAATTTCCCTATTTCCCTATTTCCCTATTTCTTAATTTCTTCCCTCTACAATTTTGACCTCACCTTTAACCCTAAAGACAGTTGATTGTCCTTTTTGCCGCGGCTGATAACAATTTCTTCCTTATCCCCGCTCCCTTCAAGTTTCACCGTGTCTCCAACTTTAAGCCCCATATCTTTAAGAAGGCCGGGAGATAAAGTTACGGCTACTGAATGTCCGGTTTTAAAAATTTTTCTGATCATACTTGTATTATAGCCCATCAGGATAAAAAAATCACCTCCCTAGGGGAGGTTTATTCCGGTTTTATTTATAAGATAATCAAGCGTCGTCGTTTTTTAAGAAGGACTCCAAAAAATTAATCCACTCCTGCGGCAACTGTCCGGCCATAGCTCCGCCAATAATCAATTTAAAATGGGGTTCATTGGCCAGCTTGCCGCCGAATTCCTCGGGTTTTTCCAAATATACCCAGGCTTTACGCTCTGTTCCGTCTTTGTCTTTTACTTCCACTTCCGCGCGGTCAAAAACATTTGGGACACCTTCGTATTCGTCCAAAGGCGCCAGCACCTGCTCATCTATATTATATAAAATGCCGTGGACTTTTGCGCCGCTCTTTGGCCGGATATTGGCATAGCCCCGCAAGTCCAAGCCAAATTCAAAATCCGGCAGGACGGCCCGGCCTAACATTGTAAAATGCCAGCCGCACACCCTGCGCATTTGGTGAAAATTCATGCTTGAACCGTAAGCAAAATAATACATAAGACCTCTTACATAATAAGAGCTTTTAAGATTGCCGTGGTTTCTTTATCTTAGCACTTTCCCAAAAAATTTAAAATAGCGATGGCATTGCCAATTAAGGCGGTTTCTGCTAAAATGTGTCCAGCCCAACTGGTGAAGTTTGCCGCGGGCAAGCAGAAAGAGGATTATGATGAAAACGATTATGGCGTTGTTTTTTCTGTTCCTTTGCGGTCTTTCGGTCCGTTGCTTGGGACAAGTCAGAGTTGTTGTGAAACCGGCACCAGACACTATCAGCAATTGGGGCAAGGACTTCTACAAAGGGCTCTCCATGCAGTTGCAAAAAATCGCCTCCAACGATCAGGTGCCACCAGCTCCGTACTCAATCACAACCAGCGTTGTGGGAGAACAGATAATGATTACAAAAACACTGGAAGGAAGCAACACGAATCAGATCTGGCAGTTTCCCATACCGGCCAACAACATCCGCGCAACGGCGCAGATTCTGGGTGCGCGATACGCTAACCGGTTTTTCGGAAAAATTCAAGGCATAACTCGAAAAAAATCTCCCGTCCGCAAGCGCCCAAGCGCAACCTCCGGCGCCGTCGTCCCCCTCCCCGGGGACGTCGGCGCCGCATTTTTTTAAACTACCCAAAACAATCTCCAACTAACTTATTGCCGATAACACCCCTCCCCCGCATCAAATGCGGGGCAGGCTCTAACCCTCCCCCTCAAGGGGAGGGAAAACCGCGGTAGTGCCGTCTGATTATCCGACTTCCGATTCATCCGATTTTCCGGCTAAAGTGTCCGCTTAATGTGAGCCATTGAGTATTCCAAACTCCCGCCGACTTTTTTGCGGGGATTGAAAATATTTTTTGGATCAAAAATTTCTTTGGTTTTTTTAAACAGCTCCGTAACCTCCGCCCCGTACATTTTTTCCAAAAATGGCGTACGAATAAGCCCGTCATTATGCTCGGCGGCCATACTGCCGTTATATTTTAGCACCAGGCCGTAAACCTCATCGGCCAGCCTGGGAATTATCATCCGCTGGTCGGCTTTGGTTAAATCCATAAGCGGGATAATATGAAAGTTGGCGTCGCCCGCGTGCCCGGCAATGGTATAAATCAGCGAAGGATATTTATCTAAAATTGTATTTAACTCCGGCAAAAACTTCGGCAATTGATCTGGATGCACTATAATATCGTCTATAAACGGTGCCGTGGATAGGCCGTGGGTGTGCTGGCGCAATAAATTAAAACTTTCCCTTCTCACTACCCAATATTTTTCCGCTTCCTGGGGGCTTTTGGTCACGTGGGTTTTTAATTTAAATTTCGCTTCCACTTCTTTTTGCGCCGGCAGTAATTTTGCGTAAACTTCCTCTTCGCTGTCGCCGGTAAACTCCGCGATTAAGATTAATTTGGGCACACCGCCGGTAATCGTCAGCCAAACTTCGGGCAAAAATTGCAGGCCTAATTTGAACGGGCTGATTTTTTTGTCCGGGAGCGCCCCCGCTCCAACGGACATCTTTTTTATTATATCCGGCAAAAATTTCATCGCCAGCTTAAACGTGTGGTCGTCGTAACTTTCAAAACTTTCGGGACAGTGGTTGACCACGGCGCGGACGACCTCGCCCAAATTCCCCAAATCATTCATAAAAATTACCAGCAATTCGCTTTTGAGTTTGGGCCTGACCAAACGATATTTAATTTTGGTAACCAGGCCCAGCGTGCCCTGGCTGCCGGTAATTAATTTCGCCAAATTAAAACGCGCGCCGTCCCAGACATCCCACAAAAGATAGCCTGTGGAATTTTTGGAAGTCGTGGGCCTGGCCTTTTTTATCAGCTGATTGTTTTCTTTAATCAGTCTGAATATTTGACGGTAAATTTCCCCTTCAAAGCCGGGCAGTTTTAATTTTTGTTCCAACTGATGGTTGTCAAGTTCTCCAAAAATATATTCCTTGCCGTCCGAAAGCACCACGTTTAATTCCTCCACGTAGTCCTTAGTTTGGCCATAAGACAAAGATTTTTCCCCGGCCGAATTATTAGCCGCCATTCCGCCCACGGTGTTTAAGCTTTTGGAAGCGGTATAGCAAGGCAAAATTAAATTCTTGGCCAAAGTCTGCTTTTCAAAATCCCGATAAAATACTCCGGGTTCCACAATCGCGTATCCTTCTCCAACCACCTCCCCCCGTCTGACGGGGTACTCCTCCTTAGAAAAGGAGGAGAGGCTCCGCACTTTTTCGGATGGCACGGATAACCGCGGAGCCACCCCTCCTGCCTGAGGAGGGGTGGCTCCGACTTCAGTCGGAGACGGGGTGGTGGGAGTTGCCGATAAATTTTCTATGCTGATAATTCTGTCAAAATAGGAAGTAAAATCCATTATTATAGAGTCATTTATCGCCCCGCCGCCCATATCCGTCCCTGCCGACCGCGCGGTAATGGATAAATCTGGATTTTGCTGTTTATTTTCCGAAACCCACCTAACCAAACTTTGCACATCTTGTGAATCTTTGGGACAAACTACGCACTTTGGCGTAATTTCAAAAATACTGGCATCCCTGCTGTACTTTACCAGCGTAGCCGCGTCTGTTTTAACCTCGCCTTTTATTTTTATTTCATCAAAATTCATTCTTTTGTTTCTTCATTTCAATCTATTTCCTTATTTCTTTTATATTATACCATAACCCCCTGAGGGCTGACTTCAAGGGAACGCAAATATTTTATTATTTCGTTGGCAGCTGATGAATTGTTGCGCGCAATATCTGCCATAACTTTGTCATAAATAAAAATAATCTCCCCGCGCGCGGCAAAAATAACTTCTTGATTTATGCCGTAATTATTATTTTTAAAAATTGCTTCGACGAATTCGTGAATTTTGGCGGGAACGGCGGAAGAATCGCCCCCGGATAATAATACCAAACCTAAAGCCACATCCATAACAACATGTTGTTTAACTAAGAGAACCGATTCCACAATTTTAACCGTTTTATCAAAATAAACTTTTTTTAAAGGTTCGTAAACTTTTTGCAACCCGCCGCGCGCGTCAAAAATTTTTTCTAAGCCAAAATAAATATAGGCCGCTACTATCACGTGCAGGCTGGGGCTGGCATTTTTTTCCGTATCAATCATCCGGAGCAGTTTAATTCCAAAACCGCCCTGGCCGGTGCGCTCAAAGCCGGTTTGGGCGGTTTTAAAAACTTCAGCGGCTTCCGGATAAAAACTTACCATACTGATAAAAAAATTTTTAATGTCCGCCGAAACATCGCTCCCAAACTCGACCCTTAAAAAATTTACGGCCGCGGCGCACAGCCCCACGTAACTAATGTAAGCTCCAAGCGCTTTAGGCTCAAACGGGATTTGTGAATCAATCGGCAGCTCCACATTTGTTTCGCGCGGATATTTGGCGTGATTATTTTTATAATAATACCGCCAATAACTCTTTATAACCAAAGTCAAAGACCGGCGCGCGGCCGCGCAGCGCAAAGCCAGCGCCAGCTGGCCCAACTGCCACAATACGCTTTCGGAATTTTTTGAAATCTCTTCCGCTTTGCGCCTAATCCGGTTGGCTTTTTGTTCCCGATCTAAATCTGTTGCGCTGGTTTCCATAAGCAGGCCTTTAACGGACATCATTATATTTTTTTGTCACCGGCCGCTTTAAAAATATTACGGACATATAATTGGACAAGTACCTTATGCCGGTCATAACCAATCCTTCGTTGTTAAACCTTCGCGCCGAACTGTGTATCCAAAAATCTTTGCTATATTTTATTTTGCCGATTTCCCTTAAACGGCGGGCAATGTCCGTGTCTTCGCCGTAAAATTCAATGCTTGTATCAAAGCCTCCCATTTTAAGAAGCGCCGCTTTGGTTGCGGCAAAATTTCCGCCTACCACCACGTAGCCGTGGGTGTAAGCGATAAAAAAATCCGCGAATCCGTACCAGATTTTAAACCAGGCTTTATACCATAATTTAAAAAACCGGCTCATGTTTTCCGGTAAACCGTAGTAGCGATATGGGCCGCTTAAACAAATTAATTCGGGATCCAAAGAAAACTCGCGGTTTAAAACTTCAAACCAGTCTTTACGCGCCAAAGTGTCGGCGTCTATATAAACAATAATATCTCCTTTAGCCGCATTTAAGCCGGCCTGCCTGGCGCGGGTCAGCCCTTTATTTTTTTCTTCTACTATTTTTACTCCGGGAAATTTAGAAACAACTTCCGCGGTTTTGTCCGTGCTGGCGTTGTCCACGACAATAACCTCCACTACATTATCCGGCGCGTTGTCCACCACGCTCTTTAAAGTTTGCCCGATATAATTTTCTTCGTTGTAAGCGGGAATAATTACGGATATTGTCATAAGTTTGATGACTACTCTGCGTTTAAATCTAAAAACTCAAAATCTTTCATTTTGTAAATTACATCTTTTCTCTCCGCGACAATCTGCCAATTATTTGTCTTTGCCACCCTGGCCAAACTCAAATTGGGATTAAAAGCAATCGGCCTCCCCACCAACTGCAAAATTGCGATGTCACTTTCCGTGTCGCCCACGGTAACGGACCCGGCAAAATCGGCCGAAATATTTTTGCGCTTCAAAAACTCTTTTAACACAAAAGCCTTATCCAAAAAAATTTCCTTGTTTAAAACCTGTCCGGTAAAAATATTATTTTCCACTTCGTAATCGCTCCCAAAATAATCGCCAATGCCCACGGCCTTGGCAAACTTGGAAACAATATACGTGGGCGAGCCGGAAATCGCGACCAGCAAATAACCCTGTTTTTTTAAATCTTTTATTAAGTCGCGCGTAAACCGGTAAACGCGGTCTTTTTCGCGCCTGACCACTTCCAAACAGACTTCCTCAACCGCGTCCTGCCGGCATCCCTTAATGTATTTTAAATGGATGCTGACGACTTTGTTAATGTAGTCTTCGTAACTGCCTTTGCGGTCAAGCCAGGCGTAATATTCCTTTTCCATTTCCTTTTTGGCTATGCCCGGGAACACACCGAACTCCACCAGCCCGTTAATCAATTCAATTAGCAGGCTCGACCGGAAAATGGTCCCGTCAATATCAAAAATCGCCAAGCGCGTTTTATTTGCCATATATGTCTAATATGTCCTATCTGTCCTATATATCCTATTTCCTATTATACGCCAAAAACAAAAAACCTTAAACTTTGACGTGAATATGATTTCAAGGTAATATACGAAATAGGATTGAGGCATAAGGAGGCCCCATGACAAAAAAAACCGGAATAGTCATTGCCATAGCTTTCATCATAGCGACGGCGGATTACCTTTGGCGAACCCATCTGAATTTGCTGTTGGCGGTCCTGTCACTGTCCCTCCTGTCGGGAGGCATTGCGCTGTACAACTCAGCGCGCCGACAGTCAGGAAAAGAGAATCTCCAACAGACCGACCCGCCGCTGTCCCCGCCGCGCAAGATAAATCGGCATATGCCGATCTCCTGTAGAGCCTTTAACGGCGCACCGCGACCTTTCCGATGACAGCTCCTGCGCCGCCGGCCAGTCCAAGCATTAAGGACTGGCCGGCGGTCGCTCTTTTTTTATCCCCATTTTAATATACGCGCTACTGTTTTCGTATTTCGTAGAAGCGCCTAGCATAAATTCCTCCAAAACCTCATAATCCGCCCCGCTCGACAAAAGGTGCGACCGATATAGTACAACGGATGTTACCTTCTGCCGCCAATTTATCTTTTGTGGCAAATTTGTCTCCCCCTCTTTTCCAAAGAGGGGGCAGGGGGGAGTTCTTAACCTGGCTAAAGTAACATGTTGATAAAACGCGTGGCCACGCGTTTTATCAACATTAATGTTTAAGAACATTTCAATCAAATTCTTTAATTTCCTAATTTCTTCCCCCGCTTCCCCCGTTGCCCAAATCGTCCCGCCTCGACTCGCGTCGTGATTGCTTGTTCCGAGTCGACGCGAGACGGGCCGCGGATGATAATTTTCGGGCTTCAAACAAACCTTATCAAATTTTATTTCAAAGGCCCCACACTTTATAACTTTCAACTTTTGCTTGTCCGCCAAAGCCTTGGCGACGGCGGAACTTTCCACTTGCCAGTTCTGGCTTTCCCACGGTGGCACCAGCGTCACGTGCAAATTCTTAGGCTCAATCCACCGGATACTGGTTTCCCCTCTCCCTTTGGGAGAGGGGTTAGGGGTGAGGGTCAAATATTTACCCCTCCATTCCAAAACCCGCCCTCTTAACTCTTCCGATATCGGTATCCCAACAAAAACTCTCATACCAACATTATATCCCATTTCCGAGGTCAAAATAGTCTTTTGCTGTAAAAAATTGACAGATTGCCTAGGTTACAATATAATCCTCTTAAATAGCAGATAAACGGAGGATAATGATACGAGTATAAATCCTGTCTCTTTGAGGCAGGTATAGATTTGCGTACTTACGCGCTACTCGTTCCTCACGCCTCACGCGTCTGTGCAATTCGTAACTCGTTAGTTGTTCAAGGAGAACTGCAATTGGGCGGGCAACCCCCGCCATGGAGAACAAAACGATGAAGACGACAACTCGCGGCCCCACGGCCGCCAAGAACAACAATAACCAAGGCGAAGCGATCGTCGGGAACGCGAACAACACCGCCATCA
>CAZQFQ010000009.1:28958-37716 GCA_964592725.1 uncultured Candidatus Saccharibacteria bacterium | reverse complement strand
ATGCAATTTACATTGTGCCTTTTCTTAACATGGTCACTCATGCCTCTATTGTAGCAGGCAGGGGCCCCCGTAGCAAGCTACGAGGAAATCTTTTTCATTATACCACTTTTTTATGGCTTGACAATTTTTGCGGCCAATTCCGGTCAATAAAATTAAAAAACCAATTAAATTTTGTATAATGCGCAAAATGGTTATATACTTAATTTACACAGCAAAGGTCGGAAAAAATTATTAAATCAAACAACTCTTATTCTATGTGGCATAATTACCAAGTTTTCGCGCTGACACCGGGAGTTAAACTGGCGTTCGCGGTTTTGATTATTTGGAGCGTAATTTGGAAAGGCATTGCTCTGTGGAAATCAGCGCGCAATTCCCAGACGGTATGGTATGTAATAATGCTGATTGTAAACACCGCCGGCATTTTGGAAATAATTTATATTTTTGGCTTCAGCAAAAAAGTTCAAAAAAACCCGCCGCCCGCGACCGGACAGCCAATGTAAAAAGATCGCAAACAAAAAATCGAAAATTGAGCGCGCCCGGTATTCCGCGGCGCGCTCTTGAAAAACCTACATGCCTCCTCCGATTATTTTTTAGCGGCCCCTTTAAGAAGCCGCCGTTAAAGCTTTCTCTCCGCTAAGCCACTTCCTTAAAGAACGGCGGAGGGCAATCTGCTTGCGCGAGTATGTTATGTAACCCTCCCTGCGGAGCCAGTTCATGCGGGAAGTTACCAATTCCCGCGATGTGCCCACAAACTGCGCCAGCATATCGTGGGTAAGCGCCGTCATTACGACAGAGCCGTCCTCGTCTGCCTCGGCCCCTTGTCTTGCCGAGAGATATAAAAGCGCCCGCGCAATCCGCCTGGGGATGTCGTCGGCCGAAAAACTTTCCACCCGGGCCGCAAAATCCAAATTCCGGCGGGTCAGCATTTGGAGCAAAGCAACCCCCAAACGCGGCTGCTTGAGGATTTGATCCTCAATTTCCCCAACGCTCCAACTCATCAACTTGACACCCTCCAAAGCCGTGGCCTGCTCGACGGGATTCGGCGAGTAACAAATCGCGGATTCGCCAAAAAATTCGTCGGGCATACAGATATCTATCATCACCTGAAGACCGCTGTCCGTCTGGCGGACAATCTTTACCTTGCCGTCAATTACCAAGTACATATTCACAGAAGGATTGTCTTTATCGTAAATTACCTGCCCCTTCCTGTACCCCAAAATGCGGGAGCACGGTAGGTAGGACAGAGGGTCCTCCTGTATAAGCACACGTTGGGTTTGCGATTCTTTCATGGATGTCACAGACTTGGCACCTCTCCTTTTTTTATTTATTTTCCCCTGCGCCTAAAATAACGCTGAGGGTATAAAAATTTTACACAATCCCCGTGAGTTTTGTCAACAAAAAGACTTTGCCTTTTGGCAAAGCCTTTTTATTCTATTAGGACTACTTATGCTATTACTGCGCTGTGGAAGAAGCGGTATAAGTTTGGGATGTGTCACGCACTAAGCTGGCGATAATGTTTAAGGAGCCGCTGACGCTTTTGCCGTAAACAACCGCATTGTCGCCGTTTTGCAGGATTAATATATTGCCTTTACGCCCGTTTTTGTAAGTGATCCTGGCATTGGTGGCGTCAACCGAATAAACCGTACTGCTGGCCGTTGTAACCGTAAACGTGCTTCCGCTTAAAGAACCAATAACACCGGTCGCGCTTAAGGAACCGACTTTAATGGTTACCCGGGTGGCCGTAACGTTGCTGTTGGTCCGGTCCCACACGCCGGAAACCGTAGCGGTCTGGCCTTGGGCAATGCTGCCGGGGCCGGTGCTGGCCGTGCCTTCCCTAAATATAGTGGTACCGGTTATGTTTATAGTCTGGCCGCCGCGATTTTTGCTTTGTAAAATAAAATTGCCGCCGTTTACCGTACCGACTGTTCCCACAAACGTGCCGTTATGCGCCTGCAAAGATTCATCGCGAATGGTTTTGGCGGTAATATTTAATCCGTTGATGATTCCGCTGACTGCCAAAACATCGCCGGCCTGCATATCGCTTAACTGCATTGCCGCGCCGTACCTGCGGACAAGCTTGGCGTTGGTCGCGTCCACGCTGAAAACCGTGCTGGAACTCCGATAAGCGGTCATGGTAATGATTTCCGAATTGGCCGATACAAACACGCCTGTGGTTGTGCCGCTTTTGACCACAATCGTAACTTTGGAAGCGTCGGTCGTACTGCTGGTGCTGTCCCAAACACCGGACGCCGTTACGTTTTCACCAACCAAAACATTGGCAATGCTCACGGACGTCTGGCCATTTTCCTTAAACACGGTTGCGGATGTGGTATTAAAAGTCTGACTGCCGCGCTGTTTGGTCGCCAGCACAAAACTTTGGCCGTCCACGGAACTCACCGTGCCGCTGAAGGTGGCGTTTCTTTGTTGTTGTGAATTGTCGCGGATGGTCGCGGCAGCAACAGTGCTTCCGGAGACCGTACCTCGCACGCTTAAGCTGTCGCCGGTTTGGATGTCGGTTACGGCCATTGTCGCGCCGTATTTGCGCAAAATTTTGGCGTTGGTAGCATCTACCGTATAGCCGGTGCCGTTGCTCGCCGTTAAGCTAATCGACTCACCGGAAACCGGGGAGGCCACGGTGCCGGAAATTGTACTAACTGAAGTAGTATTGGTTATGGCCGGACTAACTTTTGTGGCCTGACGGCTCTTGCCGGAATTTTTGCCTCCGAACCCGGCGGATGCGGCGGGCAGAGCGCCGTCAATAATCCTGCTGGCTGTAATGCTACTGCCGCTGGCCGTACCGAGTACCGTTAAAGTATCGCCGGCATTAACTTGCGCAAGGGTAATGGCGGTTGTGGTGGGCCGACTGCCCGAAACAACGGACATTTCGGTGAGAGTCGCATTGCCGGCGTCAACGCTATAGGTTGTCCCGTTACTGCCGGTTAAAGTTATGGTAGTGCCGCTAATTGACGCGACCGTGCCGCGGACGGCGGGAGGTGCGAAATTTGCCCTCCTGGCGGTACTACCCGTTTGGGCCAAGGCCAAAACCGGGACGATCATAAAAACCGATACCAAAATACCTAAGGTTTTTTTATTCATTTTTTTGATTTCCTTTTTTAATTAATTATATTTTATTTTAACACACAAACAGCTGATTATAAGAATCTTTTGATATTGCGGAAAATTTAAGCTAAGATATTATTATGCACAACCATTTACAAATTTTTAGGCAATCCGACAGCGTAAGCGCGGCCGCCGAAGCCGGCGAGCATTTAAACGGATTTTTGACCGAAAATAAAAAAATGCCGATTTTATTGATGCTTTCCGGAGGTTCCTGCTTATCTATTATAGATTACGTGGGCCAAACCGCTTTGGGTGCAAATTTAACCGTAAGTGTGCTGGATGAACGGTTTTCCCAAGATCCGGAAATTAACAACTTTTTGCAGATGCAAAAAACCGATTTTTATAAAGACGCCTTTGAAGCCGAAGCGAGCTTTTTTGGCACCGTGCCGCGAAACGGCGAAAGCGCCGAGGATTTGCGGCAGAGATGGGACAAAAATTTGAAAACCTGGCGAACGGAAAATCCGCGCGGCCTTATTGCCGCGACTTTAGGAATGGGACAAGACGGCCACACCGCCGGCATATTCCCCTTTCCGGAAAATCCCTCTGAATTTAATCGGATGTTTGGCGGCGAGGCTTGGACAGTTTCCTATAATACCGACAATAAAAATAAATATCCGGAACGAATTACTACAACGCTGACTTTTTTAAAAATGGTAGATTTTGGTTTTGCCTTTGTCGCCGGCGCGGAAAAAAAAGAAACCTTTGACCGGTTAACATCAGCCGATGTTAAAACTGCGGAACTACCGGCGACAATTTGGCGGGAAATAAAAAGCGTAAAAGTGTTCACAAATTTAAAATAGGACGAATAGGTCGTATAGGACATATAGGTCGTATACGTCCTATTTGTCCTATTGACTTCAAAAAAATCAACCGGACCAGAGCGCACAGGCGCCTAAGGTCCGGTTTTGTTGCGATGGAGCATGGCAACTCCTTTAGGCCACGGCCAGCTTTCGAGATGGCTCGCGAAAACGAAGCTCGGCA
Organism: uncultured Candidatus Saccharibacteria bacterium; assembly: GCA_964592725.1. Classification (GTDB taxonomy): domain Bacteria; phylum Patescibacteriota; class Doudnabacteria; order UBA920; family UBA920; genus PALSA-1336. The sequence continues at coordinate 33,615 of CAZQFQ010000009.1, read as the reverse complement.
TAAGTCTCTTCGACAAAACTAGAGATGACCTCTAGATAATTCCGCTCGATACTTGTCTCGCCATTCAAAAGCGAGTCCAGTAATCTTCTGATATCGACATAGGCGACTACAAGGGCTCCGACGTCTGCGATGCCGACACTATTTAGTAACGTCCGCCGGTAACGTTCGACTGTATCCAGAAAGTGCCCATAGAGACGGTCGAGCTCCCTCTCCTGCTTCTTCATATGTTGTATCCTCCGTTTTCCCTTTTTGTCCAAGAATTTTTTTGGCACATTGGTCTGCGCCAAAAAATCTCCCGGCCACTTTAAAATAAAACCGCCATTTAGGCGGTCAATAAATAAAACAAGTCGGATTCATCGGCATTAAGTTTTTTGCTAAAGGTTTAGTCATAAGAAATAGGGTGATAGGTCAAATAGGACGAATAGGACTTATAACTCCTTATCTACTTTATATCTATTAAGCTGTAAATTGCCCGGGCCGCCCAGGGAGACGACTTCTTTAATTGCTTTGACCGGGTCTTTGACTTTAAGCTCGCTTAAGTGCTCTTTAACATAAGTGTACGCGTCGCGGAACGGCATCCCCTCTTTTACCAGGCGGTTGGCTTCGTGCACCGCGAAAAATTCCGGCGCCAAAGATTTCATCAGCACCGGTTTGTTGGGTTTGATTTCCGACATAACCAAAGCCATAACTTCCAGACTGCGGCGCGCAATGCCCATGCCTTTAATGAGCGGCTCTTTGGTCAGCTGGGTGTCGCGGTTATATCCCGATATCAAATTTTTTGATATATCCTTAACCTGGGTTTGCAAAGCTACGATGACATTTACGTTACTGCGCACGATTTCAAAAATATCCGGGTTGCGCTTTTGCGGCATAATGGATGAGCCGGTGGTAAATTCCACGGGCAAATGGAAAAAATTAAATTCCGGCGTGGTAAACCAAATCATTTCGTTGGCCAGGCGGCCCAAAGTCATCATAATTTTAGTGAGAACCGAAAGAATGTAGCTCTCCGTGGTGCCGCGGCTGTTGACCGCGTATAAAGAATTTACCTGCACGCGTTTAAAGCCCAAAAGTTTTGTGGTCAAATTCCGGTCCAGCGGAATATTTACGCCAAAGCCCGCGGCCGCGCCCATGGGATTTTGGTCGTTGAGCCAGTAAGCGGTTTCCAAAAGTTTATGGTCGTTGGTCATTTCCTCAAAGTAGGCGGCCGCCCAGTGGCCGATACTAGACGGCATAGCGCGGCGGGTATGCGTATATCCCGGCAGAGGCACAAATTCGTAGCGCTTGGCCATTTGCAAAAAGACTTTTTCCAGTTTAATTAGCTCTGCGCTAATTTGTTTTAATTTTTTGCGGCTGTAAAGTCGCGTGGCCACCAAAACCTGGTCGTTGCGACTGCGGCAAGTATGGATTTTTTTGCCCAAATCCCCGAGCTTCTCCACCAAATAGCCTTCTATGGCGGTATGGCAGTCTTCGTCGGACTGCTTAATGACAAACTTTCCCTGGCTGTGGAGATTTAAAATTTCATTTAATCCCCTGTTAAGTTTTCCATATTCCGATTTAGTTAAAATTCCGGCTTTGACCAACGCGGCCGCGTGCGCCTTACTAGCCTGGATGTCAAAAGGCAAAAGGCGCATATCCAAAACATAGTCGTTGCCGACCGTGTATTTTTCCACCAGCGGGTGGAGTTTGGTAGATTTAGTTTGCCATAATTTTGGCATTATAAGTCCTATAGGACCTATAAGTCTTATAAGACAAATAGGTCACTTAATGCTCAAAAGTTTTTTTCCGTTCACCGTTGCAATATCCACCAGCTTGTCAAAATCGTAAAACCGGCAGGCTTCCATTAGCATCCGTAGTTCTGTCCACATATCGCCGTCAACAAAGGGCAAATAAAAATCGCAAACATTATCAACCCCAAGCCCCACATTAACACCGGCTCGGAGCATTTCCGGGACATTGGCAATAGAATTATGCATTGGACTTACACTATCTTCAAACATAACCTGGGAAAGCATGGCTGAAGGCGAACAGGCGACGCTCATGCCAACATCGGCCATCTTTTTGTAAAGCTCTGTCCTATATGCTTTGGGTTGAGCGGAAGGAGATACCGCATGCACCGCAACCACTCTTCCTTCATAACCATGCCTGACAGTGGCGCTAACCAACTTTTCCGTATCAAATTCATCGTGGCGATTTAGTTGGTCTATATGGGCATGGATAGGCTTATTTAAATTTTTTGCGATTTTAAACATTACGTCTAAATTTTCATCCTGGCGAGGCCGGTCTTTGGAAGGCAGACCGCCGGCAATGTCGGCCTTGGCGGTAATTTCTTCATAGAGTTTTTGCGCTTCGGATGTCAGAAGACCGTCTAGCGGCTGGGTTGCAATAACTACTTTGATTTTACTCTCAAATTCTTTCCTGACTTTAAGCGTCGCGTCTATAGCTTTATGCCCTACGGCACTATAGGCATCCACAAATGTCATTGTAGCCTGACAGCCCTGGGCAACTAAAATATCAAGGCCTGTCCTTATCCGTCCTTCAATCTGTTCCTGCGTCGAGTTAATTTTAATATCGTCGCTCATCCGCCACTTTTCTTCCATGGTAAACTTCATGCTTTTATCCAAGCCTTCTTTGGTAATATAAAACGCCTTGTCAAAATGCGCGTGGCAGTTTACAAATCCGCCTTTTTGGGCGATGGCGTCCAGCATTTGTTGTTTGAGGTTCCAGGGTTGAGTCATCATAGTATGAGAAATTAATCGCTGATGGGTAGTGTTCCATCCGCCTTCGCTGAAGCTACGGCGGATTGCCCTCTATAATTATTATTTTATTGATAATGTGGGCAAAAAAATAACCCCAATTCCCTATTTAAGGGCGGGGTTAAAAGAAGATATTCTGTTGGGACGGATTATAGCCATTTCAGTAAAGATAACAAAAGCCAGAGGCCTCGTCAAGCCCGTTAATAGTCTATATTCAAACATAACCGCCGGAGTAATCCACAGCTAAAAGATGAAGTCCCTTGTAGGGTAGGGTCGCGACCCTGCCCTACCCGGTGTGGCGCGGTGTAAAATTCTAAAATATCACAAACTATGTTAAAATATGGGTAAAGATTAACCATTTGAAACCAAAAACTTGCCAAACGAAAAGTTAGACAAACAAAGCAAACCGGCGGGTAACGGCTTTGAAAAAGCCTTCAAAACATCGGGGAACATTGTCCGGTCTATAGGTAGTGGCGACCCGATTAAAAAAGCCGGAGAGTATTGGAAGATGCTGGGGCCCGGGCTGACCACGGGAGCGGCCGATGACGACCCGTCCGGCATCGCGACCTATTCCCAAACCGGCTCGCAATACGGCTTTTCGCTTTTGTGGTTGGCGGCTTTTACCTTTCCCCTTATGGCCGTGGTCCAGGAAATGTGCGCCAGAATCGGCCTGGTTACCGGCCGCGGATTGGCCGGCAACATTAAACGATACTATCCAAAAAAAGTTTTATACACGGTAACCGCTCTGCTGTTTTTTGCCAACACCTTTAACATTGGCGCGGATTTGGGCGCGATGGCCAAGGCCACGCAGCTGTTGTGGCCGAATTTTAATTTTACTTTGCTGATTTTCTTTTTTACCCTACTTAGCCTGGTTTTGCAGATTTTTACCAGCTACAAAGATTACGCCAAATATTTAAAATGGCTGGCTTTGGTTTTAGCGTCGTATGTTTTAACGGCGTTTTTTGTCCGCTTAAACGGACAGGAAATTTTGGTCAACGCTTTTGTGCCGCATTTGAGCTTTTCCAAAGACCAGATTTTTTTGGTCTGCGGAATTTTGGGCACCACCATTTCCCCGTACCTGTTTTTTTGGCAGACTTCCCAGGAAGTTGAGGAAGAAATCTTAGCGGGAAAAACCAGCATCAAACTGCGCCGCGAAGAAACCACGGATCGGGAAATAAAAAAAATGCGGGTGGACATTTGGTCCGGAATGTTTTTTTCCAACCTGGCGATGTTCTTTATAATTTTAACCTGCGCCGCGACTTTATTTAACGCCGGAATTACAAACATCCAAACCGCGGCCCAGGCCGCCGCCGCTTTGCGGCCTTTGGCCGGCGAGTACGCGTTTTTGCTTTTTGCCATAGGCATAATCGGCGTCGGCCTTTTGGCCGTGCCGGTGCTGGCGGGCTCGGCGTCCTACGCGCTGGCCGAAAGCCTGGGCTGGAAGCAGGGACTTTACCGAAAATTCAAAAAAGCCCAGGCCTTTTACTGGGTAATTATCGTGTCCATGGGCATCGGCCTGATTTTAAATTTTGTGGGGCTGGACCCGATAAAAGCCCTGATTTATTCGGCCGTGTTAAACGGCATTGTCGCTCCGGTAATTTTGGTGCTGATTGTGCATATGAGCGACAATAAAAAAATTATGGGATCCAGGACCAACGGCAAAACCGTTTCCGCCTTAGGCTGGATAACCGCGCTGGTAATGATACTGGCCAGCGTGGCGACTATTGCCGCGATAATAATATGATACCGATATACTGATGTATACTAATGATACTGATAATACGGATGCTAAAAAACACGAGCTTCCGCATGATCATTATCATCAGCATTGATCCGTATATCGGTATCTTATGCTCGTTGACAAAATCACCCGTCACCGCTATAATAACCAAGCTAACTATCAA
>CAZQFQ010000009.1:0-28858 GCA_964592725.1 uncultured Candidatus Saccharibacteria bacterium | reverse complement strand
TATGCTCGTTGACAAAATCACCCGTCACCGCTATAATAACCAAGCTAACTATCAAACTAAACCAAAAATAACCGGTGTTAAAAGCAAGACTAAATCACCAGATTAAAGCTCCCCAACTGCGGGTAATTAACGAGGATGGCGAGCAAATAGGCGTAATGAAAACCTCCGAGGCCTTGGCCTTGGCGGGGCAACACGGCCTGGATTTAGTGGAGGTTTCCCCGGTAGCAAACCCGCCGGTGGCCAAATTGATAGATTACGCCAAATATAAGTACCAGCAAAAAAAACTCGAACAGCAGCAAAAAAAGAACGCAAAGAAAACCGAAGTAAAAACCATTTGGATTTCCATGCGCATTTCCGAGCATGATATGGAAATTAAGGCCAACAAGATTACCGAATTTTTAACAGACGGCGATTTGGTAAGGATTGAACTTCGCATGCGCGGCAGAGAGCAGGCCTTTGGCGACATCGGCCGCCAGAATCTGGTAAAATTTTTAGCTTACATTAAAACACCTTACCGCACCGAAGTCCCCATAAAAAGAATGGGCGGAACATTCTCCGTGACCGTCGCCCCCTCCAAGTAAATTCCAAATAACCTCTACTAAATACTAAAGTTTACTAAAAATACTAAACTCAGAAACCGCGCTTTCGTATATTTAGTATATTTTAGTATTTAGTAGAAGAAATTAATTTTAATTTCATGCCTAAAGTAAAGACTCACAAAGGAACAGCCAAGCGGATTAGAAAAACCGGAAGCGGAAAATTAATGGCGCGCTCAACCGGTCAGGATCATTACAACTCCCGCGAATCGTCCAAAACCACGACAAACAAAAGGCGCGATTTAAATTTGGGACGGACACACCAGAAGTTAAGATCATTAATTCCATATAAATAGCTTTCAACTTCTACGAAATACGAAAGTAACTAAATACGAAAAATCGGCACTTATGATTTCGTATTTCGTCCATTTCGTATTTCGTAGAAATCTGAAGCCACATAAGTCTTTTTAACAGGACTAATTGGACAAATAGGACAAATATGACTCGAATCAAACGCGGGGTTGCCGCACACAAACGCAGAAAAAATTTACTCAAAAGAGCCAAGGGTTTTGATAACCGCCGCTCCACCAACTTTCCGCTGGCGCGCGAAGCACTGCTTCACGCAGACTCTTACGCTTACCGCGACCGCAGGAACAAAAAGCGCGACTTCCGCGCTCTGTGGCTAATAAGAACCAACGCCGCCCTGCGTGAAAACGGTACAAGCTGGAGCAAGTTCGCGGGCGTATTGAAAAAAGAAAATATTCTGATCAATCGCAAAATGCTGGCCGAACTCGCCGTCAAACATCCCGCGGAATTTGATAAAATGGTTAAAAGCCTGGTTTAAAAATTTAAATGCAATCTTACTAAAATCTCCAAGCAAAAAGCTTGGGGATTTTTTTGATTACTGCCCTGATTTATTATAATTATTCTTGAGTATCGCAAAATCAAGGCTGTTAACTATACCATCAGCATTAATATCAGCAGTAGGGTAGTTAGTTAACCAGTGGGTGTTCATCAGGGAATAATCCAGGGAATTAACGGCATTATCGTTGTTAAAGTCCCCGGCTGATAATTGGGGTACTGATAGGGCTGTAACGCTGTTTACCGTGGTATCTATGGAGGTTAATAACTGGGAGAGGTAGCCGTTAACCTTAATCCTGATGTTGACTAGCTGGGGATCGGAGGCCAGGAAGGTTATGGTATACTTGCCTGCCGTGGAGGTTAAGTTGCTTTGGGTCTCCAGGACAGTAGACCCGGATAAAACAGTGGCGGTAATGGTGGTTCCTGCAGGGATGGTGGATATCCCCTCTAAGGAAGTCAGGGTGATAGTTCTGGGGTATTTGGTGGCAGAAGCATTGTTTACGGTTATGGAGACTGTAGCTGTTGTGGATTGGTTTCCCGCATTATCCAGGGCAATAGCAGTTAGGGTGTGGGTAGTATTGGTTAAGGTGGTGGTATCCAAGGACTTACTGATACTTCCTGATGAGGAGGTAGCAAAGATTGAGCCGTCAACATACAAAGTAAGGCTCTTAAGGCCGGAGGTAACCTGGCCTGTGACTGTGGGGTCGGAAGCTTGGGCACTGAAGGTGAGGGTTCCGCTGACTGTACCAGAAGATGGAGATGTTATGGAAACTGTGGGAGGGGTGGTGTCGGGATTTGAGGAGGTGGTAGCGCTGGCAGAGGCAGACTGACTACTGTTGTTGCCTGCGGCATCATAGGCGGAAACCGTGTAGGAATAGAGGGTTCCGGCACTAAGGTTGGTGTCGGAGTAGCTATTGGCGGCTGAAGTGCCTATTTGGCTGCCGTTCCTGTAGATATCATACCCGGTTACTCCTACGTTATCGGTAGAAGCTGACCAGGTTAAATTAATCGCAGAGGAAGATACGGCTATGGCAGAAAGGCTTTGGGGAACAGAGGGAGCCGTGGTGTCGGTGCCACCGCTACTGCTTCCTGTGTATTCGTAGGCGCCTATACTCGGAGGGTTGGCGCGGGTGGCTCCGGTAATATCCGTTGCCGGAGCGTTTACGGCCGTACCGGCTGAAATGGCAGGAGAACCGGCTTGCAGATGAAGGTCCCAATTTTGTGGAGCGTTAAACCATGCCGGATTTGACGCAACCAGATTGGGATTTACCTGCGAATTATTGGTAAACGTCCCGGCGTTAGAACTAAAGTAAGCCCATGTTTGCGCGGGAGGCTGGCTCCCGACACCAAAAGCGAGCGGCGCGGCTCCGTTGCTGGCATACAAAATATTGTTTTGCCAGGCATCTGTCGCGAGCCAGTTAGGGTCGCCGGCCTGATTTTTTTGATAATGCACCAGCGCGTCATATGAACCGCCTCCCGCGGCCATTTCCACAATAATATTGTTGTCATAGGTATTATGGCCGAGATCCAATGCCGGCGAAGTCTGGACGGAATTGTTAATGATGGCAATCGGGGCAAAACCGCTTGCACTTAAATCCTGGCCGCTGGCATCCCGTCCCGTATGGATAAAAGTGTTGTTGCTGATAATGTTGTAGTTCTGATTGTAAGGCTTAATGGCCGGCTGGGGGTCGTCGTAATCGTTAAATGTCAATCCCCAGGCGCTGGAGTTAAACACTACGTTGTTTTGAATAAAACCGTGGTTCCAGCCCTGCTGTAAGGCGATATTGGCAGAGCCTCCGCCTTGTGTTAAATTAGCCGAATACATAATGTTGCCGGCCAAGGTACAACCGTCGCAGAGGCCGTTAAAGTGGAAGTTGTCCCAGGAAGCATTGTAGAGAAGGTTATTGCGCACGATTACATTGACTGCATCCCCTCCGCTGCCGCCGTTCTGCCCGAGATAAATATTATGCTCTGAATTTGGATTATCATCGTGAACCGCATCGTTTTCAATCAGCAGATTTTTGAGTCCCGCTATAATCCAAATGCCGCGGTAGTAATCGCGAACCTCCGTATTGCGTATTATAATCCCGGTTTCAACTGCACCGGCGCTTAAGTCAATCCCAATTCCATCTCCGACATCAGGCGTATTTTGGAGCTTTAACCCGTCAAAAATCGTGTAGTTAATAGGGCCGCCGTCAATCCCGTACCAGCCCGCGCTCCCGTGATCCAAAATCGCCAACTCGCCCGGGTAGCTCATAATAATGTCGGGACTCGCCGCCGAAGTACCGCCGGAATTGGGAATATAGTAGTTATTGTTTTCTTTAAAAATCCCGCCGCGCAATACAATAGCGTCACCCGCGGAAACTTTAGATTCGGCAACAGTAAAGGTAGCGCAGGGCAGGGCGGCGTTGTTGGCCGCGCAAGTTGAATCATTCCCGGTTGTGGAAAGATAAATAATATTGTTTGGATTATAGCCCTTAGCCGTAGAAAGGAAATTCTGCAAGGTGCCGTATTTGGCAATCATAGAGGCCGCCGTGTTAACCGTGGGGTCATTGTCATCGGCATCGGGGCCTTTTAAGGGATGAGGGTCATTGGGATCGGTTCCAACGCCGTAGCCGTCGCAGTCTTTATCAATGTGATATGCTGTGGTGCAGCCGATGCCCAAAAAAGGCCCCACTTCGCCTGAACCTGATGAAGGACTTTGCGTAGCGGCCGAAGCGGATGAAGACTGGGCGCTGTTATTGCCCGCGGCATCATACGCGGAAACGGTGTAGGTATAGCCGGTGGAGGCGGACAGGCCGGTATCGGAGTAAGAGTTGACGGCCGATGTGCCTACCTGGACTCCCCCTCTATATATTTTGTAGCCGGTTACCCCAACGTTGTCGGTTGAGGCCGTCCACGATAGATTTATTTGGGAGACGGAAATCCCGGAAGCCGTAAGGTTAGTGGGCACGGACGGAGGGGTGGTATCGCTTCCGCTTCCGCTACTCACTGTGACTGTTGTATTGGAGGTAACGGAGCCGTAACTGTTGGCGGCGGTTAAAGTGTAAGTAGTAGTTACGGTAGGAGAAACACTAACTGAACTGCCGGCTACCGTACCCACGCCGTTATTGATTGATAATGATGCGGCGCCGGAGGTTGTCCACGACAAAATGGAGGACTGGCCGGAAGTTATGGAACCGGGAGAAGCGGAGAAGGAAAAAATGGCGGGAGCGGAGCCGGAAGAACCTCCGGGTAGTCCCGGATCATTCATAACCGCCAAAACCTCGGAAGCCGACAAAGCGCGGTTATAAACGCGGACTTCATCAAGAGAGCCGTTAAAAGGATAAGCATTGCTGATACTGTCGCCCATAAATATCGGATTGCTGTTTACAAACGTGGCGCCGGTAAACGTATCCGAGGCAACCACCGCGCCGTCAACGTAAAGCGTTTCGCCGGAACTGCCAGCGACATAGGCTACGTGGTGCCAGGAGCCGGTGGGTAAAACGTATAAGGGGGTATCAAATTCGTCGCCGAATTCTGCCTTAATTTCACCCCACCCGCCGAAAAGCAGTCTCCCCGAATAATCATCCCGGCCAAAAATCTGCTCCAAGGATTGATTATTACTGAGATCTTTTACCCACATAGTAATGCTAAACTGTCCTGAAACGTTGAGGCCGCCGTTCGCGGGAACGCTGGCATAGCTGTTACTCCCGTTAAACTGCAAAGCGCCGTTGACCTGGCCCGCAGTCCACGTCGGACTATTCACCAAAGTGGCATTATTCCCGTTGCCTGAACTGTCAACAGCCGTGGTACCACTGCCGTCATCCAAAGCCCAATACCCGACCAGGCCGTTTACGGGAGCCGCGGACGTGGCCAAAACCCGGCCGTGTTGCGAAAGGGAGATTAACCCCATGACTGACAAAATGATTGCCAAACACAGGATTATTAACAAACTTGATCTTACGAATATGGCAGGTCTCATAAAATTTTGGGTTTCATCTTTAAAACTACGCTTAGTAAGATTTTTAAAGCCAATTTATTTTTTTGTGCCAATTTTATGCGAAAACCGGACTACAAAAAACTCTCCCGCTTTATTTAAAATAATTATACCATGTGTGGGGGAACGCATGAAATTTTTATACACAACTAAAACCCCCGGCAATCGATGCCAGGGGTTTATCTATAAATCAATCCAATTTTGCCAGTATCTGCCCTTTTTAATCCAAATTGATCTATTTAGCAGGGGCTGCCGGAGCGGCCGCGCTGGCTTTATCCTGCGTAATGGCTTTGACCACCTGGCCGTCGGTCTTTAATTGCTCATAGAACAAAATTTGCGCGCGGGAAATATGCATTTCATCCACCGGGCCGTGCAATTCATTGCCAAGCTTGACCAAAGAAATTTGTTGCTGGGCGGTTGACGAAGCGCTGGTCGGTGAAGTCGCGCTGCCCTGCTGGGGCCCGACTTGCAAATAGTAAATATCCGTTAAAGTTACGTAGTCGCCGTCGGGATTGGTCAGTTTGCCGAAATACACCTGGCCGTTGGTTAAGAATACCGCCTGATAATCGGACACACCGGACGCGGGGGTTCCGCCTATCATCGGGCCGGTGGAACCGCCTGCCGCCGTCTTGCCGAACAACTGACCCCGGAACATTAAAGCTCCGATAATCAAAACCAGCACAATTAATCCCAAAATTATCCACGGCGTTTTGGAAGATCCGGATTTTGGCTCCGCCTGGCCCATTACCGGCTCCGGCCTGACCGCGGGCTGTGGTTGCATTTGCGGCCTGTTGACTCTTATTTCATCTGACATATGATTATAATTTAAATTATTTGTAAGTTAAATTTTTTATGATAGTTTAAGATTGTTGTTTTATATATACGGCGCGCTGATTAATCGCTGATTGGCACGCTGATATTCCGCTGAACCATCATTGAGGTTTCAGCGTCTAATCGGCGCTGGTGTTCCAAATCAGCGTCAGTTCAGCGACTTCAATCAACATCTTAAAATACCCAACTGATGAAGGGTTAAACTTTGAATAAAATATTCCGATAATCGAACGGCCGCTTTTTGAACGGATTTTTTTTCTTCAAAGACCACCAGAGCCGAGGCGGCAAAAACTAACACCGGCAGAGCCATATCCCGGGTTTGGGGCTCCGGCGCAAGCAGAGGCGATTTGCTGATTCGGTTTTGGTTTTGCAAAACCACCACGGCCGCCTGACGCATTGATACCACGGCCAAAGCGGGAAGCGCCGCGAACTTTGAGGCCGGCACCAATTTAAAGCAAGAAGCCGGCTGATTTAAATTAACGGCGCCAAAATTTTGCACCAAACCTTCGGAGACTGAGGCGGCAGAGGAACAGGCGGAAACCGCGGATGATTGGGGCAATACAGTTTGCCTCGGGATGGCCGCGACCACTTTAACAATCTGCGGAGTTACAGCAACGGGCGCCGAAGCCCGGCTTGGACCGGTTATCGGGGCCGCAAAAACACCCACCGGCAAAACCAATGAGACAATTATAAAAAATGTTATTATTTCCCAAATTCTTTTCACTTTTTCTTTCTTTTAGGACAATTCTTCCCTTTTAGTATAACAGATTTATTAACAACCCAGTAATAAAATTTGTGGATAAAAAAGCTCGTAAACAAGTGGCAATTTAAACCCAAAGAATTATCCCCAAATTGCCCGTACAAAATTAAAAGTTTGATGTATAATGATAGGAACGCGGAAACTCGCGGAACCTAACGCGGAAGTACGCAGAAAAATAAATTGACGCATACTTTCCGCGTTGTTCCGCGTTAAGTTCCGCGTCATTCAGCGATTTATGGCCCGCATATTTACCCCTCTAACTTTAGCGATGCTTTCGGAAACGGCCGACCATCCGGGAATTTCCCTGGAGGAGCTCCGGACAAAATACCATCCGACCAAAGCTTACAAAGAAATTTATAACACGGCGTTTAGGCTGTGCGGGCTGGAACTGACAACTAAGCAAGCCTCAAAAAAAGGAGTTTTTTTAACGCTGACTCCCGAGGGAAAAAAGATTCTCGAGCGCAACCTGCCGCAAAAAGACGGCGTCTGGAAACTGGTGATTTTTGATATTCCGGAAAAACAAAAGTATGTGCGCGTAGTTTTGCGCGCCAAACTAAAGGCTCTGCATTTTAAAAAATGGCAAAACAGCATTTGGATTTCACCCTATAAACTGGACGAGGAAATTGAGGCCGAATTTGACGAGCTGGCAAAAAAATTCTTTGTCAGGCTGATTAAAACCAAGGACATAAACCTTACCGAAGACTTGGAAAAACTTTTCCAATAGCAACAAAAATTCCCCGCCTGGGCGGGGGATTTTTTAACCCAATTAGAACCTATCTCAAAATTCCATTTTGGTATAAATTGTGTAATTTTGGCGTCTTGGCCTTAAAAATTTTTCCGCTTAGCTCCGGCTAAACGTCAAAATTTGTTAAGAGCCAATCCGCTCAAAATTCCGCAATTTCTCCTCAAAAGCTAATTTTGAGATAGGTTCTAAGAAGTTAGCGGGTTGCAAACCACCAAGATATCAGACTAGAGCAATCATTTTGGTCAACAACGCTTTGACCGTCAAACTCTGCAGGTGCATAGTTTTGCCCAATATGATTTATACAAATTGCATAATCAATTGAGTTTACGACGCCATCGCCGTTAATGTCCGGAGAAGGCGTCATAGCTCCCAAAACTCTGGGCTGTTGCGAGGCTTCATTGGATTGGCTCTGCAATTCCTGCATGGTCAGGGCTTGGCTAAATTTGGGCAAAGCCAGCAGGCTTGAAACCATAACTATGCCGCACAATAAAATGCCCATTCGTTTGTTAAATTTCATATATTTACGATTAATGATATAGCCCTTCGATATAGTATATCATAAAGTTAACTTTTTGTCCAGTCCTTACAATCACCTTCCATGTTTTGCGTAATTAATATCGTTTGACCACCAATAATATATACAATTCATGCAACATTATATCCAAAACAAAAAACTGGCTTAACAATCATTCACTTTTTATCCTTTTTAATAAAGGTTCCCCGGAGCAGAGCTCCGGGGTATTAACCCAAGGAGCCATCTGCATTTCGCAGCAGAGCTGCGAGGTATTGAACCTGTGTTAGCTTCCTCGGCTCGGAAAGTTATCTGGAGATAACTTTCACTCGTACTACGTCGCTAATAAACAAACCTTAACAACAGGTTCACCAGAAAACAAATGGCTGTTCCTTTCAAAAGCCCATTCCTACTGTAGGACCCTGGCACTCACTAAATCCCCCATAGGCAGAGCCATGTCCGCGGCGTTGGCCGGTACGACCCTGGAAAAGTCGTTTGGCAGATGCCAGGAGTTATAAACATCCAAAGAGGGGTAGCCGTGGAGCATATTGTCCGACCCGACCCAGTAAACGGTTCCGTTTTCCTTGATATCCAAACCAGGCAAATGCTGGGCGGTGCCGCTGCTAAGGTTAGCCGCCCTTGGCAAAGCCTGGAGTTCGGGGTTAGTTACCACAAGCACGGAAGAAAACTTAAAACCTAAAGCGGTAAAAACTTTTGCTGATACAAAACCATAGCGCTGTTGTCCGGAAATTAAATAAACCGTCGGGTCTTGCTGGCTTTTAACCAACGCGCCATCCTGAGGAGTCAGCAAAGAGCCTTGCTCAAGCGCCATATCGGCCGATGTTGCCGGTTTGCCCATGGCAAAAGTAAAGCCGTAAGTGTAAAGCATACCGGGATTGGTAATGCCGTGCAACACGTTATTAATAACAAGATAATAGGTGCCGTTATTATCGATAAGGCGAAGGGCTGAGCCTGAACCTGAGCCGGCGCCAGGAACGTCTAAACCGCCCAAACCGTTGCTGCCGGAATTACCGCCGCCGCCGGAATTACCGCTTACGGACGTGGCCACATTATTAATGGTGTATTGCCCGTTGGTTACGGCGGTCAAAATATTATTTCCCGCGCTGGCTACGTCACTATTTGTGGTTGAACCGGGGACAAAATCAAAAGTCAGTTTGGCCGTACCGGCAACTAAAGCTTTAAAGGTTACCGTGGCCAGAACACCGCTTCCGGTATAAGTACTGCCTGGCGTGGTCACCTGGGAAAACAGGATTTTACCGTTGACGGTGTCAACCGAATTAGCCAAGGTATTAGCCATTAAATTGCCGGGCTGGATTTGGGTGCCATCCGTGGAAGCATCGGCATCCTCGATTTGCAAAAAATAAGGATTGTAATTTAAAGCATTAACATCCAAACCGTCTATGGGCTGTCCCTGGGTATCCAGGAGTATTTGTACCGTAAGCGTATCCCCCACGTTTAATGTTTGGGAGGAGGGCGAAACAGCCAGGGTTGCCGCCGACGCGGTAGCCGCAAAGGCAAGCATCAATCCGGCCAACGCGCCGGTAAAACCAAGAATTTTGTAAAGTATTTTCATGTTTTTTATGTCTTTTTAATAGCGGGTTTTAACCCTAATTAATTATGTTTTAAAGGTTAATTTTTACTGTCCGCTCTTATTAAAGTTGTTTTCCAAAACCGCGAAATCCAGGGAGTTGACAATACCATCGGCATTAATATCGGCGGTCGGATAGTTCTGCAACCAGTGAGTATTCATTAAAGAATAATCCAGGGAGTTAACCGTGTTGTCGTTGTTAAAATCGCCGGCCGAAAGCGTGGGTACGGATATGACTGTGGCGCTGTTGACCGTAGTGTCTAAAGAAGTAAGCAGTTGGGAAAGGTAGCCATTGACTTTAACACGAATATTAACGGTTTGCGGGTCGGTTGACAAAAAGGTTACGGTATAGTCGGACGAGGCATCCGGGCTTAGGTTTTGGGTCTCCAAAACAGTACTCCCCGAAAGCACGTAAGCGATAACCTGTGTATTGGCCGGAACGGAAGAAAGGTCTTCCAAACCTGAAAGCGTAATTTTTCTGGGATACCGCGTGGCGTTGCCGAGGTTGTACACCGTAATTGTAATTGCCGAAGCGTTGCCGACATTGCCGGCGTTATCTTTTGCCGTGGCCGTAATGGTATGGGTGGCGTTTGTTAGGGTTGTGGTATCCAAGCTGGCCGAAACGGTAGCGGAAGTAGAACTTGCAACGACCGTACCGTCAACCAATATTGTGACGGAAAACAGGCCCGAAGTCACCTGGCCGGCAACCACAGGATCGGAAGCTGTGGCACTTAGGGTGATGGTGCCGGAGTATGTTCCCGCGGTGGGAGATGTAATGGAGACATTGGGAGCCGTGGTATCCGGCGCGGACTGCGTGGTAAAAGTGCTGTCGGCCGAGGTGGACAAAACACCCGCGCCGCTGCGGCTGTAAACGCTGTAATGATAAACGGTGCCGGGCGACAAGCCGGACAGCGACACACTATGGCTGGTAACCAAAGTAGAATTTAAAGTTGAGGATGAACCGTAGGCCGTGGTCAAACCGTAAACAACCTGGCTGTCGCTGGTAAGATTAGTTGTCCAGGTAATCGTGGCCCCGGTTTGGCTAATCCCGCTGGCCAAAATTGCGGAAATTACAGGAGCAGGAAGAGCCGCGGTGACGGCAGTGGCCGTGGTTGAAACGACGGACAAATTACCGGCGGCATCAAAAGCCTTAAGGTTGTAACTGTAGCTGGTGGAAGGAGTCAGGCCGCTGTCGGCAAAAGAGTTGGTGGTCGTTGTGGCAACCTGAACCGTAGGGGTACAGGAAGCGCCGCTGCAGCGGAACACTTGGTATCCGGTAACGCCGACATTATCGGTAGAGGCTGTCCAGGATAAGTTTATGCCGGAGCTGGAAGTAGAGCTGGCCGTTACGTTGGTCGGAGCCGTAGGAGGGGTAGTATCCCCGACTGTGTAACTTCCGTTGGTCACCGCGGTCAAGGCATTGGAATAAAGGACGGCAACATCGCACTGGTTAGTACTGCCGGCGGTAAAATCAAAAGTTAGGCTGGAAGTCCCCGCAGCTATAGCGGTAAAAGTTACGGTAGCCAGGGTGCCGGTGCCGTTAAAATTACTGCTGGTGGCGGTCGTAGATGTTTGGGAAAATTGGATAACGCCCGTGCTGTTATTCGCGGCATTATACTCGGTGACAGGCAATAATGTGCCGGCGGCTATTTGGACACCGGTAGTAGTAGCGCTTACAACCTGAAGGACGGCAGGGTTAAAGTGTAAGGAATAAATATCCACTCCGGCGACGGCAACCCCGGCCGTGTTTAAAATAATACTAACCGTGAGGTTGTTGCCGACCGAGACCGTGCCGCTGGTGGGCGAAACGGCCAGAGTGGCCGCTCGCGCGAATGGAGCTAAAAAAAATAAAAGACAAAAAAATGTGGAAAATAGCAGACCTTGAAGCAGAGATCTGAATTTCATAAATTTATTTTGTTATTTTTTTAAAAAAATCATCTATAGTATAATTATAGCTTGCTGCCGCCAAGTTGGGCAAACCATTTATGCACAGCCTTTATTTAAGTGAAGCGCTACGGCCTTATGGCCGTAGCATCCCGGAATACGATCAGCAATCGTCCGGCAAGCCGGACTGACTTCATCTACAGGCTTACGCCTGTAGTATTGCAGGAGATTAATAAAGGTTCCTCGGAGCAGAACTCCAAGGTATTGACTTACAGGAATTTTTTACTTTCGCAGCAGAGCCGCAAAAAGACGGCGTCTGGAAACTGGTGATTTTTGATATTCCGGAAAAACAAAAGTATGTGCGCGTAGTTTTGCGCGCCAAACTAAAGGCTCTGCATTTTAAAAAATGGCAAAACAGCATTTGGATTTCACCCTATAAACTGGACGAGGAAATTGAGGCCGAATTTGACGAGCTGGCAAAAAAATTCTTTGTCAGGCTGATTAAAACCAAGGACATAAACCTTACCGAAGACTTGGAAAAAATGTTTAAGTGATATCTAAACCAGTACGCGGAGGGGAACCCTCTGGGGGTTGCACCCAGAGGGTTCCCCTCCTTTTTGTTTAGTCAAGGAATAAACGATTTAAATCTTTTTGCTCCTTAATTTGAACAAAAGCGTCTTCCACAAACTTTTTGTATGCTTCTTGGCCGCCCGCCATATCTAAAATAAAATTTTTATTGCACAAATTCCCCTGCCGTAGCCCCGCATAATCCAGATAACTGCTCCAGCGGTAATCTTTTAGTTCGCTGACCAGCCCGGCGGTTTTAGGGTTGTTGTGGATGTAGGCTGAAGTCCAAAGTAACTGAGAATCATCCCCTATTAAAACTGACTTGAAGCAATCCTGAAACACGTGTCCTACCGTTTTGTACTTTTTGTTAAAATACATTGAATAACCGGTACAAACTTTTGCGATTAATTTACTAATCAGTATTATTCCGTTTTGTTTAATGAGCAAATGCAAATGGTTTGGCATTAAGCAGTAACATATCAAACAAAAAGCTTCCGGGGGCAGAGATTTGCGCAGATACGGAGTATGCGCGGCTTCGGCCGCTATTGACGCACCCCCCAGAGGGGAACCCTCTTGGGGCTTAGGAAACAGGTTCTCTCTCAACCTCAATATAAAGAATTTTCGGTCTTCGTCATCCTTAAAAATGACCATCCTGCCATTGCCACGGTTATAAATATGATAATAATTATTAGGGGCAAATATTTTGTCGTCGCGATTTTTCATAATTGATTATTCTTATTGATTTTATTGCTCCCCAGAGGGTTCCCCTCTAGAAGATTGCTCCCCAGAGGGTTCCCCTCTAGAACTCTAGAACCTCTAGAAAGATTAATTGTTAGAAAAAAACCGTCGAGTTTGTTAGACTCGCCGGTCTTATCAAAAATTCATTTTTTCCTTTGTTTACAGGCCTTTCCGAGGGTAACCCTCGTAGAGGAGGTTGGACTAAGGAGAAGCGCCGCCGCCTCCGGCGTCGCCTCCACTGCCGTCGGATTGCTGAGTGCCTCCGCCGTCCCCGTCTCCCCCGCTGGTATCAGATGGCGGGGTGCTGGAGCCTGTTCCCCCGCCGCCCGCGCCACCGCCGGTTTCCTGCGTTCCGCCGCCGGTAATTCCCGTGGGATTGGTAAAGGACATCGCGCCGGTTTCGCCGCCGCCGTAACTGAGAAGCGCGGCGAGGCCGAGCCAACAACTGCCGTTGTCGCCGCCGTTGGTGGAATTGGCAACGGTAATATTGGCCGTGCCGGCGGCACAACCGGAATCTATTATATTAGCATACGATACCGCCACTTGCACCGAATTAAAATAGGGCAGCCATTGTGTGCCGGGTAAATCCGATTCTATCGTCACCAAACTGCCGGATGTGCCGGTAGCCGCGAACAAACCCGCAAAAGTAAACACCGGGAAATTGGACGTTTCGTGCTGAAACTCCAGGGTCGTGCCGGCAGTAGAAACCGTGAGGTTGTTAAATACGGTTGAGGTGCCGGAAATAACGGAAATCGCGGTCGATGAGGAAAAAGTAATTGTGCCGCCTTCATTTGTAAACGTGCCGTTGTTGGTAAAGTCGCCGGCAATACTGAATGTTGATGACGAAGGAGCCAAAAACGTTCCGGACGATATAGCCACATTTCCACCCACCGTCAAACCGACATTATTGGTATTTGCGTCCACCGTGCCGCCGTTAACGGTTAGGTTGCCGGAAACAGTTATCGGTCCGCTCGGCATGCTTAAATAACTTTGCACCGTACCGGTGGAAATAAATGCTCCGGGAGCAGACTGGTTATTGTATTCGGTTTTTATCCAATCCGGGGAACTGACGCCGCTGGCAAATCTTTCTTCTTGAGCTTCTCCATTTAATGGATAGGCGCCTATGCTTACCCCATAACCCGTTCTCACTGCTACTCCGGAATCAACAAAGGTATTGCCGGATTCGGAGCCTGTATAATTCAACGCGCCGTCCACATAGATAGTTTGTCCCGTTGAAGTCGCGACATATGTAAGTAGATGCCAAGCGCCGGTGCTGATTTGATTGCTGGAGTAAATGTTCCCGTTAAATTCCGCGATCGCGGCATAATATCCAGCGCCATCAGCTCCTGCCAGAAATCTGTAATTATAATCATCACGCCCAAACAGTAAGGAATCGGTGGAAACAGAAGTAACATAATACCAGCCTGAAATGGTAAATGGCGCGGCAATATTAAAATTTGATCCCGTGCCAAAATTAATATTTTGGGTTGTCCCGTTAAACGAAGCGCAGGCGTAAAACTCGCAAGTCGTGGTAGCCGTAGCACCGGTAATTGTGCCGTTGGCATAGCCCGTGGAGTCCGCCGCCGATAATGTCGTCCCATTCGGAAAATGCCAAACGCCAATATAGTTGCTGTTCCATGTTCCCGCAACATTTTGCTGGTTAGCCGCGGAACTGTTGCCGTAGTACATATACAAAGTGGTGTCGGTGGAGGTGGAAAGTCCGCCAGCGCCGACATTGACCCAGGCAATGAGCTGGCCGTTGGAAGAAGAAAAACTTTCTATTTCATGTTTGAGTTTGGTAATGCCGTCTGATTTGGTAAAGAGAATATCCGCGCCGGTAGTAGAGGCGAAACTTGCCAGGTTGGGATCGGTAATGCTTATAAGGACCGGGAAATTGGCGTAAGTCTCGCCAGTTGAAGAAGCAATTAAGTTATGGTTGATGGTAATGGCTTTGCGGTACAGCCAGGTGCCGCCGGTACTGTACCAACCGGAAGGAGCCGGAGACGTTAGTTGGAAAGTTGGACTGCCGGAGGAGGGGGAAAAATCCAAATTATTATAGGAAACGGCGGCGGGGTTGGAAGTTCCGGAGGTGTCTTCATAACTGAATGTGGAAGTTTGCGCGTTAAATGTACCGCCGGAATTTACCACAAAAGGATTGCCGGAAGCCGTTAAGTCCCAAATGTTGGAACCGGCATTTAAAACGGACGTGGAACCGATGGTTAAAGCGCCGGTAACCGTGGTGGTTGCGGTAGCAACTGATGTGGTGGTGGCCGCGACATTATTACCAATGTTTAAATTATTAAATGTCCAAGGACCGGAACCGCCAAAGTTACCCGTACCGTCCACTTCAAAGGTGCCGCCGGTCATATTGATGGTGCCGCTGCCGGATACGTTGCCGGAGGATATGGTCGCGTTATTATTGTCCGAATACGTTCCCGCCACATTAAGGTTCTGGGCCGTCACCGCGCCTCCCGGGGAAAATGTTACCCCGGGCATAACATACAAAGTGTTGGATGCAAAAGTCAAAGTCGTGCTGGCGGTCGGCGTAGTAGTGGCAATAAAACCAATGTCCGTGTCACTGCAGGCACTGCCAAAAGTATTGGTACATCCGACTAAATCGGTAATATTCATATTGCCGTCGGCCGGATCTTTGTTGTCTATGACTACCATGTTTTGGATCATTGTCAGGCCGGTACAGTTGCCGCCGGCACAACCGTTGCCGTACATGAATACCAAACTGCTGGATGTGGCGCCTCCGGTGTTAAGCCAAATGGTAATGTCGGTGCTCGTGGGTGGCCTAACAACATTGGAAAAAGTAAACGCTCCGCTGACCGCGCTTGCAGAATAAGCGGATGTTGAAGCCACGGCCAAACTTACTAAACCGTTAAAACCAGTGAGTGCGCCGGTATCGCCGGAATTGTAAATTGTGCCGGACATAGTGATAAAACTGCTAAAAACCCAGCAACTGCCGTTATTGCCTCCGTTGGTGTAAGTTCCGTCCGTCAAAGTCGCGTTGGCCGTGCCGGCATCGCATCCGGACCACGAGATGGTGGAATAAGTTATGGTGGCAGAAGACTGGGCGCTGGTAAAATGTACGGTCCAGGCGCTGGAGCCGTTGTCTGAAGTCAGCGTAACATTACTGCCGCTGGTTCCGGTTAAGGTTAAGGTGCCGGCAATGGTAAAAATTTGGCCGTGGGTAAAAGCCAACGTGGAACCGGCGGTAACATCTTTTAAGTTATAAAAGGTGGTAGCACCGGCAAGGGTGGAAATGCCAGTGCCGTTAAAGACCACGGTACCGCTGTTGTGGGTGAAAGTGCCGGAGTTGGTAAAATTTCCGCCAATAGTTAGGGTGTTGGAAGTGGAAGTAAAAGTGCCGGAGCTGACGGCAAAATTTCCTGCCACGGTAAAATTGGCGGAAGAACCCGCGGTGGCCGTGCCTGTCGTGGATAAATTTTTGAATGTCAGGGTGGTACCGGAATTGCTAATGGTACAGCCAGCGCAGGTAATGGTGCCGCTGTTGGAAGTAAAAACACCGCCGGAACTGTTGGTAAAAATATTGGTTACGGAAAAACTGGTATTGCCGGTAACGGACCCCGAGGCAATAGTTAATCCATAAAAGGCCAGGGAGCCCGCGGAGTTGGAATTGGTAATTGTCGAACCGCTGTTCATGGTAATTGTTCCGGAAGTCGGCACAAAACTGCCGCTGGCGTTAACGGTTAAAGCGCCGGTAACCACGCCTGTACCAACTCCGACCACCGCACCGTCAAAAGTGAGGTTGCTGTAAGTGGTGCTGGATATGCCCTGGCTGGCGCCGCCCGTGTAATCCACCGTCAGGCTGGTCAGGGTTTTGTTGGTTATGGAATACTGCGTCAAAAACGCATTGGCCGCGTTGTCGGAAACCTTCACCGTGCCCGAGCCAGTCAAAGTGCCGGTGCCGGCTATGGTATATGTCGCCGCGCCCGGGTTAAAAGTACCGCCGGAAGAAATATTAAAAAGAGTGTTGACCGTCAAATTTCCGCCGGATGTATCGGTGCCGCCGGTATTTGCCAAAGTCGTAGTGGCATAGGTGCCGGCCATTATGGTCTGGCCGCCGGTTAGGGCATCATACAAAACCGTGCCGCCCCAGGTTTTGCCCGTGGTTAACGGAGTTGCAGAAACGTTTTGCGTCTCAATAGTGCCGCTGTTGGTAATAGTGGTTAAAGTGCCGGCCAAAGGATAACCGGCCATATTTAAAGCGCCGCCGGCCGTGGTGGTTAAAGCCGTGTTAACGGTTAGGGTGCCGACAGCGGTATTTGTTGCGCTGGAGTTGCTAAAAATTAAAGTGGCAAAAGTTCCGGTGGCAATAGATTGCCCTCCTGCCGCCGCGGCAAACTGGACTGTGCCGCCCCAGGTAAAGCCTCCGGGAATGGCGGGACTGGAAGTGTTTGATGTTTTTATTATGCCGCTATTGGCTATGGTTGGCGTGCCGGTCATCTGGAAAGTGGACATATCCAAAGTGCCATTGGCCGGTACGGTCAGGGTGCCGTTGATGACTGTGGCGGCCGCGGCCGTATCCGTGCCGCTGGTACTGTTATCCAGCTTTAAGTTAGTGTATGAGGTTTCGGAAACTATGGTTTGGCCGCCGGTGGCAGAACCGTATTCTATAGTGCCGCCCCAGGCCAAACCGGAAGGAATGGCGGCCGTAACGCTGGAGGTTTTGATTGTCCCGTTGTTGGTAATAGTAGCCAGCGTTCCGCTTAAGGTATTGGATGTGCCTAAATCCAGCGTGCCGCCGGCCGTGGTAATTAGGGTGCCGTTGACTACCAAACTTCCGGCGGCCGTATTAGTGCCGCTGGTATTTCTAAAGGTCAAATTATAATAAGTCGTTGCCACTACGCTTTGGCTACCGGCGGCGGCGGAATAAATAACAGTATTTTGATTAGTAAAAGTGTCAAATGTGTTGCCGCCGGTAGTAATGGGGGTGGCCGCGCCAAGACTCAAAATACTGTTGGCACCCTGGACCCAGGAGCTACTGCCGGACAAAGTAAGCGTGCCGGCAATGGTGGTTGAGGCGCCCGTAAAGTTGTTGGTGGTTGTCCCGCTGGAAATTGCCAACGCTCCGCCAAACACCATGTTGGTAGTGCCGGTGCCCGACAAATTTCCGACCAGCGTGTTGTTTGCGTTACTGCCGGCATTAAAAGCGTTTGCGGCGTTGCTGTTGTTAGTAATGCCGCCGCCAAAAGCCATTTGCGGATTCTGGCCGGACATATTAAATACGCCGCCGGAATTTATCGTTATCAAACCGGTAAACGTTTTAATGCCCGTGGCCGAAGTAACTGTATCTACGGTACCGGTGGCCGAAGTAGTGCTGCTTTCCGTGAAAGTAAAACCGCCGAGGTTTAAGATTGATCCTGTGTCAACGCCTAATGTCCCTGAAACGGTTAAGTTTGCGCCGGTCGTTAAGGCCGCGGTGCCGCTAATGCTGACATTGCCTCCAATTGACGTTAATACCGGAGTGGCGGCCGCGGAGCCGGACATGGTTAAATTTCCCAATATCGTGGTAACACTGGTCATGGTTTTGGTGTTGGTGCCGCTGCCGCTTAATCCCAAATTTTGGTAGGTATGCAGCGTACCGGCATTTGGGTCTTTAACCGTACCGCCCGTGGCGGTATAATTTACGGTGTTGGAATAAGTGGAGGCGTCAAAAGTTCCGGATCCGGCAACCGCGCTTGCCGAACCGTAGTTTAAAGTGGATCCCGTGCCCTGCTGCCAGTTGCCGTTTAAGGTTAAGACGTCGGTAACGGTAACTGTACCCGTATTGTTGTTGACCGTTGTCTGGCTGGCGGCGATATTGAGCGCGCCTTCAAAATTTATGTTGCCCGATCCGTAAAAAGAGCCTGTTGTGGTAGCTAAACCCGAACCGGAATTAAACGTGGTGCCTCCGGCCGTAATACCGGCGCCGAAAACTGAAGCCGTGGCATAAGTGCTGGCCGTATACATATCAAATACGCCGCCGGTATTTACGGTGACTGCTCCGGTAAAAGTTTTGATGCCGGTGGCGCTGGAAACATTCAGTGTTCCGCTGACAACGGTAGTGCTGGCAAAACTAACCGCGAAAGCACCCATAGCGGTAGTGCCGCTGACCACGTTTAAAGCGCCGAAAGTGTATGCCCCGCCGATTGTCGGCGTGCCGGTGGTGTTCATTATTGTGTAAGCATTAACGGTAAAAGATCCCGCGGCGCCGCTTATGGTGCCGCCGGAAAAATTTATAATTCCGGCGCCGGTATTGCTGAATACATCCGTCGCCAAGGTAGCCGCAAAGGTAATACCTCCGCCGACGCCCAATGTTCCGGTGGTCATACTCAAAGTTGCCGTATCACCGGTGGTGCCGCCGACTAATTTAATAAGTCCAGTTACGTTTAGTGTAGCGGCGTTTAACTGGATGGAAACCAGCCCTCCGGACGCGCTTGTGGTATTTCCGTTAAGGGTCACGGCGCCGGAAACACTAATCGTTCCCGTGCCCAAACAGCTAATTGTGGAAAGGGTGGCAACGGCATTTGTCGGCGCGGTAAAAACTATGGAACCGGCGGAAAGGTTGGCTTTTAGGCTGCCTGAGTCGGCGCTTAAGGTTAATGTTTGGCCGTAAGACGCGGTAGCGGCGGCATTGGCGCTAAAAGTTAACGCGCCGGTAACTACCGTATTGGTTCCGGCCGCCAAGGTTAAACCGTTGGCGCCGGAAGTCGGACTGGAGATGTTCAAAACGGCAATGGTCGTGGTGGCGGTATTGCTGTTGTTGACGATTATGGAAGTGGCGATGGTCATTGTCCCGCCAAATGTAGTACTGCTTGTTCCGGCAAGAGCGCAGCTGGCACTAAACGTAATAGCGCCGGTGCCCATGTTAATGGTGCTGCCACTATTGTTCGTAAAACCGCCGGCGCCAAAGGCAATGGCAGAGCCGCCGGCATCGGAAAAAGATCCTGAAGAGCTTAATGTGAGCCCGCCGGTGTAAGTCTGGGCGCCCGTGCTGGCGCTGGTTATGCTTCCGTTCGCGTTGACTGTAACCAACCCGGTAAAAGATTTAGTGCCCGTGTTAGACAAGGCTAAAAGACCGGTTATACTGCTGGGGCCGCCGACTGTTAAAGTATAGTTTGCTCCGGTGGTCAGCGTCGTACTGGTAGCTAAAGCCAAGTTTCCGGTTATCGCTAAGTTAGCCGTGGTACTCCAACTGGTTGACGTGTTGTTAAATATTAAACCGCCCTGAACTGTTGTTACGGCGCCCGTGGCCGCGCCGCCTCCGCTTAAGACTAGGTTGTAGTAAGTAGTTACATCCATTGCGGGCGTGGCGCCGGAATATTCCACTGTCGCCCCGGCACCATTTAAGGTTATAGTGTTAGTGCCGGTACCTAAGGTCCAAACCGTCGTAGCCGCAGTTAACTTTAAATATCCCGTGTGCGCGCCGGTGGCCATAGTAACAGTTTGTATATCGCCTGAATGAGCGCCGGAAGTTGTAATGCTGGCGGCAGTTGTCGTACCCGACTGAATTTCCAAAGTCGGATCATTATAATAAGGGGTACTCTTATAATAACTGGTTAAAGTAATACCGCCGCTTATGGTTAAATTGGCAATTGTGCTTATTAAGTCTGTCTGGACGGTCGCGCCTGGCGTAGGACCGCCTGAACCTACTGCAACCGAAGCGGCTGTTACAGTTCCGGCTCCTGTGATGGTGCTTGTCGCGGCGGTGGATGCGGCGCTTATTGCGGTTATGGCTCCGGTTACCGTTAAAGTTACACCGGTGTTAACGCTTAAAGTCCCGGCCGTGCTGGTAGAAAGAAAGTTTACCGCCCCAACCGTGGCGTTGCCCGTGACGGTTACGGTATAGGTGCCGCCAATTTGCGCGGTATCGCTTGTTCCCGGAGCCGATCCTGTGGACCAGGTGGAGCCCGTGCTCCAGTTGCCGCTGTTAACGGCAGTGACCGTTGCCGCCTCGGCGCGGCTCGGGGAAAATGCCGATTGGATTTTAAACGGCAGATAGCCACTGTAAATTATAAATGCAAATACAAAAAACAGGCCGAGTTTTACCCCCACACCAAACAATTTTTTCAGTTTTGCCAATTTATTTTTCAAGAGATTTTTTTATTTGTTTTAAGCGATAGGTCTTTATACGACTAATAGGTCGTATACGTCTTATCTTGCAGGCGCCCTATTCTTTCATTTTTTTACAGGTTCAAAAATCTGCCAAATGCTTGCTTTGGTAAAACGCCTGTCGCGGCGCGAGCCGATGCGCAGAGCGGCCAACTTCCCTTCCCTTTCCCAGTTACGCAAAGTATTGGGATGCACATTAATTAAATGCGCAGCCTCGGCAACAGTCAAAAGTTCCGGCAGATCCTGAAAAGTCATAAAAATAAATTTTGGTTTGATTTTTATTTAAGACTCAGCCTAAGTTTTATTGATTAACAGAACTTATAGGCCTAAGAGAGCAAGCAAAACTAATAGGTCATTTAAGTCCTATTTGTCCTATTATTTGAAATGATTTTAAATTGTATTTTTGTTTCTTATTTCGTTCGCCAATTACGGCGAGCGAACTGGAATTTGGCTTATTTAAGTATAATAAGCCTTTACTAACCAAGACTTACCTTAACTTAACAAAACCTCTTTAAATATTATAGCACATCTAAAGATTTTTGTCTAGTTTTTCCAAAATAAAAAGCGTTTATGATGGCGCTAATTGTCATCTTCACGCTTTTGATTTAATTTATTTAATTTGTGGACGGCGGACCGCTTTGCTCGTAAACCGGCAGAAGGTATTGGTCAACCGGCGCGAAGTCGTCGGTAAGAACGGGCATATCGTTGGCAATAGGTTGAGTCCAAACGTGCGAAAGATAGTTATTTAACTCCGGATTGCTGTCCGTAAAAGATGGCGGAGTGTCGGATTTAAGCCCCACTATAATTAAATTTTGATCCTTATCCCCTTCCGCGTACAACACGCGAAAAACATAAACCTGGGGAAAAACTTTTTTGTAAGTCGCGTATTCGGCCCGTAAAAATTTTCCATGGTCCCCTTGTATGGAAGACATCAAATTCACCATTACAACGCCGTTGCTGTTTAAAGACTGATAAATTTTTTGCGCCGTCTCTACAGTGGCCAGCTGAAAAGTCATTATATCCGTTTTATACGCGTCCATAAAAACTACGTCGTATTTCTTTTGGTTTTGATTTAAAAATACCCGGCCGTCTTCGTTATAAGTGGTAATCCTGGGGTCCGGCGTCAGGCTAAAATATTCTTTTGCCGCCAGCGTAACTTTTGGGTCTATTTCCACCACGTCAATATGAGCCTGGCTGTTCCTTTTTATAAAATCCCGGGGAACGGAATAAGCGCCGCCGCCAATTATCAAAGCATTTTTGATTCCCGGGTTAAAATGCGCGGCTAAACGAAAAACCCGCGCGTACGGGATGACTAAATCATTATCCCGGTCGGTATACATAGCCGACTGAACGGTATTAACGTCCGTGGACAGCGCCACTATGGGACGCGCTGTTCCGTCGCTATAATTCAAAACTTGTTTGGAAATATAAATGTTCCCATATTGGCTGTTTAAGACGGCCACGGTATTTTTGGGCAGAAAAAATTTGTCCAAATGAGCCGCGCCAAACTGCCCGGCGAATAATAATACTACCAACAAAACTTTAGCCTTCATCCACTTTTTACTAAAAGCCAGCAGGGAGCACAAAAACAGCAGGACGGAAAGTAGTAAAATAATTCTAGTGTCGCCCACGTACAAGACCAGAACAAATCCCGTCAGGAAAGTGCCAAAAATACTGCCGGCCGTGGACATCGCGTAAAGGTTTCCCACCGTCTGACCGGATTGTTTTAAATTGGCGAGCTTGAGCCTGGCCGCGTACGGGGAAATCGCGGCCAAAAAAAAGCTGGCCGGCGCGAACAGCACCAAGCTGGCTAAGACCGTTCCAAAACGGATATCTTTTATTATTTTTGTAATAAAATTTAATACCGGCAGTTTGAATATTCCGGTCAAACCCATAAACACGGCGGCAATAAAAATGACGGCGGAAAAACTTTTAAAATCCGGCCGCCTGTCCGCGGCCTTGCCGCCCCACCAATAGCCCAAAGCCAAAGCCAGCAGCATTACGCCAATGAGTCCAGACCAGACAATAATGGACGTGCCCATAAAAGCGGCAAGCACGCGGGCGCCGACCAGCTCAAAAACCATTACGGCCATGCCGCAAATAAAAACGATGATTTCAAGGGTGTATTTTCTCATTTGATTAAAGTTAATAGTTTAATAGGACAAATAGGACGGATAGGACGGATAGGACAAATAGGACATATACGTCCTATTGGTCTTATCTGTCCTATTCTGGCTTGCCTTTGTTTTTATTATCATAAATCACCAACCCATTTTTATCAAACTTTATTCCAAACTGTTTTAAAATTGCTTTTTCATCTTTTTTCTCTTTTGCCCAATTTTCCCTAATGAGCTGATTTATAGGTTTGGTGCGGTCGTTGTCCATTTTAACATCCAACGATTGCTGGAGTTTGTGGAGCAAAAAATTTAATTCTTTAGCGCGGAGGAAAAGCTGAATTACCGGCGGGAGGTTTGGGTCTAACGGGTAAAATTTTATTTGGTCAAGTTCGGCACGAGAAATGGGTTTAAGGGGGACCAAAAGGGTGGAATGGGAATAAGGGGATGAAGGGTGTCCCATTTCTCCCCTTTCTCCCATTACTCCCATTTTTCCCCTTAATCCCATTAAATTAGGATAGACTCCGGTTGCAATATCCGCCGCGTCGTCTTTTAATTCTTCCACCGCGCCGATGGAAAATCCGAGGAAATCAAAATATTCTTTTGTGGTATTTCTTTTCCATC
This sequence comes from uncultured Candidatus Saccharibacteria bacterium, assembly GCA_964592725.1. Classification (GTDB taxonomy): domain Bacteria; phylum Patescibacteriota; class Doudnabacteria; order UBA920; family UBA920; genus PALSA-1336. The sequence continues at coordinate 4,978 of CAZQFQ010000009.1, read as the reverse complement.
CTTCCACAATATTTTTGCTGCCGCTCCGGCCGCTGCGTCCCATTTGGTCGGCCAAATCAAAAAATGTTTTGGTTTTGGGCAGATTGGCCGCAAAATCGTTGGTAAAAATTTGGAGCTCACAGGCTTTTTGGTAAGCCAGCAATTTTCGATAGCCTTCAGGGTCGCGGTTTATCATAAATGGTTAAGGGGGTTAATGGGATAAAAAGGGATTAAGGGGTGGGGCTGTCCGCCTAAGATGTCTTGTCGCACGGCGGAGTTGAATTGGTCGTATATGTCCTATATGTCCTATTTTTGCCGCGCTTTACTGCGGTTGGATTCTGACTTTGCCATTTTTAATTATAACCTTTGCGCTTTGTATAGTTATCCCCGGATGGAGCGCGGCGCTGTTAAAGCCGCTTGGCGGGATGTCCTCGCTCCCAAAAATTTCAAAGGTTGCGGGTGCGGATTGGTTGTTGTATTCGGTCTTTATCCAGTCGGCGGAACGGTCAATGGAGGATATTCTAATTTCATCCAAATAGCCGGTCAAAGGGTTTGCACCATAATAATCCCGCCCTAACTGAGTCAGAGCAGCACCATAAGTCATTGCAACTGAACTAGTGGATGTCGCGCTTAATCCCCCGTTTATATAGACTGCGTCATAAGAAGCAGAAGGATTTATGGTAAAAGCGACATGGTACCATGCGTTTCCAAGATTGCCCGCCCAACTAGCAATATCAACGCCACCCGGGCCACACCACTGGCCATAATCAGCTCTATATGAAGCACCGGCATTATAGTTCATAGTTATTCCCACGCTGTTGAAGCAGGCGCCTCCCAGACCAATCATCATAAATCCATTTGGCAGAGGATAGGAGTAGGTAGGAAGCCAGATCCATCCCTCCATTGTCATTTTGCTTGGCGAACCCAGCGTGCTGGCTATGGTACTGCTGGAGCTCGCCCCACTCATGCTTAATGCTTTGCCAACAGCACCCGCTACCAAAGTTGTTCCGACATTGCTTAAGTTGTAACCGTTTGCCGTAGAATCATTACTCGCGGAAGTGGAAGCGTCATTAAAATGCCAGACGGCTCTGTAGTTGGTATCCCAAACTTTTGCCGCTCCATAGGTGGCATCTAAGTTCGGGTCGGTGGAGATTGAAGCATTGCCATAGGACATATAAATAGAGGTAGCGCTGGTAGTGGACACCCCGTTAACATCCACCCACTCCTCCAGCTCGCCTGTTGAGGCAACATAGTTTTCCCGCTCGGCGGGGATTTGGGTTGCACCTGCTGAATCGGAGGTAAAAATAATATCGTAACCGTTGGAATTTTTGACGTGCGCTCCCCCGCCGGTCTGGTTAAGGCCGGCTAAGGTTGGGCAGGAATTACCGCCACCCACGGTGGCATTAGCGCAGACTAAAACAGGAAAGTTGGCATAAGTTTCCGCTCCGGAAGAACTGACATAATTATTATTTATGGTAATCGGCCGGCAATAAGAATAACCCGAAGCCGGAGTACAGGAGTTAGGCGACATAACTTCAAAAGTAGTCGGCGAGGATTGATTATTATACTCGGTATTTATCCATCCTGCAGACCGAGCGACATTAGATACCGTAACCTCATCTACATTTCCGTTAGTCCAAACAGGGCTAGCATCAGATGATTTTCCCATATACATAGAACCAGACGCATAAGCCGCCAAACCACTAACACTTTGTGAAGTAATTTGTAGCCCATCCACATAAAGAGCCTGTGGTGTTCCTAAAGACGCTATCGTTCCTACAAGATAATGCCAGTTGCCGTCATTAAGATTAGTTGAACCCTCTTCAGTTACTGTATTATTGCAATACCAAGCAGCGTGATTGCTTGAAGCGGTATCGTAATACAAAACGCAGCCAACTTCACTTGCATTTCCCCTGGCATCCAAAACAACAGGATTTTGGCTAAGTGAGCTAGTTTTTATCCATCCGCTAATGGTCATTGCTTTTCCGCTTGTTACAGCATTCGGCATTGTTATATATTGGTTACTGGACGCTACAAAATTAGCACCACCATCAATTTGTCCTGATGTAGCAGTTGACCCTGTAATAGTGCCACTATTTCCATAAGAAGTAGAATCGACAGCTGATAAAGTTGTACCGTTTGCCAAGTGATAAACTCCCTTATAACCGGAGTCCCAAGCACTCCCCGTTGAGCCTCCCTGAAAAGTAGATATTAAGGAGTTGCCCCAGCACATATAAAAAGTGGTGTCCGAGGTATGGGAAAGGGAGGTAATTAAAACCCAGGCTTCCGTCGCGCCGGTAGATGAAGCGTAAGAGGGCATTTCCCAGTTCATTAAAGATGACGCGCATCCGGCAACGGTAGAAAAAACAATGTCATAACCGTTAGCATTGGTAACCTCCGCGCCCGCGCCTGTTTCATTCAGGCCCGAAACCGTCTGACAGGGATTGCCGTTGCCCAAAGTCATATTGGCACAGACCAAAACCGTAAAATTCGGTTCATCTTCCGTGCCTCCCCCGACTTTTCCGTGGGCGATGGTTATGGTGCTGGAATAGGTGTAACTGGCGCGCGCGGTTTTAACCTGGTACCAAAAGAACCCCGCGGTCGCGAGCAAGATAATAGAAAGCGCCAAAGGCAGGTAGCGGTTAAAAAATTTTTGACGGGCGATGGTTAACATAGGATTAATAGGACTTAGGCAAATAGGTCTTATAGGACATATAGGTCGCATACGTCCTATTAGTCCTATTTTTTATTGGCCGGAGGTGCCGCTGTCGGCAGGGGCAGAAGCGTCTGATGCGGCGGGCGCGGATGCTGTACCGGAATCAGCGGGAGCGGAAGCTGTCGTGTCGGTTGTTGCGGGAGCGGATGCCGTTGTATCGGTTGTCGCGGGGGCGGAAGCCGAGGTGCCGGTGGGGTTTGTGGTATCGGTCGTAGCCGAAGTATCAACCGGCGCGGTTGTATCGGAAACTGTCGTTGATGTTCCAGCTACCTGTCCGGATGAATCGGACGGCGTTGTAGAAGAAGCCGAAGGTGCCCCGGCGGATGAATCGTTTGAAATTGTCTCAGAGCTTGCGCCGCTTGATCCGGATTCGCTAATTGTTTGTCCCGATCCGGCAGGCTGGCTCACTACCACTATCTGCTGGTTCAAACTGGACTGGGAAGTGGAAGTGGACGGCTGGGCAAGCGCAATCCAGTCAAAACTGGTATCGGCAGTCATAGGCTGGCTGGTCTGGATGGTAAAGCCGGTCGGCGTTTTGGTAGCCACGCCGTAGAAGAAGTCGGGCAAACCCTGAATTGTAACCGCGATTTTTGGCGTGGTATCATACGGCACATTAAAGGTTACCACAGTCTGATTATCCCCCGCTTTAATTATAGCAGTACCCGCCGTATCCTGGCCCACGGTAATGTGGCCGGCGGCCGTAATGCTAAACTGGGTGGTAGTCCCGTTAGACACCGTTAATATAGTGGAGGTGGCGATGGTGGTGCTGGCCAACAAATTGAACGAGCCGTCATTGGCTATCAGCAGCCTGTCCTGGCCGGCCGATTGGAGGTCTAAAATATTTCCGGTGCCGGCCTGGTCAATAAGGAAGGAGTCGGCCAAAGAAGATGAGGCCATTTGGTCAAGGGAAGGAGTTGAAGTGGCCGAGGCCAACTGGCCGTCGTCTTCGCCGAGCACGAAAATATTATTGATATTTTGGAAACCGGTGCGCACAAACATCATAACAGCCGGCTCGCTAACTACGGTACCGCCGGTGGAAGTGCTGGTTACGGCGGAAGTGGAGGAAGCGTTAAAGTTGTCCAAAGCCACACCCAAAATGTAACCGCTGTGCGTAGCCTTCATAGCGTAGCCCGGCTTGGTTATTGATGAGGTTAAATAATCGCCAATGGCAATGTCTCCGTTTTCCAGAGAAATTTTAACCATAACGCGGCCGTTTAGGGCTACGGGGAACGGATTGGTTCCGGCGGCCAGGTTGTAGCCGATGGTGTTAAAGTCGCCGCTGTCAGCCGGGTTGGAAGCGACACCGATAATACTTTGGTCATAACCCTGGGTGGACTTGTCTAATATAGAGAGATTGTTGCCGTTGGTAGTGGAAGCTTCGGTGGTACTGGCGGTTAAGACATCACCCCAAGAAACATCCTGGGCGGCCGGGTAATTTTCCTGGAAGTCGGCGCCCGGCGTACCGGAACAATCTTCCAAAGTGTCCAAGCCGGTGCCGTTGGTGTCGTGGCAGATAGCATAGTTATGGGTGGAAGAGGTCAGGGTGACTTTAACGTTGCCTAAAGAATTGACGGAAAACACGGAAGAACCGGCTTTCTCCAAGTTGATAAAGTTGCCGCTGGCAAACGTCCCGGAGTTATTGGCTAAATTCATCTGCAAAGCGTCGCCGGTATAGGCGGATGATTCCTGATATATGGAGAACAGTGTAGCCGAAGTGGAGGTGTTGCTGTAAGCGCGCAAGGCGTTGCCCACGGTGGGGTTGTCCAGTTCCGCGTAAATGCCCGCCGGCTGGGCTGTACCGCCGGCCAATCCATCGGTAATACCCTGCACGCCAAAGGTGTGGCCAAAAGCCGTTATGCCGGCGTTGGTGCCGTGAGTGTTATTACCGCTGTAAGCCTGCACTTCTATACCGCGCACTGTGTTGCTGTAAACGGTACTGTCTATTGTCCTGACCAACAGGCCGTCGTAAGTGCCGGTGGCCGTGGGAGCAACGGTGCTGACCAAACGGTTGCCGAATTCAGTGCCGTTTAGCGTAGTGCCGGCCAAAGTCGTGCTGGCGTAAATCCCGGCAATGGCGGTGGCGCCGGAACCTGTTGTGGAACCCTGCAAAGTTAACAGGCTGATTGGACCGGAAGTGCCGATGCCGATGTTGCCCACGCTCGTAATATGGAAGTAAGAAGCGCCGGAGGAAGTGGAAACATCAAACAGTTGGCCGGAATAGCTGGATGGGGCCTGCACCATTAATAACGCGGACGGGGAAGTTGTGCCTATACCGACATTGCC
>CAZQFQ010000008.1:0-40774 GCA_964592725.1 uncultured Candidatus Saccharibacteria bacterium | reverse complement strand
AAATTAAATTTTCCGAAAAAAACGACTAAAACCAACTAAATCCCGAACGGTAACATGCTGGCATCAGGGCCAAACAGAGCCTCTAATGCGAGCTGGTCCCCGTAACTGACAAGCAGCGCGGGCATGGATTCTTCCATCCCGGCTGCGCCACTTTTATTCTCGTCCATCTGGTCTCCCCCTTCTTTTTTTGATCTATCCTTAGCTTAATACTGCACGAATTTGGCTAAAAGGACATTCAAGTATAGCAGAAAAGGTTTGTGCTGTCTATATCGATTTTCAATTCTAACCATCCTCGCTCCCTACAAAAAATCACCCACAAATATGGGCGACTTTTTTTGGCTCACCCTAGTTTGCCAAGTCAAAACCAGGATTATCTAAAATAAGAGGTATATTTATATTCCTGACCTCACACAGGGGCGGATTTAGTTTGTTTATTACCGACTCCACCTCTGAAAACTCCACCCGGAAGGCAAACGAAGCTGCAACCCCGCCCTGTTGATAAAAATCCGATAAACTGCTAAAATATCAAAAGTAAAGCCATACTACTTTCGTTCGGGAGTAGCTCAGCGGTAGAGCAATCGGCTGTGAAATTACGCAGCTCTCAAGGGAAACCTTGGGATGAACTCTTCGGGATAACGGTGAAGGCTAAATTAATCATTTGATTAATACGCTAATACCGTGGGAACTTCGACAATAGGTCGGAGAGCGCCGTAGAGACTAGATACCGAAGTACCTAAAGCAATAAACTTTGGCTAAGGTAAAGATATAGTCCACCCCTTATAGAAATATAAGGATAAGTGTAACCGATGGGTCGTGGGTTCGAATCCCACCTCCCGAGCCACTATTATCTGTTCTGGAATTGACCCGAGTGCCCTAGGGCATTTACAGCATGAAAACATGGTCAATAACAAAATCCGGAGAACCATCGGTTCCGGATTTTTGTTTTGTCCAAAGTTACTTTGAACAACTTTTTGTGTTTTTGTTAGGATTTTTTGGTTCGATTCCCAGGTCTCCTCTTAGTTAAAATCCCGCTTAAACCCTTAGTTCTAATCCCAGAAACTATCGCTTGCTGACCCTGAGCTTCCTGTTTTTGAGGTAAATTTTTGACTTGATGGATTGCAGTAGCTGGCGTTTTTCATCCCGGTTGCCGAATTTGATGATGTGCTTGGCATACTCCTTGGGGTTAAACTTTTGGCTTAAGTCCTGCCCTGCCAACATCTTGCCCAGGATGCCGCTACTGAAACTTTGCAGACGCTCCAGCTCGCCGTCTATCTGCTGTTTGAGACCTGATTTATTGAGGTCAATTTTATCTATAATGTTAACCAATTCCTCCAGCAGGTCTTCCTCTCTGATATATGGCTCCGGGCAGTCCAAGTCCTGGGACTGGCTACAGTGGTAATAGATGTACCGACTGACGGTCCCGTCCTTATGATATTTGGTCTTGTCCTCGGCGGTTATGCCGCTGTGGCAGGAGCCGCAATAGAACAGCTTGGTAAAGTTAAACTCCGAAGAACGGCAGAAGTGTATGACCTTCTCGGCCGAGATGGGATTTCCGGCCATCAGCTATGGCAACGGTACGCCGGCGCGCGAAGCTTTGCGCCGGTTCAAAGGCGGAGAAGGGATGGGACTCGTCGGCACTTGCAGCCATTACGGCGAAGGCGTCGATTTGCCCAAGGGCCAGGCCGAAGCGATCTTCATGATCCGGCCGGGCTTTCCCAGCCCCTTTGACCCCCGCGCGAAGTTCGAAGAGAAACGCTTCCCGGGCGGCTACGTTTTCGGCCTGCGCAGATGGCGGGCCGGAGTCGAAGCCGTTCAAGTCGGCAGCCGCAACCGGAGAAGCAAGAAGGATAAGGGCGTAACCTGCTACATGAGCAGCCAATTCACCCCGTTCCTTTACCACTCTCTGCCGGTAGCTCTGCGGCCGGCCTACGAAGCCGCACGCGGCAAAAAGTTCCAGGAGTTTCTGGATATGTCCGCGAAGCTGCTCGCCTGACCCAGTATGGATTTTCCAGAGGGCAAGGTGAAAAATCCTTGCCCTCTCCCTAGTTTCTCAATGCGCTTCAGTTGGCTTAGGCAGTGTGCGTCAGAGTATAACCGGGTAGAATCGGCTAAGGGGTAAGATGAAAGACTCTTGCCATTGTTCGGTACAATCGGTGGGGTTCGGCAGACTTGGCTTTGTTAGTGCTGTCTTCAGCATTTTACGTTAGGCTAGTGTTTGCGGTGAAGTGAAAAACCCTCACCAGTCCTCTCAAGCCTAGTCACGGTGCAGTCACCAGTCGTCAACAAAGTTATGTCGCGCTAGAGGTTTGGGGCAGGATGCAAAATTCCTGCCAAGTTTGTGGCCAGGCGAAGCAGTCAGTACATAGGCCTGCTCCGTTGTGTCGCGTTTTGGTTTGTGGTGGGTTGAAAGATACCTATCAGTACTTGTTGTTTGGGGTGGGGCAAGACCCGCACCGGCTCGCAAGGATACGCCAGCGGCAGGTGTGCCAAGAGGCGGGATGAAAGAATCCTGCCGATCTGCTTGTGGCGATCCGCGGTGAAGTCCGCTCTGGCATGAAAAGGAACCGTCAGCCAGTGCAGTAAATGCTCGCCTAAGGTGCGGATTGAGATACTTCCGCAATTTATTCAGCAAGGTCAGGATGCGTTCAGCTCCGTTCGCAGCAGTGCAGTCAGGTAGCTGTATTGTAGGGGGCAGATTGAAATACATTTGTCACATTTCGCTCCACTGGTGTCGGGTAGGCTTAGCAGGTCCTTTCGAGGGCGGCCTTGGCTTCGGTACGGGGTAAACTGAAATATGTCTACCATACGTAATACTCGGGGCACTCTACACTCAAGCCTTCTGTCTTGTGTTGTCGTGGAGTCAACCCCGCCGGCCTCCGCTGTAAGGAGAATTGAAAGAATTTCTCCAGTAATTAGGTCGCGTGTAGCTCAGTGTTCAGCTAGCAAAGCTGTCCTACTGTATGGCAGGCTGCGGCCAAGTCGGGTCTGGGGCAAATTGGAAGATATTTGTCACATTCGGCAAAGTGAAAAAACTTTGTCATAATATCCCGTGGCTCGCTTAACAAGGCAGCGGTTCGTTGCGTCGATTCTCGGTTGAATGTGCCATTAGATAGGTTGAAAGAAGCCTGTCAAATTTAAGGCCATGGTTTGGACTCGGCAGGTTGGCATCGGTGCACCCCGGTCCGCAAGTCTTCGTGGCGGGGTGAAAGACCTCTGCCGGATGTCAATGTGTGGCCATCTGCGGAGGGCTTAGGCACCCACAGCAGTGGAGAGCCCTGCTCCTGTACGCGATAAGGTGAAAGATCTTTATCAGACTGCTTCATGGACAATACATTGATCTTCAGCGCGATTTGATGCGCTGTGATCCGCACCTATAAGAAGAATGAAATATCTATGCCAGTTGTATGGGTTGGCGGTCTGTAGTTCAGCCCGGCCAAGCCGTCCGTTGTGTGAAAATCTCCACTAAGTGACAAGTTGTAAGATACTTGCCAAACTTCGGCTAAGGTGTCCGGGGCCAGGGCACTATGCTCTGTGTTACGCTACTTTATGGCTCGGGTATCCTTCTCGGTAAGGTGGAATATCTTTACCATGCAGTTTATTTGTCGGAGCTTGTCGCGGCCCGGCAAACCCTTGCCGACTTAGTCGTGGTTCACTCGGCTCAAGCGCCGTGTTGGATAAAGTGGGAGACCTTTGTCAGGTTCCAGGCAGGGTTCGTCGCAGCGGGCTTGGGTCCGGCAGTCTAGGCTATCCCGTTATATGTTTCTCTTTGGTACGGTATTGTTGGCGGCAAAGTGAAAGATATTTGCCTGTTGGTGTGTCTTGTTATTCTGTCCCAGCCTGTCGTGAGCCGTGCCGCCCTTGATCCCGCTTAAAGACGAGGTGAAAGATCTTGGTCAAAAAATATTGTGGCGCATGAACAGGCAATCTCAAGCCAGTCACGGTCTGGTAAGATGCGGTTTGAGGTAAGGTGGAAGATCCAAACCAATAATTCTTGCGGACTGCGGTTAACTTGCGTTGGCTCGCGCGCACCTCGCTGCGCTAAGGTCTAGGATGGGTTGTAAGATATCTGTCAGATAAGTACCATGGTGCGTAGCTCGTTCCACTGACCTGCCCTATCCTGAAGTGCGATCCCGTCCTGTAGTATATGGGGTGGAGTGAAAAATCTCTACCAATAAAAGTGTGCACGACGCTCGGGACAGGCGTGGCCATGCTGGCACTGGTTAAATATCCCCGTGTGTCTGATGGATTGAAAGATATTCATCACAAGGTTCTGGGTGCTAGCTCGAGCTATGCTCGGGTTGGCATTCAATAGGGTGGAAGATCCTTATTGCAACACGCTCCCGGATGGAAGTGTTAGCTAGCCTAGGCTACGGAAGGAATCGGTCAGGTAAGCGGCAGAGTGGAATATCTTTGCTATACAATCGCTGGCGCACACTATCCCACAGTCGTCAATGTTGCGACAGGCTGGTCTTTGGTCCGCGAAAAGCTGCAAGAGGCTTTTTAGTCATTACCCTACGGTTAGTTACAGCTAGGACAACGGCGGTCTGGTCTTCTAAGGCCGGGTTAAGTTTAGGATGAGGTGAAAGATCCCCATCAAGAAATGCGAAAGATCTGTTTCTGACTTTACAACAAAGGAGGTTGTGCCAATGAGGCATAAGCAGTCCAAACGCAGTTTCTTTACGGGCCGGCGTTCGGAAATGGTTACCTTGTTGGCGCTACAGCGATTGCGCCGGCAGGGAATCATAATTGATTTCCGCAAACGCGACGGGTCAGGCGTTGATTTTTACCTAGACCTGCCCGATCCGCCGCCTTCCGAAATGCCCCTGCAAACCAAGAGCTCGTTTACGGGCCAATGGGAGCATGAGAGAAGGTACGCTGGCATCCCTTGCGTGGTAGTCAGCAGTGAAGCAAGAAAGGCGTGTGGAACGCCGAGGCAGGAGGAATTCGTCAAGATGATTTATGAAGACATCCGCGCATGCATCGAAACTTTTCGGCGCAGCGCAGAGTCTTAACCCCGGTGACCAAGTTAGTCATCGGGGTTTTGTTTTATTAGCCAGAGCATACTACTGGCATTAAGCCAAGTGGATATCGGCCTTGCCATAGGGTTGGTTCAGCGGTAAAATACAGGTAGCAGATTAAAAATTATTCCTATTGTTGACACAATGTTAAATTGCGTCAAGTTGGCTCGGTAACACCTCCATCCATGGAAAATTTTTACCATTCCAGGATTGGTTCTTAAAATAAAAAATTCTTAAGCACCTAAATAATTATTAGACACAATATTTTATTAAGTTTTTATCTTAAATAAACCTAAAATTGACTAATATTAGACACAAAATCAACCTGCTACTGTACTGTCTATTTATGTCTATTTATCTCCCCGAAATTCTTCCAAAAAACCTATGACCCGAGTGCCTAGCGCAGGCCTTCAAAAAACCCTAGAAAGTTGCCCAAAGGGGCGACCGCAATCCAGCCGCTGAGCCAGAAAAAGCACATCAGTTTGGTGTGCTTTTTTTGTGGGCGCCCTAACAAAAAGATATCTGTATAAATTGTGGAAAACTAAGGCTTGACCGAAAAAAACGGGTATAATATCATTCAACTATATGGTTGAATATAATTTGGATTTTAACGCCATTTTTGGTTCCCTGGCCGACCAAACCCGCCGCGACATCCTAAGGCGGGTGGCAAAAAAACAGCTTACCATAGGTGAAATTGCCCAAAGCTACAAATTAACTTTTGCGGCGGTTTCCAAGCACTTGCAGGTACTGGAAAAAGCCGGGCTGGTTGTTAAACACAAAAAAGGCAAACAGCAATACGTTCGGCTGTCCCCCGCCGCGGTGCACGGCGCCAGAAAATATTTACAACATTATGAAGCTATCTGGAATGAACGATTTGAGCCGTTAAAGGAACTTCTGCGCAAAGAAAAAAAAATTTTTGTGCCACTGCATCATCCATTTAAAAATTAGATAACAGAGAGGGGCAAAATTATGCCTAATAAGAGCAACCAGACTGCCAAAAGCAACAACGATCTACTGATAGAGCGGTCTTTTAACGCGCCCAGGAAACTGGTCTGGAAAGCCTGGACGGATCCTGAAACGCTCCGCGGCTGGTGGGGGCCAAAGGGCGTTACCAACCCCGTTTGCGAAATAGACGTCCGTCCCCAGGGCGTTATACACATTATTATGCTGGCCGGCAAAGAGCTTGGCGAGCTGGAGGGAAATGAGTGGCCTATGAAGGGCGTGGTGCAGGAAGTGATTGAACCGGAAAAACTTGTGTTTACCTCCGCGGCGATTGTAAACAATAAACCAATCCTGGAAAATCTGGTCACCCTTACGCTTAAGGAGGACGGGAACCCTTCAACATCGCCCAGGACAGGCAAGACAAAAATGACGCTTCACGTTATGGTAACCAAAACAACGCCCGAAGCGGCCGGACCGCTGGCCGGGATGAAGCAAGGCTGGAGCCAGAGCATAGACAAGCTGGCAAATCTTCTAAATGGATAATCTTAAATATATCAAAATAATTCCGCTTCAGGCGGGAAAGGAGGCATATGAACCGAGTCGCACACTTTGAAATACATGCAAAAAATATGGATAAAATGCAAAAATTTTACCAAGATGTATTTGGCTGGAAAATAAAAGACATGGGCCCCAAGATGGGCAACTACCGGATGGTCACAACCGGCAAAGACAAGCCCGGGGAAAAATGGCCGGGAATTAACGGCGGCCTTAACCCGCGCCAGGGCGCCTTGCCAAAAAAGGGCCAGCCGGTTAACGCTTTTGTCTGCACTGTTGGCGTGGAAGATATCGATAAAATGTTAAAGAAAATTACGGCATCCGGCGGCTCTGTTGCCGTCAAAAAAATGGAAATTCCCGGCGACATAGGCACCCTTGCCTATTGCAAAGATCCCGAAGGAAATCTTTTTGGTCTTTTACAGCCGGTTAAAACCTAAATATTGCGAAACTTCATAATTAATTATATGAACCGGCCCAAAATTATCTTTGGGGTTAGGTTCTTAAAAAGGAGCATATATGATAATCGTGCACGACACTTTTATTTGCAAACCCGGCAATGCATCTAAAGCGGCCAAACTGTTTAAAGAGATGATGGGCGACAACAAAGAGTTTGTCCGTGTTATGACGGATGTAACCGGCCAATATCACCGCGTGATTATGGTCAGCCAATACGAGGACTTGGCGGCTTGGGAGAAAGCGCAGGAACGATATATGAACCAATCTAAGGAGATGTCCGCCGAAGGCGGATCCGCCTCCGGCGAAAAAAAAGAGATGGAAAAAATGAAGGACTTTCAGCAAATGTATACCGGGGGTTGCCGGGAAATATTTAAGGTTTGGTAGGATGTTTTAATGAAAGGAGATTTATGGATAATACAACATTAGGCCAAACATTCTTAAAGGAACTGGAGGCCGAAGCGCCGGCCACGAAAAAATGTCTGGAAAGAATCTCGCCGGATTTGTTTAACTACAAGCCGCACGAAAAATCCATGGCTATGGGATATTTGGCAGTCCTGGTGGCCGAGGTTCCCAAGTGGCTTGCCACAATGGCAAACGGGGAAGAAATTGACTTTGCCACCTGGAAGCACATTGAGCCAAAAACTACGGAGGATTTGGTCAGCCACTTTAACCAAAATATGGCGGCCGCAAAAAAAGCTTTACAAAATATTTCCGACGAAAAAATAGCAGGGCCCTTTTCCCTTAAAGCCAACGGGAAAGCGCTAATGACCATGCCTATAAAAAATTTTATCGGCTCTTCAATTAACCATCTCGTCCACCACCGCGGCCAGCTGACCGTGTATATGCGGTTGAACAATATCCCTGTCCCTCCTATTTACGGCCCGAGCGCGGATGAAGGCAGATTTTAAATCATGATTGCTATGGCCAAAATAATTGTTTTTAACATGATTTCGCTTGACGGATACTTTGCCGGGTCGGGCGGCGAGTTAAACTGGCATAATGTGGACGCTGAATTCAATAACGAATTTGCGGTACCGCAATTAAAATCGGCGGGTCTTTTAATGTTTGGGCGGATGACTTACGATTTGATGGCAAGCTATTGGCCTACCGAGCAGGCAATAAAAAACGACCCCGTTGTGGCCGGGCTGATGAATGGTTTGCCCAAGCTTGTTTTTTCAACGACGATAGAGCAGGCCGATTGGAATAATACAAAAGTGGTGAAGGAAATTAGGAAATTAGAAATAGAGAAATTAAAACAAGAAACTGCGAAGGATATTTTGATTCTTGGCAGTGGAAATATTGTTCAGCAGTTTGCCAAGCTGGGACTAATTGATGAATACCGGCTGATGATAAATCCGGTTGCGCTCGGAGTCGGCAAGACGCTGTTTGCCGATAAAATAAAATTCAAACTACTAAAATCGCGGGAATTTAAAAACGGCAACGTACTGCTGTGTTACGCGCCGTCCAGTTCTTTGGCGTCATCCCTTCACTTCGTTCAGGGCAGGCTCTGAGCCGTCATCAGCAAAACCAAAGTCGGCGAAGGATCTCTTTTATTTAGAGATTCTTCGGCCATTGTCCAAGGCCTCAGAATGACGCCGTAAAGATAGGCTATCTCCCTATCGCGCTCTTGATAATGGTTTTAACCATATCGGACGGAATGGAAAAGCTGATATTGTTTGAGCCCTGGACCGTGGCTACGTTAATGCCCACGGCATTGCCGTTTAAATCCAGGAGCGGTCCGCCGCTGTTGCCGGGGTTAATAGCCGCGTCGGTCTGGATAACGCCGGTTAAAGTTTCGGCATTGCCGTTTTCGTCCGACGCCTGAATTGTCCGATTAAGTCCGGACACAACGCCCAAAGAAACGGAATTGTTATACTGCCCCAAAGCGTTGCCGATGGCAATTACGGTTTGGCCAAGCTGCAAATTTTTTGAATCGTCAAAACTTATGGTCGGAAAATTACTGCCGCTGATTTTTACAATCGCCAAATCATTATTGGGGTCGCGATAAATAACCTGCGCGGTTTCCTGCTTGCCGCTTTGAAGCAGAACCGTATAGCCGTCCTGATCGCTCGGCACCACGTGCTTATTGGTAATTATGTAACCGTCCGGAGTGATAATGTAGCCGCTGCCCGCGCCGACTTCCTGGGACTGGGTCTGGCCGGTGGGCACGTATTCGGGAACCTGGATGCCGATGTTTTGGAAAAACGGATCGTCGCCGAACGGATTTTCGTAGACGACTTGGTACTGGGGCACGTCCTGCGAGATAATTATGGAAACCACGGCCGGCGCGGCCTTGGCCACGGCCTCGGTCACCAGCTCCTGCTGGGATTTTTGCACCACGGCCTGGCTGTTGCTCGCTTCCTGCGCGGAAAGCGCGACGGCGCTTTGCTTACCCTGCCGGGTCAGTTGGCTTTGCAGTCCGGAAATCTGCTTTTGTAAAGCTATAACTTGGGCGGTTTGATTTTGTTGCGTTTTTAAAGTCTGTTTCTGATACCAAAATACCGCGCCGGCATCACTGGCGGCTATGAGCAAAATAATTATTAAAAATGGGATGGCTTTTTTAAGCATATACATATTTTAGTAAAAGATTATTAGCATTTCAAGCACTTGTTGTTTCATCCCTCCCCCTCTGGGGGAGGGTCAGGGAGAGGGTTTGAGATGATACAATCCGATAGTAATCGCCATAATCCCCGCTTTTTGCTATCATATCTATATATGATAACGTATTTTCAGGCAATTATTATCGGCTTGGCCCAGGGAATTTCCGAGCTGTTCCCAATTTCCAGCCTGGGCCACAGCGTAATTTTGCCCAAACTTTTGGGCTGGAACCTTAACCAAAACGACCCGTTCTTTTTAACCTTTTTAGTAGGTACGCATTTGGCCACGGCTTTGGTGCTATTTGTGTTTTTCCGCAAAGACTGGGTAAATATTATTAAAGGCATTTTCCGCTCGCTGGCGCAAAGGCAAATAAAAAATGATGATGCCTGGGCCAAAGTTGGCTGGCTGTTGGTTATAGGCACGGTGCCGGCCGGAATTTTGGGCTTGATTTTTAAAGACCAGTTGCAAATGCTGTTTGCCACTCCCAAAATAGCGGCATTTTTTTTGATACTCAACGGCGCGGTACTTTACGGCGCGGAAATTCTGCGAAAAAAGTCTGCTGATGTTAACGGCCAGCCGTCTTACCAAAAGATCGCCAAACTTTCCTGGTGGCAGGCCACCAAAGTCGGCCTTAGCCAAATTTTGGCGCTCATCCCCGGCCTGTCCCGCTCCGGCTCCACAATGGCCGGCAGTTTGCTGGTCGGCCTCTCCAACGAAGACGCCGCCCGTTTTAGTTTCCTTTTAGCCACTCCCATAATCGGCGCGGCCGCGGCCCTTAGTCTCCCTGATTTTTTTAAACCCCAAAACCATTCTTTATTAGGCCCCGCGCTAGCCGGCGCCATAGCCGCGGCCATAGCCGCGTATTTTTCTGTAAAATTCCTAATCAAATACTTTCACACCAACAAACTCACCCCGTTTGCGATTTACTGCGTTGCCGCCGGAATAGTTTATTCAGTTATTTTGTACGTTAGATAAATAAGCCCAAAAAACTTGAAACCCATAAATTTTTCTAATATAATTAATAAAATCAAATAATCTTAAAAATATGGATAAAACTCAAAAAATTTACATAGGCATTGGTTTAGCATTAACGGTTTTGAGTATATTTGGTTTGATAATTTATTCCGTTGCTGTAAAACCAGTCAATCCTGCTGTAATTATCGTTCTTATTATCACTTTTTTTATTGGCATTTGGCTATCAAGAAAAGGAGTTGTTAATCGCTTTAAACTTTTGAAAGCCAATGGATATAAAATCCAGGCAAAAATTTTATATATTTCGCTAGAAAAAGGGCAAATGCCAATTGGCAGAGCCGGTTCAGGAACTGTGGAAATTTATAGAATTATTTGCGAAGGACAAGACCCAATAAACCAAGCCACCAAAACCTACAAAAGCAGCGATATGGAATTGGCTCCGGATATAAATATTATTTCGCAACCTAATTTGGATATCTATATAGACAAAAATGACCCCAATAATTACTGGGTAGACATTTCAAAAGTTCCAGTAAAAGCAGCAGGATTAGGTAATAATAAACAGTTACACTATCAGGCAGGACAACAGGTAGTACAAAATTTTTACAAAAGCACGGATGGTATAAATTATTGGCCTGCATAAAATTATTGAGTCTAAATATACGGTTAATAATTTCAAACACAACCAATGATTGCTTCCAATATCAAAATAGACCACCTATACTTAGGCGGTCTATTTTTATTCAACCTTATTTAAGCTTCCATCGGGCCGGTTTTGAACCAGGCAAAGATGAAGCAGGCTATGCCGACGATGAAGGCGGCTATGCTGTGTTTGTAGTGGAGGACGGTTGAGCCGGTAGAGTGGCCGGGGAAAAATGCCGGTAGGTTGCCCGCGGTGTGAGACATATAAATGTAGCCAATATAACAGAATACAAAACCCAAAACTATCCCTAAAATAATTTGCCCTTTTGGCTTGCCTTTTTGAGTTGGGTTTAACGTTGGAGTTTGACTGTCCATATTTTTTTGATTTTAATTGTTTACTATTAACTAGCTCTACAATGGCGTCATCCTGAGCCCTGGCACAAAGGGCGAAGGATCTCTTTATCCTCGTGTGAGATTCTTCGGCCGCCGATGAATTGCCGATTTGCGGCCTCAGAATGACGCCGACAATAAAGATTGTCCTCGCCTTCTGCACTCCTCGTGATGACAAACAGTGATATCCTAAACAATCATCTGTCCGCAAAACGCGCACCGCTTGGCGTCTATGGGGATTTCACTTAGGCACTCCGGACATTTTTTTGTGGTCGGGTCGGCAGGAGGTTCTTTGTGCATGCGCGAAACCAGTATATTCATCGGCGTAACCACAAAAAAATAAACGGTTGCCGCCACCAGCAAAAAAGAAATTAATGCGTTTAAAAAATCGCCGTACATAAATTTACTGCCGTTTATGGTAAAAGCCAAATTAGAAAAATCCGGCGACTTGGCAATGGCCGATATAAAAGGCGTTATCAAATCTTTTACCAAAGCCGTGACCACACTGCCAAACGCGGCGCCAATAACCACGCCCACGGCCAAATCCACCACATTGCCCCTTAACACAAATTGTTTGAATCCTTTAAGCATAAATTTTAGGATTACTGTTTGATTCCCTCCCCTTTAGGGGGAGGGTTAGGGAGGGGTGCAAAATTAAAATTGGCTAATTCTATCATCACCCTCCCCCAATCCCTCCCGTCAAGGGAGGGGAAAAAAGAACAGACACATTATATTCTTGGATCATTATTAACTTCTTCTTGGGTAACCTCGGGCCCGGCATGCAAAGCCACTCCCAGCCAATACAAAATAAAGCCGATAATCCCAAAGCTCGCTATCCCCATTAAAATTTGTAAAATAATCATCTACCCCGATTTAATTACTTTTATAATATCACCTCCTATAAATATTGGCCAGACGCCAAAACCCCTTTGTTGATAAAACTCGTGGCCACGAGTTTTATCAACAAAATATTATTTACCCAAACTGCTGATGTCGCTTTGATATTTCGCGGTAGTGGCCATTACGCTGTCGCCGTAAAAACTGTATTTAGGATTGGTGGAACCGGAAAAATAGCGCATGGCCGCGCTCCAGTCGCCTTGATACGTGCCGTCGGCGCCGTTGGAAGTTAATTTAATCGCCGCGGCCGCGAACGCGTCGCGGATGTCCCAGGGATTGGCCGGGTTGTTTCCGGTTAGCGCCGCGACCTTGGCAGAGTAGCCCACCCAAGTAGACGGGATAAATTGCGCCGGGCCCATGGCGCCGCCCCAGCCGACTCTGTTGCCATTTGCGTCACGCATCGGGCAGGACACCGGGGTAATATCCGGATCTATCCCGAGCATTGCTGTAACCTGCAAAAACGGCGGGATGTCCCGCGTGGGATTCATCACCACTTTATAACTTTTGCTCGGTGGATCGCCCGGACGGTTGCAAGTGCCCACATTTTGGCCGAGATTAGATTCCTGCGTTAAAATCGCCAACAAAAAAGCCGGGTCAATCCCCGTGGCTCCCCGAGCCCAGTCGGCAATCGCTACGGCCTGGCCAAAATTTATTTGCGACGACACTCCGAGCAGTTGGTATAAGCGGGTGCGGATAGCCGCGGCCTGCGCCTGGGTATCGGTTAAGGTCGCCTGATAATCCGCCTCCCGGCCTTTGGTCTGCTGCAAAAGAGTATTTTGGTCACTCACGCTTCCGGCAAGCTGTCCCTGCTGTAAAATTTTTATGGACAATAAATTTTGCGCGCTTTGCTGTTGGTCGCTCAAGTTTTGTTGCTGCTGGGCTAATTGGGTATTGGCGGTGTTAAGCTGGCTGATTAAAGTTCCTAAGCCCTGGGAAATTTGCGCGTAATCTTCGTAAGCCGTAAAAACATCGGAAAGTTTTTGCTGGCTTAAAACGGTATACAAAAACGGGTAATTATCGTTTTGGTTTATGGCCTGGATCACGCCAGCGATTTGAGTTTGCAAATTCTGAACCTGGATGTTATTTTGGGCGATAGAAGCCTGGGTCGCGGTAATTTGGCCGCCCAGCTGGTTGACCTGCAAATCCGTGGCCTGGATCTGCAAATTCAAAACCGCCTGCTGTTTTTTTAAACTTGCGATTTTATTGGCCAGCGTATTTTTTTGCGCCTGCGTTTGCGCCAACTGCTGCTGCAACCCCTGAATTTGATTTTCAATCTGCAAAAGCTGCTGCTGTAATTGTGCCTGCGTGGCCGCGGAATCCGATGAAGTTTGCCCCAAAACCGGTGCCGGATACAAAGACGCGCTCAAATAAGCGCTGACAACCACAATCGTATAAATTTTTTTCCATTTACCCATACACTCATCATACCAATTAACCGCCCAATTTTCCATCTTTTGAAATGAAAAACAAAAAACCTCCAATATTTAGGAGGCTTTAATTTATAGATAAATTCTGATGAGCCGCATCTGTGTTATCTGCACGCATCCGTGTATCTGTGAACTATATCTGTATCTTTGAAAACAAATAAGCTCCGACCGACAAAAAACAGAAGGTGATGATAGCCAACACGGAAATGTCCAGGGTTAAAGTGAAATGCCCGCTGTGGGCAAGTAAAATCCTAAACGCGTCTATGCCGTAACTAAGCGGATCAAATTTGGTAATAACAACTAAAACAGCTGGTAGGCCGTCCAGGGGGAAAAGAGCACCAGATAGAAAAAACAGCGGCATCACCAAAAAATTCATAATTAATTGAAAGCCCTGCATATCTTCCAATTGGGAGGCAATAGCCGTGCCGAGCGCGGTAAACATTGTCCCGACCAAAAGCATAACCAAAACCGCCGGAACGACTAAAAACCAATTATACGGCCTAAAGCTGGTAAAAATTAATGCCAGAATAAAAACCACAATCCCCTGAATTGCCGCTATGGTAGCGCCGCCCAAAGTCCGGCCTATCATTATATTAAAACGCGAGACCGGAGCGACCATAGTTTCCTTTAAAAAGCCGAACTGCCTGTCCCAAATAACCTGAATGCCGGAAAAAATGGAGGTAAAGATAATGCTCATCCCGATAATTCCGGGAGCCAAAAAATCCATATAATTGCCTTCGCCGGCTTTTTGAAAAGTCGCGCCAAGGCCGTAGCCCAAAGCAAGCAAAAAAAGCAACGGCTGTCCCAGACTGCCGACCATTCTGGATTTAGAACGCCAGTAGCGTTTTAATTCCCTAATCCACATTATATAGATAGTTTTCATAACAGAATTGACAAAATTAAATAAAATTTAAAAAATTGACAAAATTTATACTGCAAGGTGCGACCATAATTTTGCTCAATTTTGTCAATTATGGTCAATTTTGCTCAATAATATTACCTTCTCCCCCCGCCCCTCCACTGCCGATGTGTCCTTAACTTGTCGGTGTTGCTGGCTCCTTCGTCGCGAATCACGTTGCCGGTAAGTTTTAAAAACGCGTCTTCCAAACTCGCGGTATTGGTCTGCTGTTGCAATTCCGCGGACGTGCCGCTGGAAATAATTTTGCCGTGGTCAATTATGGCAATGCGCTGGGCCACGCGGTCGGCTTCTTCCATATAGTGGGTGCTAAAAAATACGGTGATGCCTTCGGACTTGTTTAAATCCTGCAAATAAGTCCACATATGGTTGCGGGTTTGCGGATCCAGCCCCAAAGTCGGCTCATCCAAAAACATAACTTTGGGGTGATGAAGCAGGCCGCGGGCGATTTCCAAACGGCGCTTCATCCCGCCCGAAAATTCCTTAACCAGGCTGTCTTTTCTGTCCCACAGCTCCACCAATTCCATTAACTGCTTTATGCGCTCGCGGCGCAATTTTTTTTCCACGTTGTAAAGCACGCCGTGAAATTCCATATTTTCCCAGGCGGTTAACTCGTCATCCAAAGAAGGATCCTGAAAAACTATGCCAAAAGACTTCCTGACTTTGGAGGACTGGGTGGTAGGATTAAAACCGTTTAACGAAATATGCCCGCTGGTCGGATGCAAAAGAGTTGTCAGCATTTTGATGGTCGTGGACTTGCCGGCGCCGTTGGGCCCCAAAAAAGCAAAAATTTCCCCTTGCTTGATATCAAAGGAAATATTATTTACGGCCGTAAAATCGCCGAATGTTTTTACCAAATTTTTTACTTCAATAATATTGGACATAAAATAACTATAGCAGATCTAAAACTTTGTGTCGATACCAAAACCTATAAGCACCGGGCCGAAAATCCTGGCAATTTTTTTTGCTTCGGGGCTCCTCCCTTAGGGTCGTCGAACAGTCCTCGCTTCAAAAAATTACCAGTCTTTTCGGCCTGCTAAATTTTATTAAGATTGTGAATCTTTGCCAACAGCCTCGGAAATATTTTTGTAACCGTCTCTTATAAGAAATTTTACCAAACCTCTGTTAATTTCGCCTATTAACTGCGGGCCTTGGAAAAACATTCCCGTAATTAGCTGGACTAACGAGGCTCCGAGTCTGATTTTCCGGTAAGCATCCTGAGCACTAAAAATGCCGCCACAACCGATAACAATTTTTTTGCCTCGATAATATTTATAAACTTTCGCCAGCATTTCATCCGAAAGCGCTTGGACTGCTTTGCCGGAAAATCCGCCCTTGCCCGGATGGCCAAACTTGTTGACTTTGGTCAAGTTGGTACAAATAAAGCCGTCAATTGGGTGCTTTTGCCCAACCTGTAAAATTTTCATTAATTGTTCATCTCCTAAATCGGGCGAAAGTTTAACAAATACCGGTTTGACTTTCGGGACTGAAAACAGTTTGGCTAAAAGCAAATCTAAATTTTCGGCCTCTGCGAAAATAGGGCTCTGTTCGCAGGTATTGGGGCAACTGATGTTAATGGTAAAATAATCGCCGACATCCTGAAAAATTTTATAACTTTCAAAGTAATCCGCGATGCCGATTTCTACGTGCGAAGTTTTTTCCGAATTAGTTTTAGCAAGACTGATGCCCAGAATAAAATCAAACTTGCGATTTTTTAAGCGCCGATGGATATTTCCCGCGCCGGAATTCTTAAGACCATAATTTACCCGTATAGCCTGGCGTTCTGGCAAACGCCACAACCATGTCCCCGGGTTACCGCCAAACGGCAAAGCGGTAATACTGCCGGCTTCCTCAAAACCGAAGCCTACGCTGGGAAGTAAGGCCGGCAAATAGGCTTCTTTGTCAAACCCCGCGGCCAAGCCGACCGGATTTTTAAAATCCAGACCAGCTATTTTTTGCCGCAGCATCGGATTCTGATAACCAAACATTATCGAAGTTAATCCTCGGGTCAAAGGATTGCTACCTAAAATCCGGCCGGCCACAATCATCCGATCATGAACCTTTTCCGGATCCATCAAAAAGAAAACCGGCTTAAGAACCCTACGGTAAAGAAAGCCGATAACACTGTCTCTTATTTCGCCGATGATCATAAAATGATTATAACATCTTTTTTACAACATTAAAAACGCGTTGATTTTCCCTCAAAAATAAGGTAAAATAACCATATGAACGGCAATATCCGAATAATGAAAAATGGCTTTTTAGGCCTTAATCAAGGGGGTATTTTTGAAGTCGCCTATCAAAAAGCAAAAGCCGCGGTAATTCCCTTCGGTTTGGAAAATACCGTCAGTTACGGCCGCGGCACCAAACGCGGACCGCGGGCCATTATTGATGCCAGCCATTATGTGGAAATTCTGGACGAGCAGATGTTAAAGCCCTTCGGCGACTGCGGCATTGCCACGCTTGCTCAGCCAAAAATTCCAAAAGACCAAAAAACGGCCGTGAATCTTTTAGCCGGATTGGTTAACCGTGTTGTCGCCGACAAAAAATTTCCGGTTGTTTTGGGCGGAGAACATTCTTTGACCCAGGGCACCATTAAGGGCTTGAGCGGGCATTATAAAAATTTTACAATTCTACATTTTGACGCTCATTCAGACACCCGCTTAAATTATTATTTGGGCGGCTCATACAGCCACGGGGCGGTAATGAGCCAGGCGCTTTTAAAATTTCCCGTAGCAAGATTAGTGCAGGTTGGCGTCCGCAGTTTTTCGGACAAGGACGGCGAATGGGATTTCCGCAAAAAAAATCAAAAAAAAATAAAAACTTTTTGGGCCTGGGACAAAATTTCCGCGGCCGATGTAGTGCGGGCCATTCCCACGCGCGATGTTTTCATCAGCTTTGATGTAGACGCTTTTGACCCAAGCATAATGCCTTCCACCGGCACTCCGGAACCGGGCGGACTTTTATGGTGGCCGGTTTTAGATATTCTTAAATCAATTTATAAATCCAAAAATATCATCGGCGCCGATGTAGTGGAACTTGCACCAATAAAAGGCCTGCACCATCCGGACTTTATGATTGCCAAGTTAGTTTATAAAATGATTGGGTATAAATTTTTTAAACAATAAAAATAAGGCGATCTGGCTAGGTGTCTAGCAGTCGCCTTTTTATGTGCCGTCCGAGTCACTCGAGCTTGGCAAGGATGTAAAGGGACGATATTTCATCTGGCCTGGTCGGAGCTTGCACACAGACCAGTACAACTGCCCGTTGCCCTTGTCGCGGCTGGGGGAAAACCGCTTTGGAAAACTGGATGTGCCGGATCGCTCCGCCGTCAAACAGGCACGAAACCTGTCCCATGCCTCCGCCGATGTCTTTGGATTCTCCTTCTATCTGGCAACGGATCTCACTTGGCGCATCTTTTGCGGCCACATGGATACCTGCTTGCGGCTGGTGAGGTGATTGCTTAGTACCTGGGCCTAATAATAAAATTAGACCCCCAGCCATCGCAAACATAAAAGCCCATGTTAACGACAACATTCCTAGCAGGCCGTTGGTAGATTCTCGTCTTCGTTGATATCCTGTATCGAACTTTCCCATATGCCTCCTTTAGATTCCTTTCTCCTCCTTAACTAAAAACTATAACAAAAGCAATATTTTTTGTCATATTTGTCAACATAAATTTATAATTGACTTATTTTGCTTGATAATATATCATATTTATGTTGTCATAACTTATAACATTTTATGCTAGATGAGCATTTATTAGGAATTTTATTGGAATTGGGGCTAAATGAAAAAGAAGCCAAGGTTTATCTGGCTTCTCTCTCTTTGGGGCCAACCGCTGTACTACAGATATCAGGGGTCTGCGGAATAAAAAGATCCAGCATTTACCCTATTATGGAAAGACTAAAACGGCTCGGGTTAATGGTGGAACAAATTCGCGGTCTAAAGACCTTTTACCAGGCTGAACCACCTGAAAAACTGGAGCTAGTTTTAGAGGAACGAAAAGCCAAATTCAAAAATTCCCTGCCGGACTTTTCCAAATTATACAACTTACAGGGCCAGCATAATATAATTAAACGCTATGACGGCATTCAGGCAATTAAATCGGTATACGAAGATTTATTGCTTAAGATTAAACCACACCAGGATTATCTTATAATATCCGACCAATCCAAATGGGTCGCCTTGGATGAAAAATATTTTTCCGATTTCGCGAGACGGAGAGCAAAATTACCGATAAACATTCGAATGCTGCAAATAGACACGCCTGTCGCCCGTTGGTATAAAAAATATGAAGCAAATTTTAACTTTAAAATTAAATTTCTTCCTAAAAATACCGAACTTGTAACTAATCTTGTAATAATCCCTGAAATGTTGGTTATTCATCAACTAACCCCGCCGGTAATGGCTATGGTTATTGATAACAAAAGCGCGATCCAATTACACCAGCAACTTTTTGAAATTATTTGGAATACGTTGCTTTAAAAAACCGCCTGTACAAACTATTTAAAATAAGTGATTCTCCCCGCCCAGGAGGGCGGGGCTTCATCTCCTTCTAAAAAGTAATTTTCAGTTGCCCTTTATCTTCTTTCTCCTGATATTGGACGTAATGCAAAATTTCCTTTTCGTTCAGCCCTACAGAGGACACGCAATAACCAGTTGACCAGACGCCGTCTTGCTCCACGTAAACCTTATCAAGAAAAGGAAATTTTGCCTTAAGTGCTTTCGCTGACTGCGTCTTGATAAAAGAGACTACGCTGGCAACTGAAAATCTGGGCGGGATGACGGCTACCAGATGAACATGGTCTAGCTGAACATTAAGCTTTATTACCTCAATATCGGCTTCCAAACCTTCGATGTGCGACAGGAGCGTTTGGGCATAGTCTCTTACTCCTTTGACAAAAATCTTCCGCCGATATCTCGGAATCCAGACGAGGTGGTATTTGGTACGATAAATGCTGTGGTTTGATTTACGAAATCTCATACAGCCTTATTTTATCGGATATCGCCTCGTCTGGATAGCCGCGTGCATCCCCGCCCAGGAGGGGGCGGGGGTTTACTCTAGCGGCAGACTAATAAACATCCTAAATACAATAAACCCCTTCGTCCCAATATGGATGGAAGGGGTTTATTTCAGGATAGCTTTTCCCATATGCGATTTTCTTTTTTCTCTAGATTAATGCTAGATGCTTAAGGCTTAGCCGCCTTGAGGGCTTTTCGCGACTTTAGAAAAGCTACCTGGCTGTCCAAAAACCGTTAATCATCTTTGGCTCTTTCCTTTCTACTCTAATTTTACGCCCGTTAAAATTATTGGTCAATAAAGTTGTCCACTAAATTTCCACAAAATGGCAAAACCCACTTTAAGTCCTGCGCAAAACAAAAATCCGCCCCTGACTATGAGGCGGATTTAAAAACAAAAGACACGGCGTCAGAATGACGCCGGAGGATCCTAATAATCCCTCAATTTATCAATATCTATATGCTCCCGAATGCGCTCTAAAGCTTTTGATTCAATTTGCCTAATGCGCTCGCGGGTTACGCCGAACTCTTCGCCGACTTCTTCCAGAGTGTGAGTCACGCCGTCTTCCAAACCAAAACGCATTTTTAATATTTTTTGTTCGCGCGGGTCAAGATCCTGCAAAATATTTCCTACGTATTCCTTTAAAATCTGCCGGCCGGCTACTTCGTTGGGCTTGGTGGTGTCTTCGTCCACAATAAAATCGCCAAGCGAGGAATCTTCGCCGTCGTCTTCGCCCACCGGGGAATCAATAGAAACCGTTTCCTGCGAAATCTTTTTAAGATGGTAAACTTTTTCCACCTCAATGCCCATTTCCGCGGCAATTTCTTCGGGCAAAGGTTCGCGTCCCAAATCCTGGACTAACGACCGTTCTGCCTGCGCGTACTTATTTAAAGTTTCCACCATATGCACGGGAATTCTAATAGTGCGGCTTTGGTCGGCCAGTGCGCGGGTAATAGCCTGGCGAATCCACCAGGTAGCGTAGGTGGAAAATTTGTAGCCTTTGCGCCAGTCAAATTTTTCCACGGCGCGGAACAACCCCAAATTCCCTTCCTGAATTAAATCCAGCAGGCCTAAATTTCTGCCCATATATTTTTTGGCAATAGAAACGACCAGGCGCAGGTTTGCTTCGGTAAGTTTTCTGCGCGCCGCTACGTCGCCTTTGCCAATCCGCTTGGCCAGCTCAATTTCTTCGGCTCCTTTAAGCAAAGATACCTTGCCGATTTCGCGCAAATACATTTGGATGGAATCATCGTAAATATCGCCCAAGTCAAAGGCGTCTACGAGATCTTCCTGCTTCTTTTTTTTGGCCTTCGCGCCTTTGCCCAGAGGTTTTTGGTTGGGATCTTCCGCAGGGGCTTTATTTTGTTCCCATACGCTCGCCACTTCCTGCTCCACAATTTCTATCCCCCGTTTCTCCAGAGCGTCCATTACCTTTTCCAAGCCTGTGATATCATCTTCAAAATACGGCAAAGTGTGCAAAATTTCGGCCTCGGTCACAAAACCGCGCTCGGAAGCTTTTTCCATCAATTTTTTGAGCAGTTTTTCCGTATCCAAAGCCTGCGGGGCGGGCAAAGGCAAAACAGTCTGTACCGGTTTGGATACAGACTTACGGGCTTTTTGCCTGCCGAAACGGGATTTTGAATGTTTCTTTCCGGATTTTTTAAAAATCCTCCGCTTGGCGGCTTTGAAGGCTTTCTTTTTGGCCTTATTCTTGTTCTTCTTTTTTGGCATAATTAGAAGCTGTCTTAAAAAATAATTTATAGGCTAAATTTTCAGATAATTTCAGAGTAAAACTTCAAACTTAATTCTCTCAGCTGAAATTCGCGCGAACTCCCTGTTAAGTTCCTCAATTCGTGCTTTATTATTACTGTTTTCCGCGTTTTTTATTTCGTTTTGAAGATGTTGCTGGCGTTTTTTTATTGCCCCAATTTTTAACATCGCGAATGCTTTGAACAATTCCCTAATCAAGGCGGCTGAATTTCCGCCCAACTCATCCAACTGTGATTCTACCATAAATTGCGCCTCTTTGGCTAATGCATCCTGCAGTTTTCCCCCTCCCTCCTTGTCCGCCATAGCTTTAGCAGCGACGGATGTGAGAGGTCTGGCCTGCCCTGCACCGGAGTCAGCCTGCCCTAAACCGGAATTTGATGACTGGTTTAGGGACGACTGGTGCAGGGGGTGAGGGTTCAAAATTTGGTCTTCTGATTTACCCACAATGCTTGCCACGAGTTCCTTTATCTCACTATTTTGAAAAACATCCGGCTCAAGCTTATCTTTTATTTCCTTAGCAAACTCCGGAAAAACAATCAAGCCTCCCAAAACTTCCTTTTCCAAAAGCAGGCTCCCGTTTGGGATAGCCAAACTGCTCTGAGGCAACTCTGGCTTTTTGCCCACAACCTGTTTTTTTATTTGTTCCAATATGGTTTTCTCGGAAATCAAAAATCTTGTAGCAAGTTTGTGCACGTAATGGTCCTGCTCCAATGGGTCAACTATGGCGCCCAGCAAAGGCACGACCGCTTCGCTTAAATAATGTTTTTGTTCAACGGGGTCCTGGGCGAATTTTTTTTGGGCAAAATCCATTTGCCAGTCCAAAAACCAAATTGCTTCAGCAACGGCTTTTTCCCACAGCCCGGGGCTTTTTTTTATTAACTCATCGGGGTCTTTGACATTTTCCAGCACAATGACTTTTAATCGGAAACCCTGCTTTAAGGCAATTTCCCCGGCGCGGCGACTGGCATTTTGTCCGGCCATATCCGCGTCAAAACAAAACTTTAGATTTTTTGTCAGCCGTGAAAGCTGCATCAAGCCTGCCTCGGTTAGCGCCGTGCCGCTACTGGCCACCACATTTTTAAATCCCGCCTGATGCGCCGAAATACAATCCATTTGCCCCTCCACAATAACGGCTTCATCGGCCTTACGGATGGCGTCCTTGGCAAAATTTAAACCGAATAAAATTTTACTTTTATTATAAACACTGGTTTCCGGAGAGTTGACGTACTTAGCGGATTTTTGATCGTCGATGAGTATTCGTGCCGAAAACCCAACCGTATTCCCAAAATAATCAAAAATCGGAAAAGTTACGCGACCGCGGAACCGGTCATACATTTGCCCTCGCTCGTTTTTGCTTATGACCCCGGCTTTAATGGCCTCGTTCAAATTAACTTTTTTTGCCAAAAGCGCGCGCTCTAAGGCATGAAAATCGTCCGGCGCAAAACCAATTTGCCACTGCTTGATGGTCCCTTCGGTGAGCCCGCGATTTTTTAAATACTCCTGCGCCTGAGCTCCCCGCTTATCTTTGATTAAAATCTCGTGATAATACCTGGCGGCAAAATCATTTATTCTAATCAACAGTTCCCTTTCGTCCTGGACTTCTTTATTTTCCGGACGAAAAGTAGGTAGTTTTACTCCGGCTTTATCAGCCAAAATTTTTAAGGCATCGCGAAAATCCAAATTCTCGTATTTCATCACAAACCCAAACACATCCCCGCCTTCGCCGCATCCAAAGCAGTGCCAAATTTGTTTTTGCGGACTGATTTGGAAACTCGGCGTCTTCTCACTATGAAAAGGGCACAGCGCTTTGAAGTTTGTGCCGGCTTTTTTTATGGGAATGTAGCCGGCGATCACATCGGCAACATTCAACCTGTCTTTAATTTCCTGTAACACCGGGTCGTTCATAAAATTCTAGATATCCGATTTGCTTAGAACTTTCATTATGCTTGCAAAATTCCGTTTTCCTTCTTTCTTTTGTTCCGGCAAAGATAGATAACTTAATTTCTGCTGCATTTTACGGATTACTTCGGATACAGCAAGATCATATGGGAGTCCGCGCCCTCCTAGATCATGGAGATATACCAAAGCGCCTTTAAGAGTTAGGAATTTAAAACCTTCCGCATTTTTCATCACTTCCGCAACTTTACTGCGGCATAAAACCTTATCATGATGTGCTTCTATGGCATTAAGGATCACTTGCTTTTTTTCGTCGGGTACTTTCCAGTTATCTAAATATTTTTTTACAAATTTGGCGCTGAGTTTTTCATGATTTTTTTGAATGCGGTCACGAATTGTCCCCGAAAAAATAGTATGCGCCAAATATAAAGACGCCAAAACTAGTTCTTCATCGGCACGATATCGATTCGCCAGTTGTTTGCCTTTGGCAACAGCGATTTCAGTCAGCTCCCAAGCGGGTGCGCCGTTTTTCTTAAACTGATTAAACATCAACTCCCGGGATTTTTTAACTAGATCGCTCATATATCCTTATTTTAGCCTTAATCCCCGCCCTCCGCAACCTCGACAAAACCGCCAATTGATGATAATATAATTAAGATTTTCATCAAAAATAAGCCATTACGGAGAAGTCGCATAGTGGTCGAGTGCACCGCCTTGGAAAGGCGGCATATCCGCAAGGGTATCGAGGGTTCGAATCCCTCCTTCTCCGCCAAAAATTCCCCAAGGGCATCCTTGGGGAATTTTTGTCCCGAGCGATCCGCCTCAGGCGGAAAGTCGGGGGGCAAAAAAGATAATCTACCTAAACTCCGCCTCTATAATCTTTTCCATCAACTTTTCTTCTTTTTTTAAAACTCTTTCTGCGCCTTTAAAAAAATAAACTTTGCCCGGGCGCAAAAGGTAGGGCAAAAAATGGAGCAGGCAATAGGCTAAAAACGACAAAAGGCAGATAACCGCGAGAATGGGGATTTGGCTGTTTATCCCCGCGACAAAAATGGCAATAAAAAAGAACGCGTAAAGGCAAGCCATCACAGCAAACGACAGCAAATCAAACCGCCAAAGATACTTACGGCGGTATTTTACTGCCGCCCAAATTACGATATTAATCAATTCCACCAACATAATAACAAATATCGCGGATTTCCAAAGCTGAACTTGCGGCTGGTAAAGCACGGGCAAATCCGGCTGGGAATTTAAGATTATCCGCGCGGACAAATGGTTTATTTGGTAAGGCAAAAAAACAATAAAAAAAGTCGCGTACATGCCGAATAAAAGTAAAATATACGATATCACCGGACTGAAGACCATTAAAACTTTTGTCCAAGTCCTTTTGATATTCAATGTTCTGATAAATCTTATGACAAAAGAAAAGGCCAAAACAACCAGTATCCAGGCAATTAAATTTTCCAGCGGCACGCCGTAAAATTCCTGGTCCGGCGGTATGGCCCATTTCCAGTACGCCAAACGGATGGCGATTGGGTCTATGGCCAAGTCCAAAATAACCGCGGTCAGCGCGTCCATAAACGGACGCAGGTACCAGGGAATATTATACTGGTCGGAAAGCAGCATGGCGCAATAAATTATCACGGCCCAGCCCAAGCCGATTACTAAAGGAACGCCCGCAATTTTTACCAAAAAAGCGGGATTGTAAGTATACGCCTTACCCAAATAAATATCGCCCACTTCCAAAATCACGCCAAAAACCGCGCAACTGATAATCTCAAAAACGCGCAGCCAATTTCGCTGATAAATTTCCCTGGCTAAAATTACCGCGAAAGCCAAAAATCCAAAAACTTCAAAAGCTAAAAACGCATTCATGCAAATCATACCTTACTTTTAGCAAATTAAAGGCTCAACTGTGAGCTGAGCCTTTAAAAAATTATTAATCTATTTTTTCCCAATCTTCTCTTCCACCGCTTTAATATTTACTGTGGCTTTCATTACAGTGTCGGGGTTAAGGGAGATGGAGTCTATGCCTTCGTCTACCAAAAATTCGGCAAAATCGGGAAAATCCGAAGGCCCCTGGCCGCAAATACCAACCTTAAGACCCATTTCGTGCGCCCGCTTAATTAACATTTGAATAAGTTTTTTAACCGCCGGGCTTTTTTCATTGGCAATGTGCGCCACAATTTTGCCGTCGCGGTCCAGCCCCAAAGTGCACTGGGTTAAATCGTTGCTGCCGATAGAAAAACCGTCAAAAATTTCCGCGAACTCGTCCACCTGCAAAATGTTGGAAGGAATTTCCGCCATAACCCAAACCTCCAGCTCCTCGCGCAAATCGTGGCTCTTTAATTCCAAAGTCTTGGTGTGCTTGTGCGGCAAACCGTTTTTGGCCATCACCTCCAAAACTTTCTTGCCTTCTTCCGGCGTGCGGCAAAACGGAATCATAGTTTTTAAATTCCACAAACCCATTTCCTCGCGGACTTTTTTTACGGCCTGACACTCCAGGGCAAACGCCGACTCAAAATTGGGGTCATAATACCGGGAAGCGCCGCGCCAGCCGAGCATCGGGTTTTCTTCTTTGGGTTCGTAAGCCGTCCCGCCAATAAGGTTGGCGTATTCATTGGTCTTAAAATCGGAAAAACGCAAAATTACCTCGTGCGGATAAAACGCCGCGGCCAGTTGCGCAATACCGTAAGCCAGCTTATGCGCGTAGAAATCCACCTTGTTTTGATAACCAACCGTAAGTTCGTCAATCTGCCTTTTTATTTGCTCGCTTTGTTTGTCGTAATTTATGAGCGCGTTGGGATGGATTTTTATAAAATTGGAAATAATAAATTCTTCCCTGGCCAGCCCCACGCCCTTTTGCGGAATAAACGAATAGCCAAAGACCAGTTCGGGGTCGGCCACAATCATTTTGATTTCGGTTTTCGGCGGTTGAAAATTGGTTAAGTCGTGGCGCTTGATTTCATACTTCAGCAGGCCCTCGTAAACCTTGCCCAGCTCACCTTCGGCGCAGGACACGGTTATATCCATGCCGGTTTTTAAAACTTCAGTCGCGTTGCCGGTGCCGACGATGGCCGGAATACCCAGCTCCCGGCTAACAATTGCCGCGTGGCTAGTCCTGCCGCCGCTGTTGGTGACAATGGCGCTGGCGATTTTCATAATCGGTTCCCAGTCGGGATCCGTAATTTCCGTTACCAAAACTTCGCCTTTTTTAAATTCGTCCAACTGGGCCGCGCTCTTGATATAGCGAGCCTTGCCCTGCCCGATTTTCGCGCCCACGGCCGCGCCCGAACAAATAACGTTGCCCTTGTTTTCTATCACGTATTCTTCCAAAACATTTACGTCTTTTCTGGCCTCCACGGTTTCCGGCCGGGCCTGGACGATAAACAATTCCTTGGTCACTCCGTCAAAAGCCCATTCCATATCCATTGGCCGCTGATAGTGTTCCTCTATAATTACTCCCCACTTGGCCAACTTCAAAATCTGCTCATCGTTCAATGTAAAGCTGTGACGATCTTCATCAGACACGGCAACTTGTTTTGTGGGACTCGCGCCTTCCGTGGCATAAATTAATTTTTTTTCTTTACTGCCCAACTGCTTACTAATGATGGATTTGAAGCCTTTTTTCAGCGTTGGCTTAAAAACTTTAAACTCATCCGGAGTGACTACGCCTTTTACCACAAACTCGCCCAGTCCCCAAGCCGCGTTAATTAGTACCATTTCCTTAAAGCCGCTCTCGGTGTCTATGGTAAACATCACGCCGCTAACTCCGCGATCGGAACGCGCCATTTTTTGCACCGCGACCGACAGCTTTACGGCAAAATGATCAAACTTCTGGTCCACGCGATAAGAAATTGCGCGGTTGGTAAACAGCGAGGCAAAAGCTTCCTTAATGGCCTGCAAAAGGTTGTCGTCGCCGCGGATATTTAAATAGCTTTCCTGCTGGCCGGCAAAACTGGCGTCCGGCAAATCTTCCGCGGTGGCCGATGAACGGACGGCGACATCCAAATCAGCAGGCGACAATTTTAATTGTTTGCCCAGTTCCGCAAAAGCGGCTTTTACTTCCGCTTCCAAATCCGCCGGAAACGAAGCTCCTAAAATTAACTGCCTGACCGCATCGCCTTTTTCCTCCAACTGCTTCATATTATGAGTATCCAAATCGGCCAGGGCCTCATGAATTTTGGCGTCCAGTTTATTTTCTTTAATAAAATGCGCGTAAGCCGCCGCCGTGACCGCAAACCCATAGGGCACGGAAATTTTTTCGCCCGGAAAAGTTTTGCTTTCCGCCTGGGTTAAATTTTGATACATTTCCCCCAAATTGGCGTTTTTCCCGCCGACCAAACCAACATCGCCTTTGCCAATCTCGTTAAACCACAAAATAAACTTGCCTTCTCTTTTGTCTTGCATAGCTTTTATAATGTTAATTTTAGTTGATTTTATTTGAAATTTAGCCCATTATTAATTATTTTTTTCATATATGCCCTTCATCAAAGTCAGACAAATTGCAAAAATTAAAATTACTGAATTTGCCGTCAAAAATACATAATCTTGGTTTAAAAACCCATAACAAATCCATAATATTGTGCCAATTATAATAACAATCAAAAATGCCAAAGAAACATCTCTAAGCGATTTTGTTTTATAACCCTTGACTATTTGCGGAATGTAGCTGGACACTACGCATAAAGTTGCAAGGGCGGCTAATATAGTCTTTAGCATCATATTCTTTAGCTACATCATTATAATAATTATAGCAGTTTTTTCACTTAAAACAAACTGGTTTGCTTTGGCTTTTTGAGTAAACGATCTCTTTCGATTTCATCATATATATGAATCTTTCCAAACACGCCGTCATAGCCGCCTTCCAGTTTTACTTTGCCTTCGCGGACGCGGATGATCGATTCCGCAATTTCTTTATTTCCTAATTTCTCAATTTCCTCTCTGGATAAATCAAGGAGGATGGAAAATTCATCGTACGATTGTAAATCCCTTGTAGGGGAGGGTTTGAAACCCTCCCCTACAGAAGCCACCATTTTTTCATACATTGCCAAAACCTTTTTGCTTTGCGTTCCCACCCCAAAAGTTTCGGCGATAATTTCTTCCAGCGGGATGACGCTTTTATACGGGATTGCGCGCGGAGGCGTAAAACCTAATTCGCGGTCTGATAATTCATCAACGCGATTCAAAACTCCCACCAACAACTTTTTCCCGCACACCGGGCAAATCCCTTTTAATTTTTTGGTTTGACCGGGCATACAGGAAAATTTGCAGTCTGCATGGCCGTCCAAATGGTATTTACCCTCCTCGGGAAAAAATTCAATGGTGAACAAAAACCTAGCCGGATCCTTGCTGTACAAAGCGCTGATAATTTCAGCGTACGATAATTTATCATCCGCGGTTTCAAAGACATTTGCCTCGCGGCCGATTTTCCGCAAAGAATGCGCGTCGGAATTGGAGGTCAAAGAATATTTATCTAAACCGGAAATTTGCCAGTTCATTTTGGGATCGCTTGATAAACCGGTCTCAATGGCGCGGATATATTTTGACTGGTCGCCAAATGCTTCCTCTATGCTATTAAATCCCGATAACGACCCAAACACCCCAAAGTGCGGCGTCCAGGCATGGGCCGGAATTACTTCCGCGTTTTCGTCGGCTAATTTTACTATCTTAACCAAGTCGCCGCAATGCACACCCATAATCGGCCGACCATCTGCTTTTAGGTTTGCCCCAGCCTTTTCCAAACCCGCGATGATTTTATCAACCGCTTCAAAATTTGGCGCAAAAATTAAATTATGCACCCGCCGGACTTTGTCACCCTGTTTGTAAATAGACGACACTTCCGCGGTAAGCATAAACATCGCTCGCGGAACTCCCTCCCCTCGTGAGGGGATGGTCGGGGAGAGGTTGTGTTGTCGTAAGCGATAGAGCCCCGGCCTCGCCTCCTCCAAATTCTCTTTCAACTCCGAAAGCCACCCGGGATGCGTAAAATCCCCGGTTCCAATAACCCCAATGCCCTTTTTATCGGCCCACAGACCAATGTTCTTTGGGTTTAACTCCTGCGAGCAGGCACGGCTGTATTTGGAATGAATTTGCAAATCAGCGATTATCCTCATGGTGGTATTATACCCTAATTTCCTGTATAATTCACCTATGAACCAACAAGAATTATACCTCAAAGTTGCCCTGGGCGCGGCAAAAAAAGCCGGGGTGGTTTTTAAAAAAAACTTCGGCAAGCCAAAACACGTTAGCAAAAAAAACGGCAATTACAGAAATCTGGTCACGGAAATAGACAAAAATATTGAAAGTCTGATTAAAAGAGAAATCTCCAAGTCCTTTCCGGAGCACAGGATACTTGGCGAGGAATCGGGCTGGAGCGGAAAAACGCTCGCTGATTATACTTGGATATTAGACCCAATTGACGGGACAACTAACTATATCCAAGGCCTTCCGTTGTGCTGTATCTCCATAGCACTTTGGGATAAGCGAGGGCCGTTGATTGGGGTTGTTTATAATCCTCTTTCGGATATGCTCTTTAGCGCGCTAAGAGGCAAAGGAGCTTATTTGAATGGGCAAAAAATTAAAGTTTCAAGCACAACGGATGTCAAAAATGCCATAGGGTCGTTTGGATGGACAGACCCCGAAGACGGAATTAAACTTTATCCCAAGTTAGTCGTGGCTTCAAGAAAATTACGCGTATTGGCAAGCTCCGTTCTGGCCACCTGCTTTGTGGGTAACGGAATTTTTGATTATTACGTTGTACCCAAAATTCTTATATGGGATTTTGCCGCGGGGGCCGCAATCATTTTGGAAGCCGGCGGAAAAATTACAGATTTCCAGGGCAGACCTTTTACCATAAGCTCAAAAAGTGCGGTCATAAGCAATAAAAAAATTCACACGGAAATTTTAAACAAACTAAAAGACCTCAAATAATGGGGTCTTTTTTGATAGGCTACAAATTTTGCCTTGTTGATATAAAATGCGGCCGCATTTTTTATCAACAATTTTTATTCCATAATTTTCTCGGCGACGACAAATTCTTCCTTGCTGTTAATCCCCAAAATTTCTTTTGAATCCACTAAAATGGAATTGATTTTTTCTCCCCGGTTTAGGGCGACAGCCACAATGTCGGTTAAATAATACTCCTTTTGCGCGTTATTATTTTCTATCTTTTTTATATTCTCCCACAGCCACTTGGTGTTAAACATATAAATACCCGGGTTAATTTCCTTAATCTTTCTCTGAATATCGGTCGCGTCCTTAAATTCCACGATTCCCGCCGGCTCGCCCAAAGGAGTCCGAATAATCCTGCCGTAATGCTCCAGGGAAATATTATCGCCCTTAAAACTATCAACTTGCGACGTGAGCATGGAAATCTTCGCGCCGCTGTGCAAATGAAGTTTAATCAAATCTTTTAAACTTTCCGATTTTATAAACGGCATATCCCCGTAAAGCACCAGAATATTTTCCGCTTTGACTTTATTTTTCGCCGCCATTAAAGCGTGGGCGGTGCCCAGTTGTTTATCCTGAAACGCGTAAATATATTGGTTGCCCAAAACCTGCTGGACTTTGCCCGCGCCAAAACCAACAACCACCACGGGTTTGGCCAACTGATGGATTTTTTCAATTTCGTCCAAAATATACAAAATCAGCGGCTTGTTTTTTAGCATTACCAAAACTTTGGGCACTTTTGGGTTACCCATTCTTGTCCCTTTGCCGCCGGCTAAAATAACGATCTGATTTTTCATATTCAGAGATCTTTCCTAAACTCCGCCCCCCAAACCTCCAGCCCGAACCGTTTATAAAATTTCCTCAACAAGGGCTTGCTGTTTCTGCTGGTGGCTATCAGCTTATAACACCCGCGTCTTTTTGCCTCAATAATCGCCGCATTAATAAGCTTACTGCCCAAACCCTGCCCGCGATATTTTTCATTTACAAATACGTCTTCCAAAAAACCAAACGGCTTTTTATGGAGACCGTTATTTAAAACGTACAAATACGCGCGGCCAATTTCTTTGCGGCTTCCCCGGTAGCTGATTTTCACGCCAAAAACATTTTTTTTAATTTGTTTGACTATTTTCATATCAGCCCCCAAATAATTTTTGCCAGCTTGTCTGAATCGTGCCGAAGAAAGCTTCGTTTAAGCTTGTCGCCTGAATGCTTTTTAAAATTATCGCCGGAAACCAAATCCGCCAATTCAACTTGCACTCCCGTTTTGTTGAATGCTTTCGTGTCAGGCTCAACCATTACGGCTTTTTCTTTCTTATAAGCCGCAAGCATTGGGCTTTGGGGTTTTTTATTGTTGATTATGGCGATATCAATTTTGCCCGCCTCGGCTCGACCTTTGGTCTTACCGGGTCGAGACGGGGCTCCTAAATAACCCCGGAGGACTTTAACAAAATCGCCGGCCTTAAAACCGTCAGTCTGGCCGAACTTGGTCATAATATTGGTGACCAGAATTTTTTTAGCTTTGGATTTGTTTATTTCCGCCGCAATCCCTTTTACCAAAATGTTCGGCAAAATACTGGTAAATAAATCACCCGGGCCAAAGACAATCGCATCGGCCTGTTCCAAAGCTTTAATCGCTTTAGGGTTTGCCCGGGCCGGGGAAAGGCGCAGGCTTTTGATTGGCGATGATTTGCCTTTAGGATCCTGATCGTCTATAAGATGCTCCCCGACAATTTTTTTGCCGTTTTGCAAAACAGCGGAAAGGATGGTGGGAGTTAGCGTTACAGGCAAAACCTGGCCGCGAACATTTAACATTTTCCCGGCTAAATTTATGGCGCCTTCAACTCCGGCTATCTTTTCCAGAGCCGCCAGAATAATATTCCCCGCGCTATGGCCGGAAAGCGAGCCTTCGCGGAAGCGAAAATTAAACAGCTCCCGCATTTCCGGCTGGGTGTAAGACAGCCCCACCAGGCACTGGCGGATATCTCCCGGAGGCATTACGCCGAGTTCTTTGCGTAAAATTCCGGTGGAACCTCCGTCGTCCGCCGTTGAAACGATGACTGTATTATTTGACGGATATTTTCTTAAACCTGCCAGCAGAGTAAATGTTCCCGTCCCGCCGCCTATGATAACGATATTTTTCATAAAATAATTTTTTCCACTAATTCACGAATGAACACTAATTACGCTGATTTAAAATTCGTGAGATTCGTGTTATTAGTTAATTAGTGGATAATTTTCATTTCTTTCCCTACTTCTTCAAATGCCTTAAGCGTTTTATCCATTTGCTGCTTAGTATGCGCGGCGCTGATTTGAACGCGCACGCGTGCTTTGCCTTTAGGCACTACCGGATAGGTAAACCCGCGGACATAAATTCCTTTCTCAAATAATTTTACGGCCATTTCCCCGGCTAGCTTCTCTTCGCCGAGCATTACCGGAGTTATGGGGTGCTTGCCATCCCCGCCGAGGCTAAAACCCAATTTTTCCGTTGCTGACCGGAAGTAATTTGTATTCTTGATGAGTTGCTCGCGATTGCGGTTAAATTTTTTATCGTAATTTTGCAATACGTATAAAGCGGCACTTGCAATCATCGGCGGCAAACTGTTGCTAAACAGTGTAGTACGGCTGCGCTGATGCAGAACCTGAATTATTTCCTTTCGTCCGGTTGTAAATCCTCCCCCGGCTCCGCCAAGCGCTTTGCCGAAAGTTGATGTCAGGATGTCCACGCGATCCATTAATCCCTCAACCGATCCCCTGCCATGCTCACCCAAAACCCCGCTGGCGTGACTGTCGTCTACCATAACCAACGCGCCATACTTTTCCGCCAAATCGCAAATGTCCTTTACTCTAGCGGTAATTCCGTCCATAGAGAATACGCCGTCGGTGGCAATTAACAATCGTGGTGCCCTCGTAGGGGAGGGTTTCAAACCCTCCCCTACAGGCGCGGTTTTATCGCGCGATGTAAATTCTTTTAATTTTCCTTCTAAATCATCCATATCCGAATTCTTAAACCTAAACCTTTCCGCCTTACATAATCTTACGCCGTCGATAATGGAAGCGTGATTTAATTCATCGGAAAAAATTGCGTCGCCTTCCTTTAATATCGTTTCAAACAAACCCGTGTTTGCGTCAAAGCAGGAAGTGTAAGTTATGGCATCTTCCGTTCCAAAAAACTTGCTGATTTCTTTTTCCAGATCCTTATGTATCTGCGAAGTCCCCACTATGAATCTTACCGATGCCTCGCCAAATCCAAATTTGTCCAGCCCCTGTTTTGCCGCATCGGCTAATTCGTGCGAATTAGCCAACCCAAGATAATTATTGGCGCAGAAGTTCAATAAAGTCTTCCCGCCCATCTCAACCTCCGCTCCCTGCTTGCCTTCCAGCACCCCGACATCTTTCCACATCCCGCTGTCGCGAATTTCCTTAAGCTCGCCTTGAAATTGTTGTTGGTAATTTTTATACATAAATTCCTCTCCGGCGTCATTCCGAGCCTGGACTTTGTGGCGAGTAATCTCTTAACTTTGATAAAAAATCAACGATAAGAGATCCTTCGCGCTGTGTCCTTTTATAGTTCGTGCTCAGGATGACGCCTAAAAACTAAAATTGAATTAAAAATTTTGGATGTGCCTGCATCATTTCCTCAAATTTTTCCTTACTATAATCGGCAATCGGCAATATGGTGCCTTGGCCTCTGTCTAATATAACATTAAATAATTTTTCCTGCACGCCGTTTCCAATATTTTCCATCAGCGATCTTGTGGTCTCCCAAGTCTGCCAAATTTGCCGTCCCGCTACGCAATGCATTGTGACGCCTTTCATTACCAGACGATTGTAATCCTCAAACACAAAATCCCCGTTTTTTAAACCAAACAAAATTACATCCCCGCCGCGCCGCGCACTGGCGATGGCGTTGTTAACCGAATCATTAAACCCGGCCATTTCAAACGCCACATCCACGCCCAGACCGTTGGTAATTTTTTTAATTTCTTCTATAGCTACTGGGTTGTGGGCGTAGGGTTTTTTAACCCTCTCCCCTGCCCCTCCCCCAGAGGGGGAGGGCGATAAAAGCGGAATCACATAGTCTATACCTAGTTTCCGCGCCATGTCTTCTGCCACCGGATTCGGCTCTATGCCAATAATAGAAGCCGCGCCCATACCTTTTAAGATGATGGTTAAAAACATTCCAATCGGCCCGAGGCCAAAAATCGCGACCGATTTACCCTTAACGTCAACTTTGGAAGCGGCGTGCACCGCGTTGCCAAAAGGCTCCTGCATGGCCGCAACCTCGGGGCGAATTTTAGATGTGTCGGTTTTCCACGCTACCTGCGCCGGCACTTTGGCAAATTCCGCGAATCCGCCGTCTACGCTAATGCCTAAAATCTTTTCATTCGTACAAACATTTTTTTGCCCGTGCAAACACTGGTAACATTTATTACAAACCACGTGCGATTCACAAGCCACAAAATCTCCGGACTTGATATTTTTTACTGATAAACCTACTTCCTTAACTTCGCCAAAAAACTCATGGCCGATGATGCGAAAAGAGCGAAGCACATTATTATTCTCCCCCTTTGGGGGAGATGCCGAGTCAGACGAGGCAGAGAGGGTGCCTTCCGCGTCTATTGAACCCAATATTGCCTCCTTAAAAGCCTGCCTGTTCCAAATTCCCTTATCCGTGCCGC
This sequence comes from uncultured Candidatus Saccharibacteria bacterium, assembly GCA_964592725.1. Taxonomy (GTDB): domain Bacteria; phylum Patescibacteriota; class Doudnabacteria; order UBA920; family UBA920; genus PALSA-1336. Next base: position 5,642 of record CAZQFQ010000008.1, on the reverse strand, counting down.
ACACGCCGGCGTAAGCAACTTTGATAATAATTTTATCCTCATCTCCCTTACCTAAAACCGGCTCGGGCACATCAACCATCTCAAACCCGCGCGAAGTTTCCCAGTCAGTTTTTGATTTATCGAAAATTAGTGCTTTCATAAGCTTAAGCATTTACTGATTTATACAAATTCATAAAATAATCTCGCTCATATTGCCCCTGTGCTTCCAAGCCAACAATATATTTATAATCTATGCCATTAGGGCATTCTATTATCACCTCACCTCGCTCGCCTTGTTCATCAGGAGACCTTTGCTGAAAATCGTCTAAAATCTTTTTATCAAAACCTAAAATAACACCCTTTCTTTTTCTGACTGCCCATCTCGCATTATTAACAATTTTTCTACTCATGGGCTCCGGAAGCTCCCTTGGTCTAAAATCAACCCCTATCACCGTTGCCATACCATGATCTTCTGCAATAGTACGGGCATAGAGTTTCTCGTCCGCTTTTTCTGATTCTTCAACAAAATTGGATGGATTTATTTTTGGATCCTTTAAAAAAATGGAAATTTGTGGCGGAAGTACACTAACTTCCTCCGGCTTATGCCCACCAAAACCACCCATAATCTTACCCGTATCAATAATATCTTTTACCACCTCAATACTTGTACCGTGATAAGCAATAATTTTTTCATTTTTTAAACCACGCTGAAAAAGTTCAACAAAATAACGGATACGCTCCTGCCTAGTTCTATCTAAGTCTGGATTAAACCTTTTTATTTCTGACATATTATTCAACTGTAACGCTTTTCGCCAAATTCCGAGGGCGGTCAACGTCGCGGCCCAGGGCTACGGCTATGTGGTAGGCAAATAGTTGTAATGGGATGGTATTTAACAGCGGCTCAAGAAGTTCCATTGTTTTTGGAACATAAATTATTTCATCTGCGACTTCTTTGGCTTCTTTGTCGCCTTCGGTCGCAACGATGAAGGTGCGGGCGCCGCGGGCGCGGACTTCCTGAATGCTGGATTTCATTTTTTCATACAATTGGTCGCGGCTTAATATTGCCACAATCGGAACGTCTTTACTAACCAATGCCAGCGGCCCGTGTTTCATCTCGCCGCCCGCGTAGCCTTCGGCGTGAATATAGGAGATTTCTTTAAGCTTTAACGCGCCTTCCAAAGCTACCGGATAATTTACGCCGCGGCCCATAAACAGGATATTGTGATATTGTTGATATTGCTTCGCGATATTTTCAATAGCATTGTTTTGCTTTAAAACCGCGTTCATCTTTTCAGGAATTTCCAACAATGATTGTAACAATCGCTGACCGGTGGCAAGCGATGTGTGTTTTAAACGACCGAACTGCAGAGCGTAAAGCAATAAAACCGCCACCATGTTGGTAAAGGCTTTGGTGGAAGCCACGGCCAGTTCTGGGCCGGCATGAATATAAGTACCGGCTTTGGTTTCGCGGGCGATGGTTGAACCAATTACGTTCACAATTCCCCGTACAAAAGCGCCTTTTCTTTTTGCCTCGCGCGCGGCCATTAAAGTGTCGGCGGTTTCGCCGGATTGGGAAATGACGAAAACCAACGTGGACTTATTGACAATCGGGTCGCGATAGCGAAATTCAGATGAGAAATCCACTTCCGTCGGCAAGTTAGCCAGGCGCTCAAAAGCGTATTTTGCGATAAGGCCCGCGTGGCGCGCCGTGCCTTCCGCGATAATCATCACGCGTTTTACATCGCGCATCTGTTCAAGCGTCATATTCAACCCGCCCAAAACCGCCGTGCCTTCGTCTAAATTAAACCGGCCGCGAATGGCGTCCTCAAAAACCGTGGGCTGGTCAAAAATTTCCTTAAGCATAAAATTCTCAAACCCGCCTTTTTGCGCTTTGGCCCGGTCCCAATCAATTTGCGTAATATTTTTGGTAATTACTTCATCTTTAAGATTTATAATTTTGAGGCTTTCGCCGATGTCGGCAATTTCGCCGTCATCCAAAAAAGAAACCTGTTTGGTGTAAGGAAGCAACGGGGTTACGTCGCTGGCAATAAAAAATTCTTTTTCCCCCAAACCGACGCAAAGTGGGCTTCCCAAGCGTGCCGCGACTAATTGGTCGGGATGGTCAGCGTGCATAACCAAAATGCCGTAAGTGCCTCGGACTTTTAGCAGGGATTTTTTTACAGCTTTTATCAAGTCGCCATCGTAGTTTTCAAAAATTAACTGCGCCAAAACTTCCGTATCGGTTTCGGATTTTAAATTCTGGTCTTTAAGCTGTTTTTTAATTTCTCGGTAGTTTTCGATAATGCCGTTATGCACCACAGCCAATTTGCCTTTGCCTACTACGTGCGGATGGGCGTTTGCTTCGGTCACTCCCCCGTGCGTTGCCCATCGCGTATGGGCAATACCCAAACTCCCGTCCATTTTTTGGCCGTCAATCTTTTTCACCAGCATATCCACCTTGCCGACTTCGCGCACTCTGTCGATTTTTCCGCCATCAAGAACAGCAATCCCTGCACTATCGTAGCCGCGATATTCTAAATCCCTCAATCCTTGTAACAAGATTGGTAATGCTTGTTTTTTACCGATGTATCCTACAATTCCGCACATAGCTTATTTGTCCCTATTCCGCCGATTTACCTCTGATTAGTACGCTGATATGTCGCCGGGCACTTTTTTCAGCGTTGATTCAGCGTCATAATCAGCGTCCTTTCGGCGGCATTAGAGCTTGACCCAGTTAAATTCAAAAATCATTTTTTGCATATTGTAAATTTCTTCGTTCTGGATAACCACGCCGACCGGTTCGCCGCTTTGATCTAGGCTGATATGCGCGACTTTGCCGGCGTAGATAATTTCGTGGGTCGCGCCAAGTCCTTTAAAACCCTCACCCCGACCCTCTCCCAAAGGGAGAGGGGAAGAAAATCGCATCTGTTTGCGCTCATCTAGTCCCGCCAACTGGCCGCCTTCGCCCAGGGAAATAATTTTTACTTTGATTCCTTTTTTTACCCGCTTCTCGCTAAAGTCCGGCATTGAGCCGTAAACATTTTTGCGATGCTCGGCGGTTGCTGATGAATACAAATAATACGTTTTATCTGTCGCTGATGAAACTTCATCCAAAACATCCTCAAAAATTTGCCTTACCCCTTTGCTTCCCTCATAAAACTTTACCACGGGCTTGCCGCCCTGTTTTTCAAACAGGGTTCTAATAAGAGGCAAATTTTCCGTTATGCTCGCGCGCACCTCATCTAAGTCATCCTTCTTTTGATCCAGCGCCGACAAGAGCTTTTCCGGCGCTTCGGCCATAAAATACTGTTTGGATTCCTTGTTATAGTAGGAAACAATGCCGCTACTAATCAACGACTTTAAAATATCGTAAGTCGTGCCTCGGTTAACTTTAGATTTGGCCGATATTTCACGAACCGATGAGGGGCCAAGCTCTATCAACGCCAAATAAACCGCGATTTCCTTTTCGCTTAGGCCAAAATTTTTGAGTATTACTTGTATGTCCATATATTGAAATAGGGAAATTGGGAAATAGTAGAAATTATGAAATTGCTTATAGCCTTAGGGCTTACTCGCTTGGTCAAGCGCGAGGCATTTTCCGAGGATGTTTGGAGGCGTAGTTAATCTACGCCGACAAACACCGCAGGAAAATAACGATGCGATTGGCCAAGCCCCTGTGGTTTGAGGCAACAATATATGGTTTTTTTAATTTTCTTTACCTCAAACGCGTAAGTCCCAAGTCCACAAAAGAAGAAGACCAGGGAAGAAGAGGTAACGAGGGAGAAAGATTTATGGGTTAGTTAGTGAAGAAAGATGATGAGATATAATGCGCAGATGGGTGCGTGTGAGTCTCCGGCTACCGGGGACAAAATTTGCATTTTACCGCATCTTTCTTTAAAAACTTTCCTTAAGTCTTCCTCGTTTCTTCTTCTGGTCTAGCGCTTACTTGCGTAAGCTTCTTTAGAAAACCCTCCCTTTAGGTTGTCTACCTATATAATATATTACTGATATAATCTGTCAAGTTTTTTTCTACACTTTTGTGGATAAATAAAAATATCTTATATTTATAAGATATTTCATATATTAAATTATTCAATTTTTGCCTACATTTTTTTATATATATAAATCTCATGCTCTTTAGGCAAGTAGAATTTGTCCTGATAAGCAGTATCCGGAAAAGGAAAATCACGGATTATGGCAATGCTGCCGGGTTTACAGTCAGCCAAAAATTTTTCTTTTACCCTGCCCATGAGCGGCGGGTACAAATAGGCATAAATGTAGTTGGCTCCCGACCAGTCGGATTTGAAGAAGTTTTGATTGATGAACTGCAACCTATTTGAACCCTCACCCCGACCCTCTCCCAGAGGGAGAGGGGGCCTGAAAAATGCTTTAATCTTCGCGAACAATATCGTCCACCAGCCGAGTTCAAAGCCTACACATTGCGCGCCGGTGAGCTGGTTGACTAAAAATACAACCTTGCCGTTGCCGCTGCCGAGATCGTAAAAAACATCGCGCGATGATATGCCGAGCTTTTTTACTATAAATTCAATGTCGCCGGCGTGCGTTGGCACAAACGGCACGCGGGTTCTTATAAAGGCGACAAATTCACTTAAAATTACAAACAATAAAATCAAAACCAACACTAAGAAAAAAAGTAGGATTACAATTGCGAGCATTTGGGATTGATTAGTTACTTGATAATTATAGCATAAGGGCAAATATTATCTCCAAGAATCACCCTCCCCTAACCCCTCCCGTCAAGGGAGGGGAAACTACACTTGTATATAACAAAAGCCCCGTCCGTTAGGACGAGGCAATTGATATAAAGGGCAGCCACCTACTTTTGCGCATACATGCGTATGACTATCATTGGCCCAAGCCGTTTTGACTACTGAGTTCGGGATGGGATCAGGTCGAGCCCGGCTGGAAATGCCACCCACGTCGCCCTTTATTCCGTGCGTTCAAGTTTGATTTAGGATCAAACTTTCACGTACTCCATAAAGTGCTCCTCTTCCCCAAAAATCCCTTATAAAACTCTTGTTAGGATTTTTGGGGACCCCATTGGGGGCATCGAATAAAATTCGACGTGGAAGGATTTCTTGTTTTTAAGGTTTTAAGGCGCTGACAGTTCCCAAGCTTAAAAAGTAAAAAGCCGCGGTTACTGCTAAAATAGTTAGCATTATCCCTAAAATCTTGAGATTTTGTTTAAACATTGTATATTCACAGATCACTGATCCCACAGATACACAGATTAGCCGGCTGTTATTTCTTCGCCGATGAAGAAAAACAATTAGTTAATCTGTGAATCTGTGTTTATCTGTGATCTGTGTTACCTATCCGCCTTCGCATAAAGCTTCGGCGGATGGCTCACTATATTATAAATAGTTGAGAGCCACAAATTGCTAGTTAATATAATAGAATTTAAAATTTTCGGTTGATTAGTATTGCTCGGCTGAACACGTTACCGTGCTTACACCTGCAACCTATAGTTGGAATTTAGAAGTTGGATGTTGGAAATGGGATTGCTCCAATCTCCTATCTCCCACAACTAATCTCCAATTTTTTACGGGGTAGTCTTCCCCGAACCTTTCTCTCGACCGAAGTCGAGAAACGAAACCTAGTTTTGTAGACAGCTTCACGCTTATATGCATTCAGCGTTTATC